>JAUXYM010000089.1 GCA_030694365.1 Nevskia sp. | reverse complement strand
CTTCAAATCCTTACAAAACACTCGTCATTCCCGCGCAGGCGGGAATCCAGTTCTGATGCAGCGCTCAAGGCCCAAACTGGATCCCCGCCTGCGCGGGGATGACGGAACTACATGTGTTCATTTAACTTGAAAATGCACTAGCCTTCTGTCCAGGCGTGAAACCTTTGCGAGTAATGCTCGCAAAGGTTTCACCCGCGCGGATGATGCTGCGCGTGCAGCTCCTTCAGCCGCGCCTTCGCCACATGCGTATAGATCTGCGTCGTCGACAGATCCGAATGCCCGAGCAGGGTCTGGACCACGCGCAGATCGGCGCCGTGTTCGAGCAGATGGGTGGCGAAGGCGTGGCGCAAGGTGTGCGGCGACAACGGCGAGTGGATGCCGGCCTGCAGCGCGTAGCGCTTGATCAGCATCCAGAAATTCTGCCGGGTCATCGGCCCGCCCTGGGTGCTCGGGAACACCCAGTCGGCGGAATCTGCCGTCGCGATCTGCGGTCGGCCGTGGCGCAGCCATTCGCGGATCGCGTCGAGGGCCCATTCGCCGGTCGGCACCATGCGTTCCTTGTTGCCCTTGCCGATCAGGCGCACGACACCATGCTCCAGATTGATCTCGTCGCGGCGCAGGCGGATCAGCTCGGTGACTCGCAGCCCCGAGGCGTACAGCAGCTCCAGCATCGCCCGGTCGCGCAGGCCCAGGGTCTGCGTGGCATCGGGCGCCGCCAGCAAGGCTTCGATCTCGCGCATGCTCAGCGTCTTCGGCAGTCGCCGGCCGAGGCGCGGCATGTCGAGTTGCGTGGAAGGATCGTCGCTGCGCACTCGTTCGCGCAGCAGCCAGCCGTAATAGCGGCGGCAGACGGTGATGAAGCGGGCTTGCGACCCGGCACTGAAGCGCTGTGCCGGCTGGCGCTCCGGCATCGGCCGGGTCGCCAACGCCATGCGCGCAGCGAGATAAGCCTTGATTGCCGCCGCGTCCGCGTCATCGAGCAGGATGTCCTGGCGGCGCAGCCAGCGCGCCAGCAGGCTCAGGTCGGAGCGATACGAGGCCAGCGTGTTCTTCGACAGGCCATGCTCCAGCCATAGCTGATCGCAGAAGCGCTCGATGCCGGCAGCGTCTTCGGGGTGCAGGGTGTTCGGGGCAGCCTCGATCATCGACCTATAATAGTTCGCTCGTTCATCCGTTTCTCATGCTCCTGAATCTCCTCCGCAAGCTGCATGGCTTTTATTCGACACTGATGTTCGTTGTCGTCGTGCTGCTGTTGTTCTGCCCGCTGTTGATCGCCGCTCCCACGCTGCCGCTACGCCGCGCGATCGGTCGTTTCTCGGTGCGTGCCTGGTTGGCCTTGAGCTTCATCCCGTTCCGCGTGCGCGGCCTCGACCATCTACCAGCTGAACCGACGCTGGTGATCTGCAACCACGCCAGTTATCTCGATGGCCTGCTGCTGACCGCCGCACTGCCGGCACGCTTCACCTTCCTGGTCCAGCACGGCGCCGCCGATTGGCCGTATGTCGGCCTGGCGATCCGGCGCATGGGCTGCAGCTTCGTCAATCGCAGCTCGCCGCGGGTAGCTGCGAAAGCGACCAAGGCGCTGATCGACCGGATCAAGGCCGGCGAATCGTTCGCGATCTTCCCGGAAGGCACCTTCCGCGCCGAGCCGCTGATGCTGAAGTTCCAGTCCGGCGCTTTCGTGATCGCCGCTCGCGCGGCCGCCAAGGTGGCGCCGGTGGTGATCCGCGGCTCGCGCGCGGTGCTCGGCGAAGGTGCGAAGCGGGTCAGTTGGGCAGCGATCGAGATCGAATGCTTCCCGGCACTTGAGGCCAGCGATGACAGCCGTGCCGCAGCCGATGCCTTGAGCGCGCAGGCGCGTGCAGTGATGCTCGCCAACAGCGCCGACGGCGATGGCGGCGACTGGACGCCACCACCGTTCGGCACCCGGAGCTGATCGCATGGCCCTGTTCGGCTCTGGCCGCAACGACCACGATGAGCTGATCCCGGCGACCGAACTGGCACCGCCGCCGGCGCAGCGTTACGCGGCGGATCTGCAGCGCGAAGGCTTTGTTTCCGATGCCGCGCAGGCAGCCGCAGTCGCCGCGCTGCAGAAGGTCTACGAAACGCTGATCGAAAGCCCGCCGCGGCGCCGCTTCGGTTCCAGCCGCCTGAGCTGGAACGCAGTGCCCGGCCTCTATCTCTGGGGTGGCGTCGGCCGCGGCAAGACCTATCTGATGGATGCCTTCTTCGACGCCCTGCCGTTCAGCCGCAAGCGGCGCACCCACTTCCACCGCTTCATGCTCGACGTCCACGCGCGGCGCAACCGCTACCAGGGCGATGCCGACCCGCTGCAGAAAGTCGCCGACGAAATCGCCGAGCAAACCCGCGTGCTCTGCTTCGACGAATTCTTCGTTGCCGACATCGCCGACGCGATGATCCTTGGCCGGCTGTTCGAAGCCCTGTTCAAGCGCAACATCACCTTGATCGCCACCAGCAACGTGCCGCCGGACGGCCTCTACAAGGATGGTCTGCAGCGGCAGAACTTCCTGCCGGCGATCGAAATCCTCAAGCGCAGCGTCGGCGTGCTCAACGTCGATGGCGGCACCGATTACCGTCTGCGCCAGTTGCAGGATGCCGAGCTGTACCTGGTCCCCTGCGATGCCCGCGCCGAAGCCGCACTCGCCCGTCACTTCGAGACGCTGGCACCCCATGGTGATATCGGCCCCGGCGAGCTGACCCTGAACGACCGCGTGCTGCACGCACGGCGGATCGCCGAAGGTGCGGTCTGGTTCGATTTTGACGCGCTCTGCGAAGGCCCGCGTTCGGCCGCCGACTACATCGAGCTCGGCCGCCTGCATCACACCGTGGTGCTCACCCACGTGCCCCGCCTCGACAGCACCCGCGACGACGCCACCCGCCGCTTCATGACCCTGGTCGACGAGTTCTACGACCGTGGCGTCAAGCTGCTGATCGGCGCCGAAGTGCCGGCCAACGAGCTGTATACCGGCACCAAGCTCAAGTTCGAGTTCGGCCGCATCGAGTCACGGCTGCGCGAGATGCAGTCCGAGGAATATCTCGCCAGCGAGCATCGGGGCTGAAGGCAGAAACGTCATCCCCGCGCAGGCGGGGATCCAGTTCTCTGTTGCCTGCGTTGCGCGGAGGTCAAAACTGGATTCCCGCCTGCGCGGGAATGACGACCTTCGGGAATCAAATCCTCGCCACCCCGTTCTCGCGTGCCGACCAGCGCACGAACAGCACCAGGGCCGCGAACTCGACTGCCGCGATGACGCTGAACAGCACAGCCAGGTCGTACCGCGACGGCACT
Organism: Nevskia sp.; assembly: GCA_030694365.1. Taxonomy (GTDB): domain Bacteria; phylum Pseudomonadota; class Gammaproteobacteria; order Nevskiales; family Nevskiaceae; genus Nevskia. Next base: position 49,634 of record JAUXYM010000089.1, on the reverse strand, counting down.
GCCTGCGCCTCGGACAGCAGGACGGCGACATAAGCGGAGATCAGCAAGGTCATCCAGCCAGCGGTGTAACGCTTCGCCTTGAGCAGGCCCGGCACCGCCAGCAGCAGCGGCAGTACCAGCATTGCACCGGTGATCGGCCCGGCCCAGACCCAAAGGCCGGCGATCAGGACCGCATGGCAAGCGATCAGCACGAACCAGGCGTAACGGCTCAGCGGCGTGGTCGTGGCGCTCATGCGGCGAGCTTCACGGCCGCTGCAGCAACCCGGCGGCCGAGCGCCTGACAAAGCTCGATCTCGTCCTTGCTCAGTGCGCGTGGCTTAGCCCCGGTACCGGCGACATGGCTCGCGCCATACGGCGTACCGCCGCTGGTGGTCGCCGACAAGCTCGGCTCGCTGTACGGCAGGCCGACCAGCAGCATGCCGTGGTGCAGCAGCGGCAGCATCATGCTCAGCAAGGTGGCCTCGTTGCCGCCGTGCAGGCTGCCGGTCGAGGTGAACACCGCCGCCGGCTTGCCGACCAGGGTGCCGGACAGCCACAGGTCCGAAGTGCCATCGAGGAAGTACTTCAAAGGCGCTGCCATGTTGCCGAACCGGGTCGGACTGCCGAGCACCAGGCCGGCGCATTCGCGCAGATCGGCCGAGGTGGCATAGGTCGCGCCCTCTTCCGGTACCGCCGGCGCCACGGCTTCGGTCTGTGCCGAAACCGGCGGCACCGTGCGCAACCGCGCCTGTACACCGCTGACCGCTTCCACACCCCGCGCGATCTGTCGCGCCATCGCCGCCGTCGAGCCCTGCCGCGAGTAGTACAACACCAGTACGTCGATCATCTAAAGACCCCAGAATTTGCGCGATTGTAGTCCCGACTCGACGACGCGAACTGTTCGCCGTTGATCACCCCTGGCAGCGACCCGATCCGACAGCGCTCGCCACGATCGGCAAAAATGGCTACAAGCTGATGTGATCAAGCGCTGGTCCGCAGTTCCCTTTTTACCTACCGCCTCTGGTCTGCTCCACATGATCTTTCTGTCCCGGCACCGCGCTCAACTGCTGGCTTCGCTGCTGTTGGCCTGCCTGAGCTTCGCAAGCCATGCCGAAACGCCTGCGCCTGCCGCTGCAGCCAGTGCCGTGAAGTCGCCGACAGCGGCGGCAACCCGGCAATTGCCCTCGATCAGCGTGGCGGTTTCGCAACAGCCGCCGGGTGTCAGTGCCGATGCCGCCACGTCGGCAGCAGCCAGCGCCAGCAAACCGGCTGCTGCTCCGACGGCCGCGAAACCCGCCGTTCCAGCGCCGACGACAACGGGCCCGACGAAGCCCGCAGTCGCGGCTGCAAGCAGCGCCGCCGCGCCAGCCAAACCCGCCGTGATCACCAAGCCCGCCGTAGCGGCCGGCGGTGCGCCAGCCCTGGGGGTGATCAGCGAAGCCGAGCGCCGGGCGCTGGCCGCGATGCCGCTGCCGAAACTGCCGACCCTGGTGCCCCGCGAAACGCCGGCCACCTCGATCGCCGCCGCCGCTGCTGCAGAAGCGGCACTGCCGCCAGCACCCGCGCCCAGCACCAAGCCATCCGCTGCCGTGGAAAGCCCGACCGCCACCGAAATCCGCTCGCTGCTGAGCAAAGCCAACGAGCGCACCGGGCTGGACGACGTGCAACTGGCGCGCATCGCTCAATTCCAGGCGACGGCGGCTCGTGGCGAGCAGGAAACCGCCCTCGTCGGCCTGCTGCGGCTCAACGATGAGCTGGATGCCGCATACAACAGCTACAACGTCGGCCACGGTGAAAGCCTGTGGCAGATCGCGGCGAAGCCGGAAACCTACGGCAACGCCAATCTGTGGCCGCTGATCTGGCGCGCCAACCCCAGAGCGCTGCCCCAACCCAGACAGGTGAAGAACGGTCAGAAGCTGCGGGTGCCGCGCTATCCGAGCCTGACTGCCGTCACCGAAGCGCTGGATTACGCGGCCAGCCATCCGGTCGAGAAGCAGTGATCCGTGTTCCGTGGCTAGTGGTCCGTTGATGATCCCGCTGCTGGTCGCCTTTCACTGGCCTCGGACCACCAGCCACTAGCCACTGCTTCACCGGCTCCAGCGCCGCGTCAGCCGATCGAGCACCAGGACCGGATAATCCGGCTTGCCGATCGAGCCGTTGTAGCGCGCCAGCGCTTTCACGTAGCTGCCCTTTTCCTTGTCCAGATAGAACTTCAGGATCGTGCAGCCCAGGCGCAGATTGGTCGGCGTGTGGAACAGGTTGTCGCCCTTCTGGCCGATCTCCTCGATCCAGAACGGCATGATCTGCATATAGCCGAGCGCGCCGACGCTCGACACCGCGAAACGATCGAAGCGGCTCTCGACATCGATGGTCGCCAGCACCAGTTCCGGTGACACGCCGGCCTTGGTCGCCTCGGCATGCAGCAGGCGCAAGAAGCTCAGCCGCCGTTCGGGATCAGGAATCGCCTTCGGCAGGTACTTGGCCATCCGCCCGGACATGTCGATCAGCCAGACCTCGGCGAGATAGCGATCATCGAAGCTGGTCGCCGAATCGATCGCCTGCTTCATCAGCAGGCGCAGTTCGGGTTCGGGCGCGTGGGTCGGCGCGGCGGCCAGCGGCGGTGCCCGCACGGACAACAACATCAGCATGGCGATGCGCAGCGTCCGCAGCATGTTCAGCGCGCCGTGACCCAGCCGTTGCCGACCGAGCGAATCTGACCGATCGCTTCCAGTGTGCCGACCAGCTCCGGCAGCCGCGCCTTCCACTTGCCGCGCGTCGAGTAGCGATCAGCAATCGCGTCGATCGACAAAGGCACGCGAGTGCTCGCGAACAGTTCGGTCAAGGCCCGCATCTGCGCCGGCAACTCGGCCGGCCATGCCTGCTTCGCGCCTTTCTCCCCTCTCCCCCCTGGGGCCGGAGCATGACTCCGGCGGCTGGGGGTGAGGGAAGCTTTTGCCTCCTCGCCGCCATCCAGCTCCGCCTCCACCTGTTCGGGTACCCGCACCACCTGAGCTTGGGGGGCGGCCCGCGCCGGGTCCTGAAATTCCGGCCGCAGCCAGCGCACCAGGCCACGCGCTTCTTCCGCCGCGCGCTCGGCATTGAGCGCCACCAGCCGGGACAGGAGCTCGCTTTCGGCAGCGGTTTGCGCTTCGTCGGCTTCCGGATACGGCAAGGTGCCGCCCGGTTTACCGACCAGCGCCGGGGCGAGATCACTCCAGCCATAGGCAGCGAGCACCGCCGTATCCAGTTCGTCATGCAGGCTGGCCAGCACCGACACCAGCCCCTGCTCGTGGATCGCCTTTTCCTTGGCCGTCAGCGCCACGCCGCGCCGCAGTTGTTCCAGCACGTTGTACAGGCCGGTCAGGGTCAGGCCGGGATGGGCGGCCTGCTGGCGCTTGCGATGCGCATCGATGGCTTCGCCGAGGTGGCGGATGCGGTCGATGAGCGCGACACCAGCCGATGAGGTCGCACCAAGGCCCTCTCCCCCCGGGAGAGGCTTGGGTGAGGGGCTGCTCTCACCAATGGAATGCGCCGCTTCGGAAGCCGCGTCCCTCACCCCTGCCCCTCTCCCGGGGGGAGAGGGGTTCTGTGCGGCGCTGAGGTTGGGGAATGGAAAGGGCTCGAAGCAGCGGGATTTGTTGTAGACAGGCCGATCCTCCAATGTTCCGCCCGCCGAGTTGGCCCACATCACATGGATGCGACTTGATAGAACTGTCAAAACGCCCGCGTCGTTAACCCCAAAAACAATGAGCCGATGCTCGGGTAGGACCCAAGGCTCAAGAAACTGAAAAAGTCGATGCTTGCTCGTTTCGACGGTGACCAGATACCCGTCGAGTCCCTTCAGCATTGACCGAAGCGCTGGCCGGGCTTCAGCAAAAAGCCACCATCGATTCCGATAGCTCGGCCGATTGTTCAGATCTCGTTCCGGTTTCACCCGTTCAACAAGTCGCTGATAGACCGCTGGGTACGAATCCCGCACATCTCGTTCCGTGCGTCCGTACAAATCAATGACGTAAAGATCTCGCGGGCCATCTGTGAGGTCTCGCCCATTACGAATTTGCTTGATGACTTCGGGCGCGGACGGGCCGATTTGCTCTGCAAGTTCCTTCGCTTCAGCAGCGTTCACTAGGAACCCACCTCCAGCCAACAGCACACCCATTGATGTGATGCTCTGATTGGCTTTCAGCGCGCCGCACTTCGTCACGTCCGCGCCAATGCTCAGGTCCGCATGGACGATGCCCGCCCGCTCGCGAAGCACCACGGCAATTTCGTCATCGACGCCGACCGCTTCGCTGAGCACTTCCAGCCGCCGCCCGTCCGCGCCGCTAGGAGTACAACCAACGGTCATCGCGATTCGCACTGCCGCGCCATCCGCCGCATCAACCCAGGGGTGATCGGGAATCGCGAACGCGAGCTGCAGCGCCGGCTCGCCGCCAAGCGCGGCGGCGATGACTCGGCGGTTGAAGGTTTGCTTGATCGAGTTGGTGGTGATCAGGCCGAAGCGGCGCAGCGCACCTTGCCGCGTCAGATTGGCAGCGTGATGCCACCAATACATGACGAAATCGGCTGACTCCGGCACCGCCGGCCACGCAGCACGCAGCGCGTCGAGATAGCCCTCGCCGAGCGCCGTGCGCATCGACTCGCCCTTGCCGAGAAACGGCGGGTTGCCGACCACAAAATCCGCATCCGGCCACGTTGCCTGCCGCGCATCTTTATAGCGCTCCACCGGCACCTGCGCCCTGTCATCCGGCACTTCCTCACCCGTCACCGGATGGCGCTTCATGGTCCGCCCATCCCAGCGCGTCACCGGCACGCCGTGAGCGTCGGTGACGAAATCGACCTTGTCCCAGGCCAGCACGGCGTCACGGCAGACGATGTTGCCGTAGTCCTTCAAGACCGGCAGCGGCGGTTCGGCGTTGCCGCCTCGGGTGCGGTAATGCCACTGGAGATAGCCGATCCACAGCACCAGTTCGGCGAGGGCGGCGGCTCTGGGGTTGACCTCGATGCCGAGCAACTGGTGCGGGTCCACGGTCAGGCCTTCGGTTTCCAGTTTCTGCTGGCCGCCGGTCAGGGCTGCGAGCTGGTCCAGCACTTCGCCTTCCAGACGCTTCAGGTGTTCCAGCGTCACGTACAGGAAGTTGCCGGAGCCGCAGGCTGGGTCCAGCACTCTTACCTGGCAGAGATCGTGGTGGAAGTGACGCAGGGTGGCGACCGCCTGATCGGCCTTGCCGTCCTTGGCCAGACTCAAGCTCGTGGCCTGGGCCAGCGCCCAGTCGGCGCGCAGCGGTTCGATGACCGTGGGCAGCACCAGCCGTTCGACATAGGCGCGTGGCGTGTAGTGGGCGCCGAGCTTGTGGCGCTCGCGCGGGTCCAGCGCGCGTTCCAGCAGGGTGCCGATGATCGCCGGCTCCACTTCATTCCAACGCCGCTGCGCGCAGGCGTGCAGGTCTTCGATCTGGTCACGGTTCAGCGGCAGGACCATTTCTCCCTGGGCCGGCCGCTTGAACAGCTTGCCGTTGAAGCGGCGTACGTCGGCGCGGATGGCCACCGAGAAGCGTCCGACGTCCATCGCTTCCCAGAGTTCGCCGAGCATCGGCACGAACTGCGCGGGTGCTTTGGCGAGATCGCCGAGCAGGGTTTCGAAGGCCTTGGCCGGCAACAGGCCGACATCCTCGGCAAAGAAAGTGAACAGGCACCGGGTCAGGAAACCGGCCACCGCTTCCGGCGCGTGGCCGGCCGCTTCCAGCGCCTTGGCGATGCGGGCGAGATCGGCGGCCACTGCGCGCGTGGCCTGGGCGCTGACCTTGGCGGGATCGAGCGCATCCGGATCGAGCCAGACGTTTTTCAGGCGCTCGCGAATGTCCTCACGAGCGAGGTCGTCGATGCGGATGCGGTGCGAGCGCGGGTCCGGATAGGGGACATAAGTAGCGCCGGAGCGCGAGAACTCGCTGTACAGCTCGATGACCCGGCCGACATCGACCACCACCAGAAACGGCGGCCGACCCTCGCTGGCCGGTAATGCGCGGGCATAGCCTTCGGCCTGCGCGCGCGCCTTCATCAACGCTTCGTCGAAGCCGCGCGTCGCGGTGCCGGCATGCAGCTTCTTCGCTTCCAGCACGAACGCAGCGCGCCGGTAGCAATCCACTCGCCGCTCGGCCTCGCTGCCATCGCCCAGCCGTTCGCGGATGCGCCGCTCGAAGACATAGGCGTTGTCGCGCAGATCGTCGCTGGCCGGCTCCGGGCGCGGCAGGCCAAGCAGTTCGCACAGCTCGACGACAAACAACTGCGCGTTCGCCAGCTCGGTGCCGCCGGCGTTTTTCCAGCGGGTGATGAAGGTGGTGGGGCTCATCTCAGGCGTCGTCGAGTGAAATCACTTGCAGGCCGGGCACCTGCTCGAACTCGCGGATATTGCCGGTCAGCAGCGTCAGGCCCAGGGACAGAGCGTGGGCGGCGATCAGCATGTCGAGCGGGCCGATCTGCCGACCCTCTCGATGCAGTTTGGCCCGCATCGGACCGTAAATGCGGGCTGCGTCTTCGGTCCACGGCTCGACCGGCGCGAGTTGCAGCAGCAGGTCCAGACCTTCGCGTCCCTTTGCCGGATGCGTGGACAGCGCAATACCGAACTCAAGCTCCGCCAGCACGACTGCGCTGAGCGCGGCACGGTCGGCAGGCCATCGACCGAACCGGTCCCGAGTACCTGCCGGCTTGTTGCGAAGAAAGGCGATGCAGGCCCTGCTGTCGAGCAGCAGACGCCCCTCATCACCACTCACAGCACGATGTCGCGTTCGGAACCGGGCGGGTGCTTGGGAATCTCGAAGTCGTCGTCGAGCAGTGGTGCCAGTGCCGCAAGCTCAGCCCAGCTGCTGATCTGCGCTGTGCGCTTGGGCGTGAGAATCAGCCGCTCACCGTCGCGCTCGACGGTGACTTCATCGCAGTCGAAACGGTAATCCTTGGGAATGCGCACGGCCTGGCTGCGGCCGGTAGTGAAAACCTTGGCGGTGGCGGTCATGGTCGGTTCCGGAGTTTGATATACGGCAATGCCGATATCGTACTCCGGGCGCTATCGGCACGTGCGATTTCGACAACCCACCGGACCGCTGCTGATCGCCACCGCTCGGCAAGACTCGTCATCCCCGCGAACCAACGTCATCCCCGCGCAGGCGGGGATCCAGTTTCGAGGTTCGCGCACCGCTGGCAACGAAGAACTGGATTCCCGCCTACGCGGGAACGACGGCGTCGGTACGCACGATCGAGCCAGCCGCGAGAATCAGCCCGCCAGCTTTTCGAGCACCGCCGCCGTGGTCGCCGCAATCAGCTCAGCCGCTGCTGCATCACGGCGCTTGTACTCGAATTGCTGAGTCGCCAGCCCCTTGGCGCCGATGACGATGCGATGCGGGATGCCGATCAGGTCGGCGTCCTTGAACATTTCGCCGGGGCGCAGACCGCGGTCGTCCATGGCCACGTCGACACCTGCCGCCAGCAGCTCGCTGTAGAGCGTTTCGGCAGCGCCTTTCACGGCCGCGGCGGTGTCGGCCTTGTCGAGCCCGATCGGGCAGACGATGACCCGGAACGGCGCGATCGAGTCCGGCCAGAGGATGCCGTTGATGTCGTTGCGCTGTTCAATCACGGCGGCCGCCATGCGCGACACGCCGATGCCGTAGCAGCCCATTTCCGGTGTCACTGGCTGCTGGTTGACGTCGAGCACAGTGACGTTCATCGCCTTCGTGTACTTCTTGCCGAGCTGGAAGATGTGGCCGCCTTCGATGCCGCGATAGAGCTTGATGGTGCCGCGACCGTCCGGCGACGGATCGCCTTCGACGATCATCCGCAGATCGGCCGCTTCCGGCTCGGCGGCGTCACGGCCCCAGTTAGCACCGGTGACGTGGAAGCCGGCTTCGTTGGCACCGCAGACGAAATCGCTGAGCGCGGCGGCCGCGTAATCGGCGATCACCGTGACCTTGTTTTCGACCGGCCCCAGGAAGCCCGGCAGGCAGCCGAACGCAGCCTGGATTTCGGCATCGCTCGCAAGCGCCAGCGGTGCCGCGATCTTCGGATGCTTCTCGGCCTTGATGGTGTTGAGTTCGTGATCGCCGCGGATCGCCAGCGCGATCAAGCCGCCTTCCGCGCCCTTGACCACGATCAGCTTCAAGCTTCGAGCCAGCGGCAGCTTGAGCAGCTTGGCGACGTCTTCACAGGTCTTCTGATACGGCGTGGCGACCTTGCTCAGCGTCTCGACCGCTGGGCCATGCGCCGGCTGCGGCAGGGTTTCCGCCGCTTCGACATTGGCCGCGTAGTCGCCCTGATCGCTGACCGCCAGCAGGTCTTCGCCGGCCTGCGCGAGGATGTGGAATTCCTCGCTGCGCGAGCCGCCGATGTTGCCGCTGTCGGCCTTGACGATGCGGAAGTCGACGCCCACTCGCGTGAAGATCTTCGCGTAGGCGGCGCGCATGTTCTCGTATTCGGCGCGCAGCGAATCCATGTCCATGTGGAAGCTGTAGGCATCCTTCATGATGAATTCGCGCGCGCGCATGACGCCGAAGCGCGGCCGGCGTTCGTCGCGGAACTTGGTCTGGATCTGGTCGTAGTTGACCGGCAACTGGCGGTAGCTGCGCAGATCCTGGCGGACGTGGAAGGTGATCACTTCCTCGTGCGTCGGCCCGTAGCAGTAGTCATTTTTATGCCGATCCGTGAGGCGCAGCATCTCGTCGCCCATCACCTGCCAGCGACCGGATTCCTGCCACAGCTCGGCCGGCTGGATGCTCGGCATCAGCACCTCGGCGGCACCGGCGCGATTCATTTCCTCGCGGACGATGTTCTCGATCTTGTGCAGCACCCGCAGGCCGATCGGCATCCACGAATAAAGACCCGAACCCAGCTGGCGGATGAAGCCGCCACGGAGCATCAGCTGATGGCTGACGACGGCGGCATCGGCCGGAGTTTCCTTCGACGTGGACAGCGGAAAACGGGACAGGCGCATGGCAGGCAATCAGCGGAAAAAGACCGGCGCGGATTGTAGCGTTGACGCGCCAGCGCCGCGCCCGCGCCCGCGCCACCGCACGATCAAGCTTCGACGTCGAGTTCCTGCTCGACGATCGCAGCCGCCAACAACCACCAGCCGCGCAACTGCAACACGCCCTTGATCGCCAGCGACGCGGTCAGTCGCAGCAGCTCCGGGTGATCGGCGAAGTCTTCGGCCAGCGGCGGGTTCGGCAATTCCGGACGATGCCGGTACAGCGCCCAGATGCGCTTGCCATGGCCGGCGAGCATGGTCTGCGCGTCGCTGACTGAAGCACCATCGACCAGCGGCATCCAGCCATTCGGCACGCTGCCCTCGCCGGCATCGGCAACGATCAGGCTCAGGAACGGCTCGGTGGCAATCTGTGCTTCGTGCAGCAGGCGGATCGCGAAGCGGCGCGGAATCAGGATCGGGATGGTCGGCGTGGGCATCGTTGGAATCATTCGGGGACGCCGCAGACGCGGCAATGGGGATCGAGAGCGATGTTCAGACGCCGCCACGACAGTTTGAGCGCATCCCAGAGCTGCAGGCGGCCGGCATCGTCGCCGATGCCGAGCAGATGCTTGATCGCGATCAGCGCCTGCATCGCGCCGATCACGCCCACTACCGGGCCGAGGACGCCGGCCTCTTCGCAGGTCTCGGTCGCTTCGCCATGCTCGCCGAACAGGCAGGCGTAGCAGGGACCGCCGGGCACGAACAGCGCGATCTGGCCTTCGAAGCGGATCGCGGCACCGGAGACCAGCGGCTTGCGGGCGGCGACGCAAGCCGCATTGACCGCAAAGCGCGTCGGGAAATTGTCCGAGCAGTCGAGCACGATATCGGCCTCGCCTACCGCCGCGGCAAAGCCTGCCTCGGCTAGCGGCCCGGGCCGCGTTTCGATCTCGCATTCCGGGTTCAGCGCGCGCAGGTTGTCGGCCGCCGCATCGAGCTTCGCGCGGCCGAGATCGGCGCTGCGATAGACGATCTGCCGCTGCAGGTTCGAGCGCTCGACGTGGTCACGGTCACTGAGGATCAGCTTTCCCAGCCCGGCACCGGCGAGATACAAGCTGGCCGGCGAACCGAGACCGCCGACGCCGATGATCAGAGCGGTCGAATCACGCAGCAGGCTCTGGCCGTTGACGCCGACTTCGCGCAGCACGATCTGGCGGCTGTAGCGCGCGTAATCGCTCACGGCTTGCGGCCGCCGCTGCAACGCTCATTACCGCCGAAGTCCTGGCGCGTCTCGACCTTGGTAAATCCGGCTTCGCTCAGCAAAGCACGCACAGCGACAGCTTGGTCGTGACCGTGTTCGAGCAACAGCCGGCCGCCCGACTTCAGGTGCTTCGGTGCCTCGCGGATGATTTCGCGGATCGCGTCCAGGCCAACGGCACCGGAGGTCAGCGCGAGACGTGGTTCGTAGCGCAGCGCGGCGAGATGGGCATCGCCTTCGGCAATGTAAGGTGGGTTCGAGACGATCAGATCGAACGGCGCGATGGTCTCCCCTCTCCCCCCGGGAGAGGGGCTGGGGGTGAGGGACTCACTGGCAACAGAGTGCTCAACTTGACCCGAGTCCCTCACCCGCGTTTGGCAAAGCCCGGACTGACGTTGTGTCAGTCCGGGCCGGCCAAAGCGCTCTCCCGTGGGGAGAGGGCTTTTGCTCAGGCCTTGTAACCAAAATGAGCAGATGAACTCGACATTGCCGACTCCATTGAGCCGCGCATTCTCGCGAGCGACATCGAGTGCAGCTTCGGAAACATCGGTCGCGATCACCTGGGCATCGGCGCGCTCGCTGGCGATCGCCAGCGCAATCGCGCCGCTGCCAGTCCCGAGATCGAGCACCTTCGGTGAGGCAGCGGAAGCAGAACTGGATTCCCGCCTGCGCGGGAATGACGCATCAAGGATCGACAGCGCCCATTCGACCAGCGTCTCGGTATCCGGCCGCGGAATCAGCACGGCGGTGTCGACCGCCAGCTCCAGGGTCCAGAAACCCTGCCGCGTCGTGATGTAGGCCACCGGCTCGCCGAGCTTGCGGCGCTCGATCGTCGAGGCGTAGCGCAGCACGGTCGCCGCTTCGATCGCGTCCTCATGGCGCAACCGCAGTTGGGAGCGTTCGCTGCCGATCAGCTTGGCGAGCAGCACTTCGGCATCGGCGCGGGCGCTGTCGGACGTGCTTGCCAGTTCCGACTCGGCCCAGTTCAGCCAGTCGCGAACGGTGCCCGGTGCCAGACCTTCTATGGTGGGTACCGGGCGCAGCGTTGCATCGCTCGGCAACTGCGCCGCGGGCACCGCCGTCTCGTCCGCCGACATCAGCCGGCATCCCCGGCGCTGGCCATCAACTCGGCCTGATGCTCGGCGAGCAGCGGCTTGATGACGCCATCGAGCTCACCGGCGATCACTCGATCAAGCTGATAAAGCGTCAGGTTGATGCGGTGATCGGTGACCCTTCCTTGAGGAAAATTGTAGGTGCGGATGCGCTCGGAACGATCGCCGGAGCCGACCAGCTTCTTGCGCGTCGCCGCCATTTCGCTGTCCTGCTTGCTGCGTTCGGCGTCGAGCAGCCGCGAGGCGAGCAGGCTCATCGCCTTCGCGCGGTTCTTGTGCTGGCTGCGTTCTTCCTGGCATTCGACGACGACACCGCTGGGCAAGTGGGTAATGCGGATCGCCGATTCGGTCTTGTTGACGTGCTGGCCGCCGGCACCGGAGGAGCGATAGGTGTCGACCTTGAGATCCGCCGGGTTGATGTCGATCGCCTGCGCTTCCTCGACTTCCGCGAGCACCGCCACCGTTGCGGCACTGGTGTGGATGCGACCCTGTGCTTCGGTTTCCGGCACCCGCTGCACGCGATGGGCGCCGCTTTCGAACTTGAGCCTCGAGTAGGCGCCGAAACCGGCGATGCGGGAAATGATTTCCTTGTAACCGCCGTGCTCGCCCTCGTTCTCGGACAGCACTTCCAGCGCCCAGCCCTGTGCCTCGGCGTACTTCTGGTACATGCGGAACAGGTCGCCGGCGAAGATCGCCGCTTCGTCGCCGCCGGTGCCGGCGCGGATTTCCAGGAAGACGTTGCTGTTGTCGAGCGGGTCTTTCGGCACCAGGAAGGATTCGAGTTCCAGTTGAAGGGCATCGCGCTTGACAGCCAGCTCCGGCAGATCGGCCTCGGCCATCGCGCGCATTTCCGGATCGCTATCCGCCTTCAGCAGTTCCAGGCCTTCGATCTCGTCGAGCGCCGCACGATAGGCGTCATAGGCGTCGACCACCGGGCCGAGCGCGGCGTACTCCTGCGACAGCCGGCGGAACTTGTCGGAATCGCCAAGCACTTCGGGCGACGACAGTTCGCCGGCCACATCGGCGCGGCGCTCGGCGAGGGTTTCGATCTTGCGCAGCAGGCTGGGTTTCATTCGCGATACGAACCAACAGAACGGGGAACTACAGAGACGGCGGCAGCAGCGGAGCGAACGATACGCTCGCTACGTCCGACCGCGCCCCTCGCCCGTCCTGCCTCTGGTACGGATCACGATTCTGCGGGCGGCAGATCGAACAGCCGTTCCGCCGCATCCATCAACTGCGACTGCTGTACCGCATCGGCCGAACGCAGCGCCTTCGAGGGTGCGTGCAGCAGCTTGTTGGTCAGCGTATCGGCGACGAAGGCCATCACCGCCGCCGGGTTTTCGCCGTTGGCGAGCTTGCGCGCGGCTTTCTCCAGCACATCGTCGCGGCTGATCCGCGCCTGGTCGCGCAGGCGGCGGATGGTGACGCCGGCATCGCGGCTTTCCAGCCAGCGCTCGAACTGGGTGGCGTGATCTTCGACCAGCGCTTCAGCCTGCTTGGCGGCGTTCTCGCGCACTTTCATGTTGCCGGCGATCACCGCTTTCAGATCGTCCAGCGTGTACAGGTAAACGTCTTCGAGGCTGGCGATCGCCGGATCGAGATCGCGCGGCACGGCGAGATCGATCATCAGCACCGGCTTGCGGCGGCGACGCGCCAGCGCATGGGCCACCGGTTCCTTGCCGAGGATGAAGCCGCGCGCGGCGGTGCAGGAAATCACCACATCGGCTTCCGGCAGATGGGTGGCGATTTCGGCGAGGCTGATCGCGTAGCCGCCCAGCGAGGTCGCCAGCGCCTGAGCTTTTTCCAGACTGCGGTTGGCGACCACGATGCGCCCGACGCCGCTGGTCTTCAGGTGCCGCGCCAGCAGCTGGATGGTTTCGCCAGCACCGATCAGCAGCACGCTCTGGTTGCGCAGATCGGAAAAAATGTGGTGCGCCATTTGCACGGCGGCGTAGGCGATCGATACCGGATGGGCGCCGATCTCGGTCTCGCTGCGTACCAGCTTGGCCACCGAGAACGAATGCTGGAACAGCCGATACAACACGGGGCCGAGCGACTTCACGCCTTGGGCCAGCGCGAACGCGGTCTTCATCTGGCCAAGGATCTGCGGCTCGCCGAGCACCATCGAATCGAGGCCCGAAGCGACGCGCAGCGAATGCTTGACGGTGCCGCGATCGCGCAGCACGTAGGTATGAGCAGCGATGGTGCCGGCCGGCGCCTGGCGCTCGCGCTGCCACCAGTCGAGCAGGCGCAGCTCATGATCGGGTGCGGCAACGGCGAAGATTTCGGTGCGATTGCAGGTCGACAGAATGGCCGCTTCGCTGACCCCGGACAGCCCGCGCAGACGGATCAATGCCTCCGGAATCTCGTCCTGGGTGAACGCCAGCCGCTCTCGCGTTTCAACCGGCGCGGAGTGATGACTGAGTCCAAGTGTCAGTAAGGCCATGAGTTGCTGCTATCTCGTTTGGCGGATTTTCCGGCATGACGCCGGCTGGCACAAGCAAGCCTCCCGATCGCCCACACCGGTGCCCCCGATGGCTCGCTCTTCGAGGTGGTTTGCGCAAGACGCCAGACCCGGCCGGGGCGCTACAATGCCGCCATCGTGTTCTCCTGCGATCACCCGTAACTCCCCCCGGCCGAACTCATACGTGCAAGCCTCCTGTCAGTCCCTGCAGCTCCCGCTGGGCTTTGCAATCTCTGTGCTGGTTGGATGTCTGCTGAGCCCGGTGCTTCAAGCGGCAGACGCGGGGACCACCGCCAGCGCGACGCATCAGCCGGCCGCGCCTTCCCGCGAGGCTCAGGCGCAGTACCACATCCTGGCCGGTGAAGTCGCCGCCGGGCGCAAGCAGCCTCAGGTTGCTGCCGAAGAGTTCATTCAGGCACTCGATTTCGTCAGCGACCCCGCGCTGGCGGCCCGGGCGACGATGCTGGCGCTGAGCGCCAACGATGCCGAGCTGTCGCTGACCGGTGCCCGCAAATGGCTGAAGCTGGAGCCGACCAGCCTCGAAGCTCGCGAAGTGATACTGCGGCTGGCACTGCGCGCAGGGCTGGTCGATGACTCCTTTCAACAGTGCATGGCGATCGTCGCCGATCATCCCGGTGGTCCGGACGATGGCTTCCGCCATGTCGCCCTGCTGCTGTCGCAGGAGGAAGATCACGCCGCGTCGGCGCTGCTGCTGATGGAACGTCTGGTCGCCACCCAGCCGAAACGCAGCGGTGCCTGGCACGCCCAGGGGCTGCTGGCGCTGCGTTTCAATGACGTCGACCTGGCCGAACGCTCGGCGCGCGAAGCCTTGCGTCTCGATCCGGGTTCCAAGGAAGCGCCGCTGCTGCTGACCGGCGTGCTGGTGCGCAAGGGCGATTACAGCGAAGCCGATCGCCTGCTCGAAAATCAGGTGCGCAACAGTCCGATCGAAGCCGATCTGCGGCTGGGCTATACCCGGCTGTTGATCGAAGCGAACCAGAAAGCGCGCGCGCGCAAGCAGCTGAAAGCGGTGCTGAAGCATGAGGCCGACAATACCGATGCCCAGTACATGCTCGGCCTGCTCGATCTCGACGACGGCCGGCTCGACGATGCCGAGGCGCGCTTCCGGGCCTTGTCGACCGGCAGGGAGCGCGGCGTCGACTCGCATTACTACCTCGGCCGCATTGCCGAGCGACGCGACCAGTTCGAGACGGCGCTGAAGGAGTACACCCTGGTCAACAGCGGCCAGCAGGTGCTCGACGCAACGATCCGCCGGGCGACCATGCTGGCGCGGCTCGGCCGCCTGCCGGATGCCCGCGCCACGCTTGAGCAGTTGCGCGAGCAGTACCCGCAAGTCGCCACGCGTCTGTACGTCGTCGAAGGTCAGTTGCTGGGCGACGCCGGAGAACTCGACGAAGGTCTGCGGCTGTATTCCGAAGCGCTGAAAATCTACGACAACGAACCCGAACTGCTCTACTCACGCTCCTTGATCAACGAGCGCCTGCTGCGGCTCGACGACGCCGAAGCCGATCTGCGCGCGGTGCTGGTCCGCGAGCCTGCCGATGCCCGGGCGCTGAACGCCCTTGGCTTCATGCTGGCCGTCCACGGCACCCGGCTCGACGAAGCCGAACGGCTGATCGTCCGGGCGCTGGAACTGACGCCGCAGGAACCGTCGGTAATCGACAGCATGGGCTGGCTGCGCTTCCGGCAGGGCCGCGCGAACGAGGCGGTGGCGCTGCTGTCCCGTGCCTATGAAGTGTTTCCGGATCCGGAAGTCGCCGCCCACTTCGGTGAAGCCTTGTGGGCCACGGGTGATCGCGAGCGCGCCCAGCAGGTCTGGAGCAAAGCGCTGGAAACCGCACCCGATCATCCGGTGCTGCGCGAAACCATCAAGCGACTGATGCCATGACCCCTTCACGATTGCCAACGCAGCGCCTCATCGTCGCTGCTCTGGTAGCACTGCTGCTGAGCGCCTGCGGCGGCCAGCCGGTCAAGCAGTTGAATACCGACCTTGCTGAACGGAACTGGGGCATTCGTCGCTCCAATATCGCAGCGGTGCAGAGCTTTGCGCTGAAGGGCCGCATTGCCGAATCCGGCATCGCCGGCGGCCGTGGCGATATCGACTGGACGCAGAGCGGCGAGCGCCTCGATCTGCGCATTTCCGGGCCGCTCGGCGTCGGTGCGCTGGCGATCAGCGGCGATCCGCAAGGGGTCGAGATCCGCAGCAAGAATGGCGTCATCGCCACTCGCGAGCCGGAAAGCTACATGCAGGAGCGGCTTGGCTGGAGCGTGCCGCTGGGCATGCTGCGCTACTGGGTGCTCGGGGTGCCGGCGTTGACCCGTCGCTACGACGAGGCACCGAGGATCGTCAAGCTCGACGAGATCGGCCGCGCCGAAAAGTTCGAGCAGACTGGCTGGAAGGTCGAATATCTCGAATACCAGCCGGTGAATTCGCTATCGCTGCCGCGCAAGATGACGCTGTCGAACGGCAGCCGCAGCTTCCGGCTGGTGATCGACGAGTGGTCGGGCACTCCTTAATCCTGATCTTGCGAATAATCTTGTGCGGAACACCAAGCCCGAGCATCACGACGCTATAATTCGCCCGCTTTGAGATGTTGGGGCGTCGCCAAGTGGTAAGGCAGGAGGTTTTGATCCTCCCATTCGGTGGTTCGAGTCCATCCGCCCCAGCCAATCAAATTTCGTTAGTGCCGGTTTCTGGGCACTTACGAAATTGATTGCCCCCGCGAAGGCGGGGGCCCAGTTGTGCCGCTAGTCCCGAGCTGCGCCGACGCAGCCCACGCCCCTATAAAATCCCCCGAGCCCCGATGTCAGACAGTTCAGCCCAGTTGATGTTGTTCAGCGGCAGTGCCAATCCGGCCCTCGCCCAGGACATCGCGAACTACCTGCACATGCCGCTCGGCAAGATGTCGCTGGGCCGCTTCTCGGATGGCGAAGTGCAGATCGAGATTCTCGAAAACGTGCGTGGCAAGGACGTCTTCGTGATCCAGCCGACGCACGCGCCGACCGATCAGCACATCATGGAACTGCTGATGATGCTCGACGCTTTCAAGCGTGCGTCGGCAGGCCGCATCACCGCCGTCGTGCCCTACTTCGGCTACGCCCGTCAGGATCGCCGCCCGCGTTCGGCACGGGTGCCGATCAGCGCCAAGGTGGTGGCCGACATGATCGGCGAATGCGGTGCCCATCGCGTGCTGACCGTCGATCTCCACGCCGACCAGATCCAAGGCTTCTTCGATATCCCGGTCGACAATGTCTACGCCAGCCCGGTGCTGCTCGGTGACATCTGGCGCCAGAAGTACGAAAACCTGATCGTCGTCTCGCCGGACGTCGGCGGCGTGGTCCGTGCGCGTGCGCTGGCCAAGCAGCTCGACGAGGCAGACCTGGCGATCATCGACAAGCGCCGTCCGCGCGCCAACGAATCGCAGGTGATGAACATCATCGGCGATGTCTCCGGCAAGACCTGCGTGCTGATCGACGATCTCGTCGATACCGCCGGCACACTCGGCAAGGCGGCTGCGGCGCTGAAGGAACATGGCGCGATCAAGGTCGTCGCCTATGTGACCCATCCGGTGCTGTCCGGGCCGGCGATCTCGAACATCCAGAACTCCCAGCTCGATGTGATGGTCTGCACCGACACCATCGTGCTGTCGAAGGAAGCCAAGGCTTGCCCGAAGATTCGCCAGCTGTCGATCGCCGGCCTGCTCGCGGAAACCATCCGCCGAGTCAGCGCCGAGGAATCGGTCAGCTCGCTGTACGTCGACTGATCCTCGTGCCCTCGCCGCTCAAGCTGTTCGCTGCGCTGTCGCGACTGCCGCTCGGGCGCAAACTGTTCAGCCGCGGCGTCTGCCGCACCGCGCCGTACTTCGGCAGCATCCGGCCACTGGTGACCGATCTTCGTCTCGGCCGCTGTGAAGCGAGCTTGCGCAAGCGGCGCGCGGTGCAGAACCATATCGGCACCGTGCACGCGATCGCGATGTGCAATCTCTGCGAACTGGTCGGTGGCCTGCTGATCGAAGCGACCTTGCCGAAAGCGCTGCGCTGGATTCCGAAAGGCATGACCGTGCGCTATCTGAAGAAAGCGGCGACCGATCTGCATGCAGTGCTGGAATGGACGCCCGCGTTCGCCGACGATTTTCGTGGCGACGTGGTGCTGCCGGTTCAGGTGCTGGACAGCGCCGGCATCGTGGTCATGGAATCCGACATCACCATGTACGTGTCGCCGCGCCGCTGAGCGCTGCCGAGGTGCAGCATTTTCAGCCTTGCACCGAGGCTTGAAAATCGGCCGGACGCTACGGCAAGCTTCATTGCCGAATGACGACGCGATAGGGGCTGGGGCATGATGGCTCATTGCCCGCTGACTATCCCGGAGTTGCTTGTGACCCAACCGCAGAATCCGCTGATCCTGACCGACATCAAGGACCGCGTGATGACCATCCGCCTGAATCGCGCCGACAAGAAGAACGCGCTGACCCAGGACATGTATGTGGCGATGGGCGCAGCCGTCGAAGAGGCCGCCGCGAACCCGGAAGTCCGAGTCGTGCTGTTCACCGGCACTGGTAATTCGTTCTGCGCCGGCAACGATCTGCAGGACTTCCTGAAGCTCGACCACAACACGCCGAAGCACGAGAACCCGGTGCTGCGCTTCATGCACGCGCTGGCCGCACTGCCGAAGCCGGTGGTCGCTGCCGTCAACGGCCCGGCGGTCGGCATCGGCGCGACGATGCTGCTGCACTGCGACCTGGTCTACGCCGGCACTGGCGCCCGCCTCCAGTTTCCGTTCGTCAACATCGGCATCTGTGCCGAGTTCGCGTCGACCTATCTGCTGCCAAGGATGATCGGCCATGTGAAGGCAGCGGAAATGCTGCTGCTCGGCGAAGCCTTCACCGCTGCGGTGGCCGAGGCCTGCGGCCTGGTCAACGCGGTGTTGCCGGAAGACGAGCTTGAAGCCCATGCAGCTTCCCGGGCGCTGAAGCTCGCCGCCCAGCCGCCGAACGCGCTGCGAGTGACCAAGATGCTGATGAAGCGCTGGTCCGACGGCCGGGTGCAGGAAGCGATTCCGCTCGAAGCCGATCACTTCATCCCGATGCTGCGCCAACCGGAAGCGATGGAAGCGATGACTGCGTTCATCGCCAAGCGCAAGCCGGATTTCTCCAAGTTCAACTGAACGACTGGGGACGAAAGCCTTGTCTTCCCTGCCCCGCGACAACAAACGCGAACACAACAAGCAGGCGAACCGCGCCACGCTGATCGAGGCGGCGCGGATCTGCTTCCTGCAGATAGGTTTCGATGCAGTCACGGTGCGCGACATCGTTCGCGAAAGCGGGCTGGCACCGGGCACCTTCTACAACTACTTCCCGGACAAGGAAACGATGTTCCGGAAGATTCTCGACGAGCGCATCAGCGAGATCACCCAACGCATGCACGACTTGCGCGCTAGGGCGGCAACGCTCGACGAGTTCGTCTACGGTGCTTTCCACACGCTGTTCCTGAAGATCGTCGACGAGCCCTGCTTCTTCGAACTGATCCTGCGCAACGAGCACACGGTGCGCGGCCTGTTCCGGGAGACCGTGGTCGGTATCCCGATGCAGCAGCTCAAGGCCGACCTGCGCGACGCGATGATGCGCGGCCTGTTCCCGGATCTCGATGTCGATCTGCTCGCCGCCGCGCTGTACGGCATTGCTTTCGAAATCGGCCGGGTGCTCTGCGAACAGGGCAACCGCGATGCCGAGCAGGCGGCCCGTTTCGCGACCCGGATGCTGGTCGAAGGGATCCAGACCTTCGGCCTCAGCGGCCCACGCGCCAAGCTCGGCCGCGGCATCGCACCCGGCATGACGGTGATCCAGACCTGAGTCGACAACGGCGGACAGGCACAAAAAAGCCGGGGATCACCCGGCTTTTTTGTGCCTGTCTGGGACTGCGGCGCGCCCTGGTGGCGCGCGAGAAGTCTTAGCCCAGCTTTTCCTTGATGCGAGCCGCCTTGCCCTGACGGCCGCGCAGGTAGTACAGCTTGGCGCGGGCGACGCTGCCGCGGCGCTTGATGGTGATTTCGGCGACCTGCGGGCTGTAGGCCTGGAAGACGCGCTCGACGCCTTCGCCATGCGACATCTTGCGCACGGTGAATGCGGAGTTGACGCCGCGCGAACGCTTGGCAATCACCACGCCTTCATAGGCCTGGAGACGCTCGCGGTCGCCTTCCTTGACCTTCACCTTCACTTCGACCGTGTCCCCCGGGCGGAAATCCGGGATAACCTTGCCGGCCATCGTCTCTGCATCCAACGCCTGAATGATCTTGCTCATGTCAAAACACCTCGTTTCAATGGTGACGTCGTTCGACGTCTAATTTTTCTCGCCGGAGTGCTCGGATAGAAACTCCCGCAGCAGCTCGGCATCGGTACGGCTGATTTGCAGCTTTTCCAGCAAGTCAGGTCGCTTCAGGAAAGTGGCCCCTAACGCCTGTTTTCTGCGCCAACGGGCGATTTTCGCATGATCGCCGGACAACAGCACGTCCGGCACTGCCTGCTCGCGCCACATCGGTGGCCGCGTGTAGTGCGGATGATCGAGCAGGCCGTCGCTGAACGAATCGGCCTCGGCCGATCCCTCATGCCCCAGCACGCCCGGCAGCAAGCGCGCCATCGCGTCCACCAGCACCATCGCGGCGAGTTCCCCGCCCGACAGCACGAAATCGCCCAGCGACACTTCGAAGTCGATCAGCGGCATGACCCGCTCATCCAGCCCTTCGTAGCGTCCGCAGATCAGCACCAGGGCCGGTTCTGCTGCCAGTTGCTGCACCAGCGCCTGGGTCATCGGCAGCCCTTGCGGGCTGAGCGCGACGACCTTGGCGTCGACGCCGATCGCCGTTTTCGCGGCGGCGATCGCATCGGCCAAGGGCCCTGGTTCCATCACCATGCCGGGACCGCCCCCGTAGGAACGATCGTCGACCCGGCGGTCAGCCCCGTCGCTGTAATTGCGGAGATCGCGAGCCTGGAATTCCAGTGCGCCGCAATCGACCGCTTTCCGCGGGATGCCGACCTTGACCACCTGCTCCACGAAAGCCGGGAACAGGCTCACCACTTCAAGCTTCAACTCAGTAATCCGGCGCCCAGTCGGCGACGATGCGCCGGGCTTCGGCATCCACCGACAGGATGATTGGCCCCTGCACGAACGGAATCAGTCTTTCGACTTCGCCATCGCTCAGTACCAGCACATCCTGCACGCCGTTCTCCATCATGCCGGTGACCGTGCCGAGCGGCTCGTCGTTGTTGGAGACGACGCTCATGCCAATCAGGTCCGCCCAGTAGTAGCTGCCGGCCGGTGCCGGCGGCAGTTCCGTGCGATCGACCGAAATATCCTTGCCGACCAACCGGGCCGCGATATCGCGATCGGTGATCGGCTGGCCATCTCGCCCGGACAACTGGGCGATGATGCCGTTGACTTGGGCTTTCGCGTCGACCAGGGTCGACGCATAACCATCATCGCCACCGAGCCACCACAACGGGTACTTCAGGAGGTTGTCTGCAGGGCGGGTGTTGGAAACGATCTTGACCCAACCCTTGACACCGAAGACGCCGGCGACGCGACCCAGCGTCACCAAGCGCGTGCTATCCGACACTTCAGGCCGCAACAGCGACCGGCGCGCTCTTGACGAGGTAAGCAACGCGCTCCGACACCTGGGCGCCGTTCTGCTGCCAGTAGGCGATACGGGCGGTGTCGACCACCAGCTTCTGCTCGCCGCCACGGGCATTCGGGTTGTAGAAACCCAGGCGCTCGACGAACTTGCCATCGCGCGACGAACGGCTATCGGTCGCAACGACGTGGTAGAACGGGCGCTTCTTGGCTCCGGCGCGGGCCAGACGAATCTTCATCATGATCTTTTGAGCTCTTAAGGAAATGCTGACGCAAGGTACGCGAAAGCGCGGAATGATAATGCCCGCCCCCCCAAATTGAAAGATCGGCCCGTAAATTGCTCGCGCTCGCCCTCGCCTCGCGCCATTGAGACGACAAGCCTGCACGCCTTGTCATCTCCGAGAAGCTGAGTTGACCTGCTGCGGATGAATGAAGATCGAATGAATGTTACCGATCGTTAACACTGTCGGCCTTCGCTCCCCTATCATGGCGGCAGCCATCGCTCCCGAGCCCTCCCATGACCGATCTGACCATCAACGGCGTCAAGCACACCCACAATGGCGACGCGGCGATGCCGCTGCTGTGGTTCATCCGCGATGAAGTCGGCATGACTGGCACCAAGTTCGGCTGTGGCGTGGCCCAGTGCGGCGCCTGCACCGTCCATCTCGATGGCCAGCCGATCCGCTCCTGCGTTACGCCGGTCTCGGTGGCGGCCGGCAAGAACATCACCACGATCGAAGGAGCGGCGGCTGACAAAGTTGGCGCGGCCGTACAGGCCTCGTGGCGCAAGTTGGACGTCGTCCAGTGCGGCTACTGCCAGTCCGGCCAGATCATGTCGGCCGTGGCCTTGCTCGCCAAGAACAAGGCGCCCACCGATAGCGACATCGACAGCGCCATGAGCGGCAACGTCTGCCGCTGCGCGACCTATGTCCGCATTCGCGCGGCGATCCACGACGCCGCCACGGCGCTGGCCTGAACCCACCGGAGATCATCAGCATGGGCATCCTGAATCGCATCACCGGTAACGACGGCAAGGCCAGCAACAGCACGCCGCTGATCAATGTCAGCCGCCGCAGCTTCCTGCAGGGCACCGGCGGTCTGGCCATTGGCGTCTGCCTGGGCCCGGTTGCCTGCTCGTCGAAAGACGCCGGCACTGCCGCGACCGTCGCCAGCAACATCCCGGCGTTCGAGCCGAACGCCTTCATCCGCATCGGTGCCGACAACTCGGTGACGGTGATCGCCAAGCATCTGGAAATGGGCCAGGGCGCGTTCACCGGCCTCGCCACCTTGGCCGCCGAAGAACTTGACGCCGACTGGTCGCAGGTCTCGGTCGAAGCCGCACCGGCCGACGTGACCAAGTACAAGAACAACCTGCTCGGTGGCCAGGGCACCGGCGGTTCGACCGCGATGGCCGATTCGCATGAGCCGATGCGCAAGGCCGGCGCCACCGCCCGCGCGATGCTGGTCAACGCCGCCGCCGCCGAATGGAAGGTGCCGGCCGCCGAGATCACGGTCAGCAAGGGCACGATCCGTCATGCCGCTTCGAAGAAGGAAGCCAGCTTCGGCCAGATGGCCGACAAGGCCGCCAAGCAGCCGGTGCCCGCCGAGGTGGTGCTGAAAGATCCGAAGGACTTCACGCTGATCGGCACGCTGACCGCGACGCGCAAGGACTCCGCTGCCAAGACCAACGGCACGGCCAAGTTCACCCAGGACGTGAAGCTCGACGGCATGCTGGTCGCCGTGCTCGCGCATGCGCCGCACTTCGGCAGCACCATCAAGAGCTTCGACGACAGCAAGGCCCGCGCAGTGGCCGGCGTCGTCGACGTGATCCGCGTCGATGCCGTGCCGGGTGTCAATCGCGCCGCCGTTGCAGTGCTCGCCAAGAACACCTGGGTTGCCAAGCAGGGCCGCGATGCGCTGGTCGTCGAATGGGAAGAGGCTGAAGCTTTCAAGCTCAGCTCGGCCGAAATTTTCAAGCAGTTCCATGAGCTGTCCGCCAAGCCGGGCCTGGTCGCCGGTACCCGTGGCGACACCGCTGCCGCGCTGAAAAAGCCGGCCAAGCTGATCGAAGCGAGCTACGAATTCCCCTACCTCGCCCACGCGGCGATGGAACCGCTGAACTGCGTCATCCATTACACCGGCGACAGCTGCCAGATCTGGAATGGCGAGCAGTTCCAGACCTTCGATCAGGCCGCTGCCGCTGCCACGCTCGGGCTGAAGCCGGAGCAGGTCAGCATCACCCAGCTCTATGCCGGTGGCAGTTTCGGCCGCCGCGCCAGTTCGAAGTCGGACTTCATCGTCGAAGCCGCCACCCTGGCCAAGGCCGCCTATGCGAAAGGCGTGAAAGCGCCGCTGAAGATGGTCTGGACCCGTGAAGACGACATGCGTGGCGGCTACTACCGCCCGGCGTTCGTGCATGCCATCAAGGCCAGCCTCGACAAGGACGGCAAGCTGGTCGGCTGGCAGCAGCGCATCGTCGGCCAGTCGATCGCCAAGGGCACAGCGCTGGAACCGTACATGGTTCATGAGGGCGTCGATCACACCTCGGTCGAAGGGGCTTCCGACACTCGCTACGACATCGCCAACCTGCAAGTCGAACTGCACACGATCGACTACCAGCTGCCGGTGCTCTGGTGGCGCTCGGTCGGCCATACCCATACCGCCTATGCCGTCGAAACCATGATCGACGAGCTGGCGCATGCCGCCGGCAAGGATCCGGTCGAGTTTCGTCTCGCGCTGCTCGAAAAGCAGCCGCGTCACCTCGGCGTGCTGGAACTGGCGGCGGCCAAGGCCGATTGGGGCAAGCCGCTGGCGCCGATCGCCGGCATGAAGCGTGGCCGCGGCATCGCCGTGCATGAGTCGTTCAACACCTTCGTCGCCGAAGTGGCCGAGGTCAGCATCGATGCCGACGGCATGCTGAAGGTCGATCGCGTCGTCTGCGCCGTCGACTGTGGTCTGGCGATCAACCCGGACGTGATCAAGGCGCAGATGGAAGGCGGCATCGGCTTCGGCCTCGCGGCGATCCTGCATTCCGAAATCACCTTCGATCAGGGCAAGGTCGTGCAGGGCAACTTCGGCGAGTACCCGATGCTGCGTATCAACGAGATGCCGGTGATCGAAGTGCATCTGGTGGCCTCGGCCGAAAGGCCGACCGGCGTCGGCGAACCGGGCGTACCACCGATAGGGCCAGCGGTTGCCAACGCGGTGTTCGCGGCGACCGCCAAGCGCATCCGCAAGCTGCCGTTCGGCGACCAGCTGAGCGCTTGAACGGCAATTCTCACGCGGAGAACGCGGAGGACGCAGAGAGAAGCGGAGAAGATTCAAGTCTTTCTCTGCGTTCTTTGCGTTCTCTGCGTGAGCCCGCTTTTTCTTGTCGCCTTTGCGCTGAATCCTCATGAACACCCCCCAGGAATTCGGCAGCCTGCTCGCCGGCCTGCGCAGGCTAGCCGACAGCGGCTTCGCGCAAGGCGGCGGCGCGCTGGCGACCTTGACTCAGACCAGCGGCTCGACCTTTCGCCGCGCCGGCGCGCGGATGCTGGTCTGTGGCGATGGCACCGTGATACGCGGTCTGTCCGGCGGCTGCCCGGAAGCCGACATCATCGGCCGCGCCCGTGAAGTGATCACCGATGGCACGGCGCGCATCGTCCGCTACGACCGCGAATCCGGCCTCGATGCGCTGCTGGAACTCGGCTGCGGCGGCGAACTGGAAGTGCTGATCGAACCGTTGACCAAGGCCCGCGATCTCGACTTCATCGACGCCACAGCCGACTGCCTCGCCGCTCGCCGCAGCGGCGTGCTGGCCACGGTCTACCGTCGCGACGGCGCAGTGATGAATCCCAAGCCGCGACGCATGGTCATCGACGAAGGCCGCATCGTCGTCAACGAATTCGGCGCCGGGCTGATCAGCGGCGTGCTCGCCGATCTGGCGCTGGATCGTCTGCCGATCGCGCCGAGCGTCGAGCGCTTCACGCACGGCGGCAACGCTTATGAAGTGCTGCTAGAAGCGTTGATTCCGCCATACGCCTTGTTCATCGTCGGCATCAACGCAGGCGCCGTGGCGCTTGCGCGGATCGCCAGCGTGCTCGGCTGGCAGGTGACCTTGGTCGATGACCGCGACGATCGCACGCCGCCGGGCCTATTGCCAGACAACGTCCGCCGCGTCACGGCAACGCCACAGCAGATCACCGAGCAACTGGACTTCGATGCGCGCAGCTTCGCCTTGGTGATGACCCACAACCTCGGCCGCGACATCGACTATCTGCGCGCGCTCGGCGACGTGCCGCTCGCCTATCTCGGCTCGCTCGGCTCGCGCCAGCGGGCAGCGCGGCTGTACGCGGGCTCGGGCCTGTCCGCCGAACAACTGCGCGCACCGGCCGGGCTCGACCTCGGTTCGGAAACGCCGGAAGAAATCGCGTTGGCGATCAGTGCCGAAATCCTTGCAGTGACCAGTGGTCGCGCGGCAGAGTCGCTCAGTCAAACGACTGGACCGATCCACGCATGAACGCTCCGAATGCTTCGCCCGTCATCATGGTCATGGCTGCGGGCGCAGCGACCCGCTACGGCAGTGCCAAGCAGCTGGCTCGACTGCCGAATGGCTGCACCCTGGTTCGCCACGCTGCGGTGACTGCGATGGAGACCGGGCTGCCGGTGCAGATCGTGATCGGCGCCCACGGCGAACTGGTGCGCGCGGAACTGATCGGGCTGGAGCTGGCCATCGTCGATGCCACGGAATGGTGGCGCGGCGTCGGCCGTTCGATCGCGCAGGGCGTTGATGCCCTGGTCGCCCGCGTCGGCACGCCGACCAGTGTGCTGCTGACGCTCGCCGATCTGCCGCAAGTCACCTCGAAAGACCTGCTGCGCCTGGCCGACCTGCATCGCCAATCGCCGGACCGTCTGCTGGTCTCCGGCTTCGGCGACAACCGAGGCCCGCCCTGCCTGTTCCCGGCCGATTGCCTGTCGGCCCTGCAGAAGCTGGACGGCGACGACGGCGCTCGTGGCGTCGTCAAGGCGAATGCGGCGCGCGTCATTGCGGTGCCGCTGGCGGCGGCCGGCTTCGACATCGACCGACCGTCAGACTTGCTGAAGATGCCGGGCCTGTAGGGTGGGCAGGCTTCACCTGCCCACCATGCGCCGCAGTCTGCTAACGGCCGCGAATCGGTGGGCAGATGAAGCTTGCCCACCCTACGAAGCCGCAATCAGCGCCCTGGCGGCCCGAACCCCGGCGGCATGCGACCAGCCAGCGCCCGCATCATCTTGGCCATGCCGCCGCCCTGGAGCTTCTTCATCATCTCCTTGGTCTGGTCGAACTGGCGCAGCAATTTGTTCACTTCCTGCACTTCAAGCCCTGCGCCGGTGGCGATGCGCTTCTTGCGCGAAGCCTTGATCAGATCCGGAAAGCGGCGCTCCTGCTTGGTCATCGAATTGATAATCGCGACCGCGCGCTTGATCTCCTTCTCCGGCTTCACGTTCTTCATCTGCGCCTGCAGCTTGGCCCCGCCGGGCAACTTCTCGAGCATCGCGCCCATGTCGCCCATCTGTTCCATCTGCGCCATCTGCTGACGGAAATCCTCGAGGTCGAAGCTCTTCTTGTTCTTGAGCTTGGACGCCAGCTTGGCAGCCGCTTCGGTATCGACCTTGCGGCTGGCTTCCTCGATCAGGCCGAGCATGTCGCCCTGGCCGAGAATGCGCGCGGCGATGCGATCCGGATGGAACACTTCGAGCGCGCCGCTCTTCTCGCCGACGCCGATGAACTTGACCGGCTTGCCGGTGACATGGCGTACCGACAGTGCCGCGCCACCGCGCGAGTCACCGTCGGTCTTGGTCAGGATCACGCCGGTCAGCGGCAGGCGATCGGCGAAGGCCTTGGCGGTGTTGGCGGCGTCCTGGCCGGTCATCGAGTCGACGACGAACAGGGTTTCGACCGGGTTCAGCGCGGCGTGCAGGGCTGCGACCTCCTGCATCATTTCCTCGTCGATGCCGAGGCGGCCGGCGGTGTCGACGATCAGCACATCGGCGAACTGCAGCTTGGCGTGCGCCAGCGCCGCCTTGGCGATCTCGACCGGCGATTCGCCGAGCTTCGACGGGAACCATTCGACATCGACCTGGCCGGCGACGACACGCAACTGCTCGATGGCCGCCGGGCGATAGACGTCGCAGGACACGACGATGACTTTCTTCTTGTCGACCTCGCGCAACCGCAACGCCAGCTTGCCGGTAGTCGTGGTCTTGCCCGAACCCTGCAGGCCGGCCATCAGGATCACGGCGGGCGGCTGGGTGCGCAGGTTCAGCGGTTCGGCGGTGCCGCCGAGCGTCGCCGTCAGTTCCTGTTGCACGACGCGCAGCATCGACTGGCCCGGCGTCAGGCTTTCGGTGACTTCGGTGCCGACCGCGCGCGCCTTGACCTTGTCGATGAACTCGCGGACTACCGGGAGTGCTACGTCGGCTTCGAGCAGCGCCATGCGCAGCTCGCGGGCAGCGGTGTTGACCTGGTCTTCGGTCAGGCGACCCTGGCCGCGCAGCGCGTCGAGCGTGCGGGTCAGGCGGGAACTCAGATTCTCGAACATGGGCAGACAGGATCTTGGCGTTTTGGAACGCGGCGATTATGCCGGAGCGCGCGGCTTCAACGGCTTTATCTCACGCAGTCGAGCGGTGCACCGCGAGGGCAAAGCGTGCAGAGAACAGCGAAAAGCAATCTCACGCGGAGAGCGCGGAGAACGGCAAAAGCGCTGCTTGAAAAAGCTTTGCTTTTCTCCGCGTCCTTTGCGTTCTCCGCGCCAGCCCGGCTTTTGACGCTAAACGATGATCTCGTCGCCGATCCGCAAGTGCCGGTATTGCCAGCCGGCCAGCGCCACGGTGCATTGCTCGGCGATCAGCGCTTCGGCACCCGGCTTGGCGTGGGTCAGATGCAGCATCGGCCGATGCCTGAACTTGCCCAGTTCGCTGCCGAGACGGCCCGGCGTGAAATGCCGCGCCCGCTGCGCCAGCGCGTCCTCGTGATTCGGGAACGCCACTTCGATCATGAGATGATCGAGGCGCGGCAAGGCATTGAGGAACTCCCAGATCCGGTCATGGGCAAAGGTATCGCCACTGAACGCGAACACGCCGCGGCCGTCGTCGACGACAAAACCCACCGCCGGCACCGTGTGCGACACTTGGAACGGCGTGATCGACAAGGAACCAAGCTTCAGTGCAGTGGCCGGCACCAGCGGTTCCAGCACGATCAGCGGGTGTTCGGCATCCGGCAGCGCGGTGAAATCCGGCCAGACCTTCCAGTTGAAGATGTGCTCGCGCAGCACCGCCAGCGCTTCCGGGATCGCGTGCACCTTGAGCGGGTGATCGATCTCGCCGAACAGGTTGTCGGCCATGAACGCCAGGCCGCAGATGTGATCGAGATGGGCGTGGGTCAGCAGCACGGTCTTGATCGCCGCAAGTTCGGCCGGCTCGAGATCGCCGACGCCGGTGCCGGCGTCGATCAGCAGCGCGCCGTCGATCAGCAGGGTTGTTGTGCGCAGACCCGGCCCGATGCCGCCGCTACATCCGAGAATCCTGATTCGCATCGCTGCCAACGGTGAGTGGAGGCCACAAATTTAGCACGGGCGTTTTGGCGATCGGCCGGGCAACGCTATTCCCCGGGCGACGCCCCGGAGCCGACGCCGCCTGCGGCACGTTACTATCGCTGCAACCGACAACGAGCATCCATGTCTCTTACTTTCAGCCTGATTGCCGCCATCCTGTACGCCGTCGCCGGCTGGCGCGCACTGCGTATCAAGGTCGAAGGCGAACATCTGGTGCTGACCGTGGCGCTGCTCGCCCATGCTGCCGCGCTGAGCCAACAGGTGATCGCCGGCTCGAACTTGGTGATCGGTATCGCCGAGTCGCTGTCGATGCTCGGCTTCCTGTCGTCTCTGATGCTCTGGGTGTTCTGCTTCCGCGAGCCCTTGCACGCACTCGGCGTAGTCCATTACCCGATCACCGCGCTCTGGGCACTGGCCCCGGTGCTGTTCACCGATCACGGCCATCCGATTCCGCTGGCGGACTGGAAGATCGGCCTGCACATCATTTTTTCGCTGCTCAGCGCCGGCCTGCTGACCCTGGCCTCGATCCAGGCGATCGCCACGCTGAGCCTCGACCGCATGCTGCGCAAGCCGGCGAACATCATGCTGCTGCGCCGGCTGCCGCCACTGCAGACCATGGAACGCCTGCTGTTCCAGCTGATCTTCTTCGGCTTCTTCCTGCTGTCGCTGACCCTGGTCAGCGGCATGCTGTTCGTCAACAACCTGTTCGCCCAGCATCTGGTCCACAAGACCGTGCTCAGCTTCTGCGCCTGGCTGACCTTCGGCATGCTGCTCTGGGGCCGGCTGCGTCATGGCTGGCGCGGCCGCACCGCCGTGCGCTGGGCGCTGTCCGGTTATGCCGTGCTGGTGCTGGCTTATTTCGGCTCCAAGCTGATCCTCGAACAGGTGCTCGGACGCAGCTGGTACTGAGCGCTGCGGCCGCAGCAATCGGACGCCGGCTTGACACGCCACCCTGCCCATCCGCTTTAATAGGTTCCGGGGGGTCAAGGATTTTCAGTTGGACGATAAAACGCTAGTCGCATTGCTGGTCCTGCTGGTCTTCCTGCTTCTGCTGTCGGCGTTCTTCGCCGGATCGGAAACGGCGTTGATGGCGCTCAACCGCTATCGCCTGCGCCACCTGGCAAAGTCCGGCCATCGCGGTGCCAAGCTCGCTGAAAAGCTCCTGGAGCGGCCCGATCGCCTGATCGGCATGATCCTGCTCGGCAACATCGCCGTACATTCGGCGTCGACCGCGATCGCCACCATCATCACCCTGGAGTTGTACGGCAGCGCCTGGATCGCCGCGACCACCGGCATCTTGACCGTGTTCATCCTGATCTTCGGCGAGATCGCCCCGAAGACGCTCAGCGCGCTGCATCCGGAGCGGGTGGCGATCCCCTCCGCGTACATCTACACGACGCTGCAGTGGGTCGTGTATCCGGTGGTCTACGTGGTCAACGTGCTGTCGAACGGCGTGCTGCGGATGTTCGGCGTCAGCCCGGAAGATGCCGCCGCGCACAGCCTGTCGAGCGAGGAGTTGCGCTCGGTGGTGGCCGAGGCCGGTGCCATGATCCCCGAGCGCCATCAACGCATGCTGCTGTCGATCCTCGATCTGGAAAAGGCCACCGTCGAAGACATCATGATTCCGCGCAACGGGATCGTCGGCATCGACATCTCCGAGCCTTGGGAGACGATCCGCGAAGTGATCATCGCTTCCAGCCACACGCGGCTGCCGGTGTTCGATGGCTCGATCGACGACCTCAAGGGCATCGTCCATCTGCGCAAGGTGCTGCGCCTGACCGTGCAAGACAACCTGACACTCGAAACCCTGCTGACCTTGGTCCGCGATCCCTACTACATCCCCGAAGGCACGCCGCTGAATCAGCAGCTGCTGAACTTCCAGGACCAGAAGCGGCGCATCGGTTTCGTGGTCGACGAATACGGCGACATCCAGGGCCTGGTGACGCTCGAAGACATCCTCGAAGAAGTGGTCGGCGAGTTCACCTCGGACCCGGCAACGCGGGTCAAGAACGTTTATCTCGATGCCGATGGCAGCGTGCTGGTGCACGGCTCGGTGACCATCCGCAGCCTCAACCGCTCGCTGAACTGGAAGCTGCCGACCGGAGGGCCGAAGACGCTCAACGGCCTGGTCATGGAGCAGATGCAGGAGCTGCCGCGCCCCGGCGCGCGGCTGGTGATCGGCAGCTATCAGGTCGAGATCACCGACATCCGCGCCAACGCGGTGAAGAGCGCGCGGGTACGGCCGGTGGTGGTTGCGCCCTGAAGCCGCCGAGCTTCGCTAAACTTCCCGCCGGGGCTCACGCAGACGCCCTGCGTACCGACGATCCTCGTCCAAGTTCTGCTCCATTCCGGGCCCTGCCCGATGGGAGCCTGTGATCGTGAACCCTGCTGAACCTGCGGTGCCGACGCGTCCTGCGCCGGTGACGTTTCCAATGGCGCTGCGCTTCTGGCTGTGGCTCGGCTTCGTATCGTTCGGCGGCCCGGCCGGACAGATTGCGGTGATGCATCAGGAACTGGTCGATCGCCGGCGCTGGATTTCCGAACGCCGTTTCCTGCACGCGCTGAACTACTGCATGGTGCTGCCCGGCCCGGAGGCGCAACAGCTGGCGACCTACATCGGCTGGCTGCTGCACGGCACCCGCGGCGGCATCGCGGCCGGTGCCTTGTTCGTGCTGCCGTCGCTGCTGCTGCTGATCGGCCTGACCTGGGCCTATCTCGCCTTTGGCCAGGTGCCGGTGGTTGCCGGCATCCTCTACGGCATCAAGCCGGCGGTGACCGCGATCGTCGTCCACGCCGCCTGGCGGATCGGCAAGCGCGCCTTGCACAACGCCGCACTCTGGGCGATCGCCGCCGCGGCCTTCGTCGCGATCTTCGCGCTGCATCTGCCGTTTCCGCTGATCGTGCTCGGTGCAGCCTTGCTCGGCTTGATCGGCGGCCGTATCGCCCCGGAGCGCTTCAAGGCCGGCGGCGGCCACGGCGGCATCAAGGGCAGCGGCGCGCCTTGCCTGATCGATGACGACGCCGTAATACCGCACGCCGCGTACCGGACGACAGGCTTGATCACGGTGCTGGTCATCGGCCTCGCGCTGTGGACCTCGGTCTGGCTGGCGCTGGTCGCCACGCTCGGCATCGACAATCCGATCACCCGGATGGCGACCTTCTTCTCCGGCGCTGCGCTGCTGACTTTCGGCGGCGCTTACGCGGTGCTGCCCTATGTCTACGAATCTGCCGTCAACCAGTTCCACTGGCTGTCGCCCGGCCAGATGATCGATGGCCTGGCGCTCGGTGAAACCACGCCCGGCCCGCTGATCATGATCGTCGCTTTCGTCGGCTTCGTCGGCGGCTGGCAGACCGATGCGCTGGCCGCAGCGCTCGGCCCCGGCCATTTGCTTGCTTCAGCAACGCTGGCCGCCTGTGTCGCGACCTGGTTCACCTTCCTGCCGTCGTTCGTGTTCATTCTGGCCGGCGGGCCGCTGGTCGAAGCGACGCGCGACAACCTGCGCCTGACCGCGCCGCTGACCGGCATCACCGCCGCCGTGGTCGGCGTGATCCTCAATCTGGCGCTGTTCTTCGCCTTCCATGTGCTGTGGCCGGCAGGCTTCGGCGGTGCATTCGAATGGCCGGCAGCCCTGATCGGCGCGGCTTCCTTGATCGCGCTGCTGCGCTACGGTCTCAGCGTGCCGAAGCTGATCGGCGTCTGCGCGCTGGCCGGGCTGGCGATCGAATTTGGCCTGCGTTGACGGTTTCACCAGCTCAATGGCCCCTGGTGAGCGAGCGCCGTCAGCTTGCGCTGTGCTGAATTACGGCACCAGTTCGGGCACCAGATTGATTCCATGAAACTGGGCCGCGCCGCCCTCGCTAGCCAGGCCCTCATTATCGTGCACGTAAGTGCCGGCCTTGAAGTACTGGGTTTTGGTCCGCCAGGCGGCGCTGATTGGAACCACGGCCATACGACCAACACCAGTGATACTCAGAATGCCGTCACGCGAGACGTGGATGCGGTAACTGATCGGAACTCCCCACGGCAGGTTACTGGCCAGCACCGTCGATGCACCGGAAGGATCATCGGGATGAGCGCGCACTGCGAAAACCAGGCTGCCCGGCTGTCCCTGATCTCCACGCCAATCGAGTAGCACCAGAGGGGAGCCATCGTTGGTGTGTATTTGTCCGATCGTCACCTTTCCGCTACTTGGAACCTGGGTCACGGTCAGCGATGAACTCAGCGTCCGGAGGTCGTCACCGATGCGCCATGCGGCTTGTGTGCCATCGGCATTCAACTGGCGAAGTTCGGAACGCGGATCCTCACTGTTGGCGGTGGTCATTCCGGTCACCGGCGCCGAGAAATCAATGGACCCGTCAGCGTTTGGCTGAAAATAGGGCGGGCTGGAGAAGCCGGCGACGAACGGTGGGGAGGCACTGAAAAGCTGCCCGAAACGGCCAATCGGCAGATCAATCTTCCATAGCCCCAGATCGGTACCGACCGGCACATAAACCGGCAGAGCCTCAGTGGTTGCATAGAACTGGAAGTATCCAGTCGCCACCGGGCCGACGATCGCGCCATCGGTCCTCACGACGGCTGCACGGAGACTGCCGGTCTCTCTCACCGTAAAGGAGCCGGTATAGGGGATGCCGGCGACGCTCGGCTTGCTGCGATCCAGGGTGTAGTAAATCGCGGTGCCCTGCGGCAAGCCGTCCGGCACCGTGATGCTCACCGACCGTGCGCTGGAATAAACCCCGTTCCCCAGACTGATACGTGGTTTCGGGAACGGCGAGGTTGTGTTGCGGTAGGTGGCGCTGATCCCACCGATGGTCAGCCTGAGCTCGGTCGCCGTAGAGTAGCTGTGCGCGGCTCTCAGCTTGACCGTCACCATCTGCCCCTCGTTGATTACCCCGGCTTTACCCGTGAACGGGCCAGAACCGATCTGATAGGTGCCGCCGTCGATCGAGATCGGGGCGGCAGCACTGATGCCCTGCACGGTAATGCTCCTGGTCTGGTCGATATCGATCTCGGACCCGCTGTTGGACGTGAAGCTGAACGGGGTCGGCTCGGTATCGGCAGGTCCAGTAGCCAAAGTAAAGCTGCCGCTTTTATCGCCAACATAGAAGACGGCCGTAGCCGAGCTGGCCGGACTTTTGATCACCAATTGCATTCGGACCGACGAACCGTTGCTGACCAGGCCATCCTCGATGGTGAATGGCCTGCCGTCGATGCTATAAGCCCCACCGACCCCAGCTACGGACACTGGCGAGTTCGGGTAGACACCTTCGATGAGCAAGGGGGTGCTGGTCACCGTTTGAGCCTGAGCAACCTCGGCCACGCTGCTGAAGATCAGCACATCCTTGGTCTTGTCCAAGGCAACGGTGCCGACCCGGAACGTGGTCTGCACTCCGGCTACGGTGAGATTGGCATCTGTTGTCTTGCCAAACGAACTGCTGGCGCGAGCCTGGACGCGGACCTTCGCGCCGTTGTCGATTCTGCCGGGCGCAGAGTCCCAAGGGCCTCCATCAACGCTGTAGGTGCCGCCGCTCACCGAGAGCGCTACCGGCGTATTGATGCCGCTGACGGTTATCGTATTGCTGGTCACGAAGCTGCCGGGCGCGGCATTCTTCATGGCCTGGAAAACAATGGGGTCGGGCTTGTCATCGATTTTGTATGTCGTCACATCCCAAGAGCCGGCAACGCCACCGATGGTGAGCAGCGCAGTCGTCTTGGTCGAAAACGATGGCGATGCAAGCTGCTGCACAAGCACGCTGTCCCCATTTCCGAGCGTGCCGTCAAGGTTGGTGAACGGCTGACCATTCAGGCTGTAGCTGCCACCGAGGATCGAGATCGGTGACGGCGCATTGATGCCGCTGATCGTGATCGCCTCGCTGGTCTGCACACTGCCGATCGGAACATTGGTCAGCGCCGTGAAGCCGAAAGCGTTAGGGGCGGTATCCGGCGCCTCGTCGATCTCGCGGGTGGTCACATCCCAGGAGCCAGCAACGCCACCGATGGTGAGCAGCGCAGTCGTCTTGGTCGAAAATGAAGGCGATGCAGTCTGCTGCACACGCACGCTGTCACCATTTCCGAGCGTGCCGTCAAGATTGGTGAACGGCTGACCATTCAGGCTGTAGCTGCCACCGAGGATCGAGATCGGTGACGGCGCATTGATGCCGCTGATCGTGATCGCCTCGCTGGTCTGCACACTGCCGATCGGAACATTGGTCAGCGCCGCGAAGCCGAAAGCGTTCGGGGCGGTATCCGCTCCCGCATCGTCATTGACAATTGTCGCCACACCGCGCGCCTTGGCGATGCTCAGGCCCGCCGGCGTGCTCAGATTGACGAAGAACGTCTCGTCCTGCTCAAGCAGCGTGTCCCCGGAAACGGTGAACGACTGCGTTCGGCTGGTTTCACCAGGTGCAAACGTCGTCAAGCCGCTACGCGCCGTGTAGTCGCTGCCCGCCATCGCCGTACCGTTGGCGGTCGCGAAGCGGACCGATACGGATTGCGTCGACGGTGCCGAGAGTTTGAAGGTGAATTTTGCGACTGCACTGCTGCTACCTTCGACCACGCTGACATCGTCGACGCTGACGCTGGGAATCGTTTGGTCGTCGTTGACGATCGTTGCCACACCTTGCGTTCTGGCAATGCTGAGGCCCACCGGCTTGCTCAGATTGACGACGAATGTCTCGTTCGGTTCGGAGCGCTTGTCGCCGATAACCGTAAATGATTGCGTTCGGCTGGTCTGGCCCGGTGAGAATGTCGTGGTACCAGTTCGCGCTGTGTAGTCGCTGCCGGCCGTTGCCGTGCCGTTAGCAGTCGCGAAGCCGACCGAAACCGTCTTCTTTGAAGCCGCCGATAGTTTGAAAGTGAATTTCGCGATCGCATTGCCGCTGTCGCCCTCGACGACGCTGAGGTTGTCGATGCTGACGCTGGGGATCGACTGCGCTAGCGCGACCGTCGATCCCAGGAGTGCACAGAAAACCGCCGGTACCGCCACGAGATACCGACGGCCGATCAGCATCGACATGCCATCCTGGCAACGCGAAGTTGGAAACACTGGCTTCCTGCCCATCCTCAGCACTCCGAAAAGGAGTCGCGGCTTATTGATTCGGCCACGAAATAATTGAACACGGCGATACGTCTGAAATTTGATACCTGATCTTCCCGGCGAGGTCGGCACGTGGCCGCCTCAATAACAAAATCAATATGTTTTTTGTTATTGAGGCGGCCGGCGCGGTCTACAACCCTGAGTCACTTCCTGCCACCGTCGGCTTGCTTGTTCAACATTTTGAGGGCCGCCTCAATAACTACGAGCGCTCATAACTCCAAAGTTCATGTCGTGGAGGAGAGCGGTCCCGCGCACACCTCCATATGACTCCCTGTGACCTAACGACGCGCCACCAATCCGCTTCCAGCAAAGGCTCGAAACGCTTTGCTCGGAATGAGGCTGTCAGCCAACCCAATTGCAGTCTGTGACATCGTTCACATTCTCAGGAAAACCTACCATTCTGATATATAAAAACTACAGACTCAGGCGGATTCAAGAGTCCAAGTGCACTACGGGATACGGTGGTCGTCGCGGCACCTCGACGGGCGCGCCCGATGAACACTCGCCTTTATATCGAGACGTATGAGGCCGCTGATCGGCCGCCTGCACGAACTTCGATGTCGTGCTCAAGCCGGCTCGGAGACGGGCAAAAGCCGGGACATGAAGCGATGGCAATCGATCTCGCCGAGTTCGTTCGGCGTCCTGACCAGGGATGTTGATCGTTGCGGTCAACAAGCTTTTCAAACGACTGCAAACGTCTGCGCCGGCAGGGCTGACTCAGACTTGTCCCAGTGCCTGGTCCAGCCGAGCGACCGGAATCACTTCCAGTTCGATCTTCGCGCCGCGACGTGGCCGGTTCGCCTCCGGCACGATCGCTCGCTTGAAGCCGTGCTTGGCCGCTTCCAGCAGACGTTCCTCGCCGTTCTGCACCGGGCGGATTTCGCCAGCCAGACCGACTTCGCCGAACACCACGGTGTCGTTCGGCACCGGCTTGCCGCGAAAGCTCGACAAGGCGGCGAGCAGCAGCGGCAGGTCGGCGGCGGTTTCCTGGATGCGCATGCCGCCGACGACATTGGCGAACACGTCCTGATCGCCCAGGGCAATGCCGGCATGGCGGTGCAGCACCGCCAGCAGCATCGCCAGACGATTGCCTTCCAGCCCGAGCGCCACTCGGCGAGGATTGCTGCCCTGGGTCGCATCGACCAGCGCCTGCACTTCGACCAGCAAGGGCCGTGAACCCTGCCGGGTGACGGTGATCACCGAGCCCGGCACCGGCTGTTCATGGCGCGACAGGAACAGCGCCGAAGGATTGCTGACTTCCTTCAGGCCGACATCGGTCATCGCGAACACGCCCATCTCGTTGACCGCACCGAAGCGGTTCTTGACCGCGCGAACGATGCGATACCTAGAGCCAACGTCCTGCTCGAAATAGAGCACGGTGTCGACCATGTGCTCGAGCACTCGCGGACCGGCGATCGCGCCTTCCTTGGTGACATGGCCGACCAGCACGATGGTGCAGGCCTTGGCCTTGGCATAACGGACCAGCTGGGCCGCGCATTCGCGCAGTTGCGACACTGAACCGGGGGCTGCGTCCAGCGCATCGGTGTACAGCGTCTGGATCGAATCGAGGACGACGAAGCCGGGCCTGGTGCGAGTCAGGGTGTCGAGGATGGTTTCCAGGCCGGTTTCGGCGAGCACCGGCAAGTCGAGCCTTGGCAAGCCCAGCCGTCGCGCGCGCAGGGAAACCTGAGTCAGCGATTCCTCGCCGGTCACGTACAGGGTGTTGACCCGGCCTTCGAGCGCCGCCAGCGCCTGCAGCAGCAGGGTCGACTTGCCGATGCCGGGCTCGCCGCCGATCAGGATCACCGCGCCCGGCACCATGCCGCCGCCGAGCACGCGATCGAGTTCGGAAAGCCCGGTCGGCACCCGTTCGCTGTCTTCGCCGCTGATCTCGTCGAGCCGGCGCACGGCGCTGCGTTCGACCGAGAAACTGCCGGCGCGGGCCTTCGGCTTCGAAGTCGTGGTTTCGACCAGAGTGTTCCACTCGCCGCAGTCCGCGCACTGGCCCTGCCACTTCGGCGCGTCAGCCCCGCAGGCGTTGCAGACGTAACGCAGCTTGGCCGCGCCCGGGTTCAAAGACTTGGCCATCGTCGGACGTGCTTCGGTATCAGTTCGAGGAAGACTTATCGAGCTTCATGGGCGCACGCAACAGCACGATGACCACGGCGATCAAGGTCACCGCGCCGACCACTGCCGGCAGAAACGCGGCAGCACCGGCCCAGTTGCCTACACCGAGGCGGTTGCTGCCCATGGTCAGGCCGTGGTTGTAGCCGAACATGCTGAACAGGTAGAAGCAGAAATTGCCCCACAGGGCGATCAGCACACCCCAGCGCACGGTGCTGGCCTGGCCGTCACGAAGCAAGAACAGACGCACCACCATGCCGAGCACGATCGCCATGATGCCGTTCAGCAGCATGCCGAGATGAACGGCGCGCCAGCCAGCGACGGTGCCCGGCAAGTCATATTCGATGAAGATCGGAATCGGCGAGAACGACAGGCCGCCGAGCATCTTGAAGGTCAGCATGAAGCCGCCGATCAGCGCGATCAGCATCCCGGCCAGGCCGTGCTTGATCAGGACGGCGGAGGTACGTTCGACCATGGTGTTGCTCCCCTTTATTGTCGTGCGTTGGTTTGTCCGGCAGTTTGCCCTAGGCTCCAGCGCGAGGAGACAAATAAAACACTACGAGGTGCGTCATGGCAGAGCAGGCGAAACATCCGATGGATGATTTTCCGGTCAGGCCCTTGCGATTCCCACTGGGCCCTGACCAGCACGTCGAAGTGGTCTGGAGCCGGACCAAGCCGGAGTTCTCGGTATTCCTGAATGCGCTGGCGATGCACGTGCCGCATTTCGAGCGCTATCTGGTCGCCACCCTGCGGATTGCCCGGGAGCAGATCAGCGACGAACGTCTGCGCCTGCAGGTCACCCGGATCATCGGCCAGGAAGCCAATCACGCGCGCAATCTGCTGGCTTTCAACGATGCGCTGCGCAGCCGCTATCCGGAGATCGTCGCGATCGACGATGCCTCGATCGCCTGGTTCAAGCAGCACACTGATCAAGACACGCTGAAGAAAAGAGTTGGCTTCACCGCCGGCTACGAAACCTTCACCTTCCTCGCCGGCATGATCATCCTGCGCCACCACGATCGTTGGTTTGCCGATGCCGATCCGACGATGAAAGCGGTCTGGGTCTGGCATCAGGTCGAGGAGATCGAGCACGGCGCCGTCGCCTTCGAGGTCTGGAAGTACCTCTACGGCCGTCACGAGTGGTATCGCAAGGCGATGCTGCTGAAAGCCGCGCTGCATATCGCTCAGGAAATCCTATGCCTGTATCCGCGCATGGCCCGGCACGAAGGCTGGCTGCGTTCACCGTGGAAGGCGCTGAAGACGCTGGCCTTCTGCGGCGAAATGCTCGGCCGTCTGTTCATCGCCGCCTTGCCGGTGTTCCGGGCCAGCTACCACCCGCGCCGTCATCCGATCGCGACCAACCCGGCAGGACCCGATCCAGATCGCCTGGCGGCGCTATGAGGCCGACGGTGGCGATGTGCTCTCGATCGATCACGCCAAGATGGCGGCGATGATGCGGGTTCCCGAAGAAGCCTGAGTCCGGCATTGCTGCCGCCCGGCTTCGCGCCGGACGGCAGCGTTCACCGACAAGGCTGACAGACCGCCCCCACGCGGCCATAATCCGCCGCCTTGAGTACCCCGCCGTCCCTGCCGATCCTGCTATCCCCGCCGTTGCCTGCGGAGGCTGGCGCACGTCTGCACTGGGCTGGCCTGCCCGGTGCCTCGGCAGCGCTGGCGATTGCCGAAGCCGCCGCCCGTCATGACGGCCTGGTGATCGCGGTCACCGCTGGCGAGCAGCACGCCTACAAGCTCGAAGAGGAATTGCGCTTCTTCGCCAACGCGGCTTTGCCGGTGATGCACTTCCCGGACGCCGAGACGCTGCCGTACGACCCATTCTCGCCCCATCAGGAAATC
The DNA here is from genome assembly GCA_030694365.1 of Nevskia sp. Classification (GTDB taxonomy): domain Bacteria; phylum Pseudomonadota; class Gammaproteobacteria; order Nevskiales; family Nevskiaceae; genus Nevskia. The sequence goes on along the minus strand of JAUXYM010000089.1, from coordinate 9,581 downwards.
CTCTCGGATCGCCTGGCCGCGCTGTATCGCCTGCCGTCGCAGACACGCGGCGTGCTGATCATCACCGCCGGCACCCTGCTGGAAAGACTGCCGCCGCGCAGCTGGCTGGATGGCCGCGCGTTGCTGCTCAAGGCCGGCGACAAGCTGCCGCCGCACGCCTTCCGCGAACGCCTGATCGCCGCCGGTTATCAGAGCGTGTCCGAGGTGCAGACCCAGGGCGAATTCGCGGTGCGTGGCGCCTTGATCGACGTCTTCCCGATGGGCGCTTCGGACGCCTACCGCCTCGACCTGTTCGACGACGAAGTCGAGTCGATCCGCGTCTTCGATCCGGACACCCAGCGCTCGACCGAAAAGGTCGGCGAAATCCGCCTGCTGCCGGCCCGCGAATTCCCGACCGACAAGGCCGGCATCAAAACCTTCCGGCGTCGCTACCGCGAGTATTTTCCGGGCGATCCGGCGCGGTCGCGCATCTACTCGGAAGTCAGCAAGAACCTGATGCCGGGCGGCGTCGAAGCCTATCTGCCGCTGTTCTTCTCGCCGGATACGGCTGCCGCCGCGACCCTCTACGACTACCTGCCGGTACACGCGCTGATCATCGCCACCGATGATCTGGACGCCGCACTTGCCAGCGAATGGAAGCAGATCGAAGAGCGCTTCGAGCGCTATTCGGGAAATCTGGAACGGCCGCTGATGCGGCCGGCCGATCTGTTCGTTACGCCTGCGACGGCGCTGGAAGAGCTGGGTTACTACCCGCAAGTCGGAATCGCTTCTCCCCTTCCCCCGCGGGCGGGGGAAGGCCCGGATGGGGGCGTTTTTCCGGAAGCGGAAGCGCTCGCTTCAACCGCCCCCACCCAACCCTCCCCCGCTCGCGGGGGAGGGCTTCTGGACGCCGCCGACTTCGCCTGCGCCCCGATCGCCGGCACCGCCGATGAACTCAAGGCCTTCCTCAAGGCGACGACCAGCCGCGTGCTGTTCATCGCCGAATCCGCCGGCCGCCGCGAAGCGCTGCTCGGCTGGCTGAAGCCGCTCGGGATCCTGCCGCGTCAGTACGATCGCTGGGCGACATTTGCTGGCGACGCGAACCGCTACGGCATCCTGCTCGGACCGCTGCAGGACGGCCTGAATCTGCCGACTGCCAAGGTCGCGATCATTGCCGAGGCGCAGGTGTTCGGCTCGCGCGCGCCGGTCTCATTGCGCAAGCGCGGCAAGGTACGCGATCCGGAAACCATTCTTCGCGATCTCAACGATCTGAAGCTCGGCGCGCCGGTGGTCCACGTCGAGCACGGCGTTGGTCGCTACCGCGGCCTGCTGCGGCTCGATGCCGGCGGCATCGAAGCCGAGTACCTGGTGCTCGAATACGCCGACGCCGACAAGCTCTATGTGCCGGTCGCCAGCCTCAACCAGATCCACCGCTATACCGGCGCCGAAGAACAGGCCGCGCCGCTGCACAGCCTCGGTTCAGATCGCTGGTCGAAAGCCCGCGCCAAGGCCAAGGAACGGGCGGCCGATGTCGCCGCCGAACTGCTGCAGATCCAGGCCCGCCGTGCTGCGCGCGAAGGCATGGCGCTGCCGGTCGATGTCGAGGCCTATGCCCGCTTTAACGAGGGCTTCCGCTTCATCACCACGCCGGATCAGCAGAAGGCGATCGACGCCGTGCTCGCCGACATGGCGGTACCTAAGCCGATGGACCGCGTGGTCTGCGGCGACGTCGGCTTCGGCAAGACCGAGGTCGCATTGCGCGCGGCGTTTGCGGCGGCGGTCAACGGCAAACAGGTCTGCGTGCTGGCACCGACGACCCTGCTGGTACAGCAGCACGAAAAGAACTTCCGCGATCGTTTCGCGCAGTACTGCGAAGCGATCGGCGAGCCGGCCGGGACGCCATCGATCCGCATCGCCGGCCTGTCGCGGCTACGCACGGCCAAGGAACAGAAAGCCCTGCTCGATGATCTGGCGACCGGCCAGGTCGACATCGTCATCGGCACCCATCGTTTGATCCAGGACGATGTGCGCTTCGCCGATCTCGGCCTGGTGATCGTCGATGAGGAACACCGTTTCGGCGTCCGCCACAAAGAGCGGCTGAAGAACCTGCGCGCCGAAGTGCATCTGTTGACGCTGACTGCAACGCCGATCCCGCGCACCCTGAACATGAGCATGGCCGGGCTGCGCGATCTGTCGATCATCGCGACGCCACCGCCGTCACGTCTGGCGATCCGCACCTTCGTTTCCGAGTGGGATTCCGCGCTCGTCTACGAAGCCTGCCTGCGCGAACTGCGCCGCGGCGGCCAGGTGTATTTCCTGCACAACGAGGTCAAGGACATCGAGCGCTTCGCCGCCGAGATCCAGACCCTGGTGCCGGAAGGCAAGGTCAGAGTCGCGCACGGCCAGATGCGGGCTAGCGAACTCGAGCAGGTGATGCTCGATTTCTATCACGCGCGCTTCAACATCCTGGTCTGCACGACGATCATCGAATCCGGCATCGACGTGCCGACCGCGAACACCATCCTGATCGACCGCGCCGATCATCTCGGCCTCGCCCAGTTGCATCAGTTGCGTGGCCGGGTCGGCCGCAGCCATCACCGCGCCTATGCCTATCTGCTGGTGCCGTCGCGACGCTCCTTGAGCGATGACGCCAACAAGCGCCTGCAGGCGATCGAGGAACTCGGTGAACTGGGCTCCGGCTTCGCGCTGGCGACCCAGGATCTGGAAATCCGTGGCGCCGGCGAACTGCTCGGCGAAAACCAGAGCGGCCAGATCGAAGAGGTCGGCTTCACGATGTACGCGGAGCTGCTCGCCAACGCGGTACGCGCGCTGCGCCATGGCAAGATTGCCGATGCGCCGTTCGGTCAGGCGCCTTGCGAGGTCGATCTGGGTTCGTCGGCGCTGATTCCGGACGATTACGTGCCCGACGTCCACACCCGCCTGGTGCTCTACAAGCGCATCGCCGAGACCAAGAGCGAAGACGAGCTTGATGAGCTGAAGGTCGAACTGATCGATCGCTTCGGCCTGCTGCCCCCGCAAGCCGAACGCCTCTGCGATGCCGCCCGCCTGCGCCAGCTCGGCGAAGCGGCCGGCTTCGTGAAGATCCGTGCCGGTGCCAAGACCGCGATGCTCGATTTCGGCCTGCAACCGGCGATCGAGCCGATCAAGCTGATCAAGCTGATCCAGAGCCAGCCGAAGGTCTACAAGCTTGAAGGCCAGAAGCGGCTGAACATCACCGCCAAGGAATTGGAAGACCCGGCTGCGCGTGCGCCATTGCTGCAGGCGCTGCTGGCCCGGCTGGTTTCGGAGCCGCTCAAACCAGCGCCCTGACGCTGCAATCACGTTTTTGGAACGGCGTTACCATCAATGCGCGTGAGCGAGCCGTGACAAGACCCATCACCAGAACCTGGACCGGCCAACGTCCTGTAGACAGTCAGTTGCCGCTTTACGCGTAGCGCTTTTCAAACTCTACCAGCCAACCGCCCCATCCCGACCTTCCCCCGCCTGCGGGGAAGGAGACCAGCAGGTCGCCCAGATGCAATCAGCGCTCCCCCGCCCAAGCCGCCCGGGTTGCCCCCGGCTACTCGCTGCAAAGCTGCTCGCTAGGACGCATTCGCCCTCTAGCGAGCTCTCAGTCTTGTCGCCAAAACCAGCAGCGCCAATACACCGGCTGTAGCCGTGGACCATACATCGCCGGCAGTCTCGACGGCCGCCATTTCAGGGCTCACATCAGCGCCTGCAAGGTTCAAAAAAAAATATCCGGCGACAAGAACGCCGGCTAAAAACATTCGGATAGACAGCTTCATTCCAATACTCCCCTAAAACGAAAACCTTCCAGGCCCCGCAACAGCGGCCTACCCCATGACTGTCCGTCCCCCACTACAACCACGCCCCACACGTGCCAACCGCACAGCACCCAAGCCAGCAAGCAGCTCGACAATCGCTGCTAGCAGTTACACATATTATCCAATCTAGCAAGCCCTTGACACTGAACCCTAGTGCGTAATTCTTGCGGCGCAGAGGATAAATAAAGTTTACCAATCAATAGCTTAGTGCTTCACTGAACAAGCGTTCCACCGGAACGAAGTCAAGACAATATTAAGGACTCCGCAATTTATCTAGCAAAAATCGGGCCATCAAAAGCCCGCCGCAACTCCGAATGCGAACCAGGCGAGAAGGAGCCTAGCGAAGAAGCCGATCAGCCCGGCAGCTGAACTCCGAAGCGGAGCATCACTTTCGGGCCACCCACAGCGCCACGCCACACTGAGCAGATTTCGAGTCATACGCAAAACTCAGGTTGCCGACATTACCCAATATCGATCGCCTTTCAAGTGCCACACTGCAAGAAAGATCGAGCGAGCGAAGCGGCCTGTACAGAACCCCAATGTCAACACCCCGCTGAAGATCGCCTCCGTTAACTCCGTCCGTTCCACTGCGCCGGCTATCCAACGCTCGCCGCGTCACGCGTCCACGCAAGCTAAATTTGATCTTGCTGGTAGCTGCCCACGCCACGCCAGCACTAGCTGAAGTGCTCGTTCGCGTATTACCAACATTACCCAAATCCACTTGCGCCCCATCGCTGACGATAAAAGTTGTACTACTTCCGGTGTCACTATCACGATTCAGAGAAAGCGATAAACCCAATTTCCCCAAAGCCTGCCACCGCCAACTCAAACCAGCCGCCCATACGTCCACAGACTGGACTGCTGTCAAACTGTGACTTTCCCGTCCGGCAGACAGGTGTGCCTCCAGGGAGCTCGCTCCACTTGGCTTCCAATCGACACCCACCTCGACATCCCGACGAATGTAATCATCCCCGTTCGCCGTACGTTCGGGGAAGACTCCGCGGGTGTACCTGAATGTAGTTCGCCCCGAAAGGTCAGGGCTAGATTGATAGCGAAAGCCCCCCTGACCGGCAATGTATCGTTGAGCTCCCCCGGTGCTATCCGAAGAAAAGCGTCGATCGAAAGCATTTACGCCACCCTCAAGCGTCAGTTTGGTGACGACCCCTTTACGAACACGAAACCAGGCTCGGCTTAATTCCTCAATATTCCGGTCGGAATTATCCCCCACCTGGCTATAAACAAAGAGCTGCCGACGATGATCTCCGCCCAACTCTCCCTCTAAAAGATTCGCAGCGCTCCAGTCCAATTCTGCATTTAACCCATACGGATCATTTGTCAAAAAGTCCTGATTGAAAAACTCTTGGTGCGCCCATCCAGCGCCCCCCTGAAGATGCTGACGCCCCCAGTTCTGATCAAATTTGACGTCAAGACCAGACGTGGATACTGGAGAGCTCCTCTCTCGCCCTTCTCCGGCACGAAGAACATTGCTTTCATATGCACCCTGTTGTGAAACTTCCAAAGCCAGGGGGCCATCCGCGCGAGCCGGAAAGACACCGAAAATCAAAAAGGCGAATCCCGAGAAAAAAGCTGATGCGCCATGATTAAATTCTGAAATCTGCCGCATCAGCATCAATATGCACTCCGATCGAAAAATACCAGCCTTACAGTTCGAAAAATAATCAATATATCCAAACGAAGGGACCAATTGCGCAGATACTCCAAATCATATTCGACCCGCATCTTCATCTTGTCCAGCGTATCCGTTTCTCCTCGGAAACCATTCACTTGAGCCCATCCGGTAATCCCCGGCTTGACCCTGTGACGTGCCATGTACGCACGGACCAATTCTCGGTACTGAGTATTGTGCGCAACTGCATGGGGGCGAGGGCCGACAACACTCATCTGCCCTTGAAGAACGTTAAAAAGCTGAGGCAACTCGTCTAACGATGTCTTCCTGAGAAAAGCGCCAAATTTCGTAACTCTGGAATCATTCCGCGTGGCCTGCATGACGAATGCGCCGTTATCTTGCACGGTCATGGAACGAAATTTGTAAACCTCGATGATCTGCCCATCGAGCCCAGTCCGCTTTTGCCGGAAGATCACAGGCCCCGGCGAACTCATTTTGACCCCAATAGAGATCATCAGCAAAACTGGAAAAACAAGAACAAGAATACAACCAGAAAGAAAAATATCACTACCCCGCTTCAGGAGCCAATTAACTCCAGTAAAAGGCGTCACTGCCAGACTCACAACAGGAATTCCCCCCACATCTTCGAGTCGCCCCTGAATGATGGAAACGCCAAAAACATCTGGCACGAAATGCAAAGAAGCCGTCGTATTCTGGAGCATTTCCATAAGTTCGGTAATGCGCGGCTGGGAACTTAACGGCAAGGTTATATAGACGTCTTTGACGTCATTCTCGTCGATGAACCTCGGCAACTCAGCTAGCGTGCCGCTCACCTGCTCGACGGAAGCCAAACCAATACGTTCCGCTCCGCGATCATCAAAATACCCTACAAATTCGTGCCCTCGGGTTCTTTTTGATTTCAAAGCCTGTGCCAACCGAACCCCAACCGCATTGGCCCCAACAATAACAGCGCGCCGCCGCGCTCCAGGTTGATCCAAATGATTCAAAAGCACTTTTGTACCGATGGTTACTGCCAGCCATTGAAGACAGGGCGTCACAATAAACCACCCACGAAGTAGTCCGTGATCGAAACGATGCAGGCTACGCGTTGCGAGCGCAATTGCGATCAGGACCAGAACCACCCCGCCCCAAGAAGCAACGATGTCGATGATGACGCCAACTCCCGATCGTCCGAAATAACTGATGCCAGGAAACATCAGAACGAGCGTCAGAATAATGGCAATGGTACTAGCAGCATCAAACGGTCGACCGTACAGCTCGTGCATCAAAGCGAAGCAAAGCACGGCGATAACAGGCTCCATCACCGCAGCCACCGTTGCAGAAACGGAGGGCGGGACACTTAGAAACTGCTTGCGGTCGGGTTGAACTTCAAACACGTTGGCAACGTCCGTCGACACTTGGTGCCCAAAGAAAATTAGTCATTTACATTCCTGATTCGCAATCAAACTTAGCCGATAAAAAAACGCTGTCCCAAACGGGAAAATGGCTGGGATGAGGCACCTTCAGACTGAAGATTCCTTGGTCGAACTGCCCCCCCAAGGCTCTCTCCATAGAGAGAAAACCTGCGTAAAAGCTTTGGCCGAAATTCATTTCTAATCAAGAAGCTCAAAATTCAGGAAGCATTGTCAAAGCCCGGTAATAGCCCTAGAGCGTTTTTCCTTCAAATCCCGACAAACCCCTCGTCATTCCCGCGCAGGTGGGACGAGCGCAGGGATGCGCTCGACAATCCAGTTCGGCAAGTACACATTTCGGCGATCCATCAGGGCTTGTCACGAAAAACCGCCAGGTAGCAGCGGACATTCGGCGTCTCGCCTCGACTAATCTGCCTTGAGCAATATTGCATGACTGCGAACCTACGGGGAGATTTGTGACCGGAATCACATGAAGCCCCCGCTTTTTTTTACGACTGGCCAAGCGCAAGGCTCACCAACCTGCATCCCAATTTGTCGCCAGCCGAAAGCCCGACCCGCCAGGCAATTACCGCGCCACCCATCTAACGCTACTTAAATCACTTGGCTAATAAAGAAATTCTTTTATTTATCAAATAATTATTGAGCTTTATTGAGAATATCGTATTGTGAGCTTCCCCTGCTTTCCCGGACACGCAGTTAACGGCTAAGCAGCATGTTTCTCGAAGTTGGCGGGGCTGACATAGCCCAGCGTTGAATGCCGACTCTTTGGATTGTAGAAGCGTTCGATGTAGTCGAACGTGTCAGCTCGCGCTTCGTCTCTGGTTCGGTAGTGCTTCCGGCTCAAGCGTTCGGTCTTGAGCGTGGAGAAGAAGCTCTCCATGGCTACGTTGTCCCAGCAGTTGCCCGATCGGCTCATGCTGCACTGGATGCCGTTGTCGGTCAGCAGTCGCTGGAAGGCCTCGCTCGTGTACTGGCTGCCCTGGTCCGAGTGATGCAGCAAGGCCGCCTTCTTCGGGCGACGCCGCCACACTGCCATCAGCAGCGCATCGGTGACCAGCTGTGAGGTCATCTGCTGCTGCATCGACCAACCGACGACTCGGCGCGAATACAGATCGAGCACGACCGCGATATACAGCCAGCCTTCGCCGGTCCAGAGGTAGGTGAAGTCGGCTGCCCACTTCCGGTTGGGGGCATCGGCATCGAATTGCCGGTCCAGGACATTGGCCGCGATCATGGCGCGGTCGCCGACATCGAAAGGCGGCCGTCGACGCTTGGGCCGAGCGATCAGCCCGGCTTTGCGCATCAACCTCGCGGTTCGATTTTCACTGCAAAGCACGCCTGCGTCCCGCAGATCGCGCCACACGCGTGGGCTGCCGTACGTGCGATCGCTGTCGGCAAAGCTCTCCCGAATGCACGCCAGCGCTCGGCGGTTGGCGGCTGCCTGATCGCTCTCCGGCCGCGCAGCCCACTCGTAGAACCCGCTGGTTGAAACGCTCAGCGCCTGGCTCATCCATCGAACCGGCCAGACGCTGCGATGCTGCGCAATAAAGGCGTACTTCACGAGACATCCTTGGCGAAGTAGCCCAGCGCTTTTTTTATGATGTCGCGCTCTGCCGTCACCCGCTTCAACTCGCGTCGAAGTCGCGCGTTCTCGGCATCGATCGGCTTCATCTGCCCACGCCCCGGAAACGCTTCGTCGGCATCCGCCTCGTGCTTCTCAAGCCAGATCCGCAGCAGGTTCGGACCAATCTCCAAATCCCGAGCAATCTGCGCCTTCGGCACCCCGCTCTTCGCCAATCGAACCGCCTCCAGCTTGAACTCGGCGCTGTGTACTCTTCTGGCCATCGATCACCTCAAAACACATCTTCAAACACACATCGGATGTGTCCGGGAAAGCAGGGGAAGCTCATTCTAACCTTAAGGAAACTCTGCACAGGTCTAGCTACTAGAAAGCAGGCGACGGAGGACGGCGATGCAACAGATCAGTCTGGCGGAGAGCGGGTACGGGCGGAGCCGCAAGGTCACGCGCAAGCAAGTGTTTCTGGCTGAGATGGAGCAGGTGGTTCCGTGGGATCGGCTGGTCGCCCGGATTGCGCCGCACTACCCGGTGGCTGGGAAGGGCACCCAGCCGTATCCGCTGTTGGTGATGCTGCGGATACACCTGATGCAGCAATGGTTCGGGTATTCCGATCCGGCGATGGAAGAAGCCTTGCATGACATCCCCGTGCTGCGCCGCTTTGCCGGGCTGGATGCGGGCGAATCGCGTCTGGCCGATGAAACCACGATCCTTCGATTCCGGCGTCTGCTGGAGAAGCATGACCTGGCGCGCAGCCTGTTCAATGAAGTGACTGCGCTGCTAGCCGAGCAAGGGCTATTGCTGCGCTCGGGCACGATCGTAGAGGCCACATTGCTGGCGGCGGCTCCCTCGACCAAGAACCGTGAGCGCAAGCGCGATCCGGAAATGAGCCAGACCAAGAAGGGCCAACCGTGGTACTTCGGGATGAAGGCGCACATCGGTGCCGATGCAGACTCCGGGCTGGTGCATACCGTAGTGGGGTCCACCGCCACGCTGGGCGACGCCAAGGTCTGCGATCAGCTTTTGCACGGGGATGAGCAGATCGTGCGGGGGGATCGGGCGTATGCCAGCACGGTGCGGCAAGTCGATGCACCGCGCGAGGACGGCGAGCCGCTATACGC
>JAUXYM010000088.1 GCA_030694365.1 Nevskia sp. | reverse complement strand
ACCGGGCCAGCGCCGGACGAGCCTGGCCAGCCGATGCCCTTGCTGATGCCGCGCGAGCGCCTGTTGGCGGCTTGTCGCCAGCATCCGATCATCGTTGCCGAGGCGCCCTCGGGTTATGGCAAGTCGGCGCTCGCGACGTCCTGGCTGGCCGCGGCGGCACCGGGCAGTCACCGTCTCTGGACCGCGCTCGATGCCAGCGCGCGCGACCCGGCGGTGTTCCTCGATGCGCTGATCCAGTCCGGCACCGGCCAGGCGCCGGACTGGTCGGGCAAGCTGCTCGATGACGATGCCAGCCTCGCGGTCCGCTTTGCCCAGGTGTCGGCCCTGCTGGCCGATGACGCGCAGCCGATCGCGCTGGTCCTCGACAATGTTCATCACCTCGACGGCAGCCGCAGCCGCAGCTATCTGCAGCGCCTGCTGGCAGCCGCCAATCCGCGCTTGCGCATCTTCATCGTCATGAATCCGGTGGCGCTGGAAGCGGGGCTGGCGGCGCTGGGCGTGGCCGGCAAGCTGCACTGGATCAATGCGGCGATGCTGGCGTTCTCGCGCGAGGAGATCGAGCAGCTGGCGGTGCTGCGCGGCAAGACGCTGTCGGCGGCGCAGTTGGACTGGCTGCATACCGCCACCCAAGGCTGGCCGGCACTGGTGCAACTGGCGCTGCTGCTGATCAACGACCGACAGCCGCTGCCGGAAGCGGTCAACACGCTGGGTCCGCTGGGTCCGCTGGGTCCGCTGCACGAATACCTGTACGACCGTTTCCTGTCGCGACTCGATGCCGCCGGGCGTGAGCTGATGTGGACCATGGCCTGCCTCGGGCGCGGCACCATGCGTCTGTTGCTGGCAGTGCACGAGTCCAGTGACCAGACCGCCACCGTGCTCGGCACCTTGGTCGATCTCGGCGTCGTTCGTCACGAGCCGGGCACCGAGCCCTCGTTCCAGCTCAATCCCCTGGTGCGGGAATCGAGCCTGCGCCTGCTCGCCTCGGAGCGCTGCCGTTCGAAGGGCGAGATCCTGCTGGCCGCCGCCGCCTGGTACCGGCGCCAGGGCATGAGCATCCTCGCCGTGAGGATGCTGCTGGAGACCGAGGGCCATGACACGGCGATGGTGCGCGACTGGCTGCTCGAACTCGGCCACGAGCTGATCTTCCAGCAGGGCCAGCATCAGACCCTGCTCGATCTCGAAGCGCTGTGGCGCTCGGTGGCCGGGCATCGCGATCCGCTGCTCGATTCGATGGCCTGCTGGGCCCTGATCTTCCAGCGTCGTTTCGAGGAGGCGCAGGACCGCATCGCGCCGATCGCCAGCATCAGCCGGGATTCGATCGCCGCCAGCGAAGCCACGCTGCAGCGGGCGGTGATCGCCGCGCTGCGCGACGACCTGCATGCCGGTGGCGATCTGGCGTCGATCTGGCTGTCGCTGAATCCGGAGCAGCGCTCGTTCCAGGCAGGTGCGGCCTGGACCGTGTTCGCCTTCAACCTGAAATCGCAGGGCCGCATTTCCGAAGCGCAGGCGGCGCTGCGCGATGCCCATCTGAGCTTCCACCGGGTCCAGTCCAGCTACGGTGCGGTCTGGGCGCATCTGGTCGGTGCGCTGGCGCTGGTCAAATCCGGCCAGCACCGCGATGCGCTGGTGGAAATCCAGAGCGGCGTGCAGCTGTGCCGCAACGGCGGGTTGGACGGCATGCACGCGATGCTGCGGGCCACCGAGGCCTACATCCGCTACGAGCGCGACGAGCTGTCGAAAGTGCGCGACCTGCTCGATGAAGCGCTGCCGCTGCTGGCCGAACAGGGCATCGTCGATTCGGTGGTGCTGGGCTACGCGGCGGCGGCCCGGCTGCGCGCCGCCGAGGGCGATCTGGGAGCGGCGCTCGATCTGCTGTCGGAAGCGGAGCGCAGTGGCCAGCAACGCGAGTTCCGACGCCTGTCGATCAGCCTCTGCGCGGAGCGGGCGCTGATCCTGGTGCGCAACGGTGCATCCGGGCAGGCCCGGGAAACGGCCCAGCGTGCCGATATCCGGCTCGACCACAGTTCCGGGGAGCGGCTGACCCAGGACCGCGCCGGGCGGCTGTTTGCCCGCATCGCGCTGGCCGACGGCGATGCCGACCAGGCGCTGCGCATCGTCGCGCCGCAGCTGGCGCGGGTACGGACTGCCCGCAATCAGTACAAGCGCTGCGAACTGCTGATCCTGACGGCGCTCGCCGAGTCGCTTGCGGCCCATCACGCGGCAGCGGCAACGGCGCTGCGCGAAGCGCTGGAAATCGCCGCTGCCGAAGGCTATGTCAGAGTGTTCATCGACGAGGGTGCCGAACTGCTGGTGCTGCTGCGGCGCTGGCTGGAAAGCGGCAACCGCGGCCGGCCCGGCGACCCGGCGAGCCTGCTGGCCGAGGCCATCCTGACGCGGATGAACCGGGTCGAAATGGTGATACCGCCGAACCGGCCGGCCCTGCTCGATGCACTGAGCAAGCGTGAATTGCAGCTGCTCCAGCTGATCCACCAAGGGCTCAGCAATGCCGAGATCGCCGCGCGCTGCTTTCTCGTCGAGGGCACGGTGAAATGGCATCTGCACAACCTGTACGGGAAGCTCGGCGTCAGCAGTCGCACCGCGGCCTTGCGCGAGGCCAAGGCGCTCGGGCTGCTCCGGAGCTGAGCGGTCTGGCCCCAAGTCCTTACCAAGGTTAGGGGACCGCGGGCGCGGAATTCGGGATAGTCCTCGGACACAATTAGAGAAGCAGCTGTCGACATCAGGATCTGATCCGACAGCCTGCATTCACGCCCGAGGAGAGACCCGATGACTCAAGCCGCCGTTGCCACCCCTACCACTCCGTCGAGCCTGGCCTATGCCACGCCGCTGGCCGATCTCGATCCCAGCAACCCGGCCTTGTTCGCGGATTTCACGATGCTCGACTACTTCGAGCGCCTGCGTCGGGAAGACCCGGTCCACTACTGCGCGAAAAGTGCCTTTGGCGCCTATTGGTCGGTGACCAAGTTCAAGGACATCATGCAGGTGGAGACCCATCCGGAGATCTATTCCTCGGATTCCCGCTCCGGCGGCATCACCATCTTCGATTCCAACGCCGCAGCCAGCCTGCCGATGTTCATCGCCATGGATCCACCCCGGCATGACGAGCAGCGCAAGGTGGTCAGCCCGGTGGTGGCGCCGGAAAATCTGGCGCGCCTCGAAGCGGTGATCCGCGAGCGCCCCGCGGCGGCCCTCGATGCCCTGCCAGTCAACGAGGATTTCGACTGGGTGTCGCGGGTGTCGATCAACCTGACCACCCAGATGCTGGCGACCTTGTTCGATTTCCCGTGGCAGGACCGTGCCCAGCTCTCCTACTGGTCGGACGCGGCGACGGCGGTGGTCGGCCAGGGGATGATCGACAGCGAAGAACAGCGCTTCGGCATCCTGATGGAATGTGCCCAGTACATGACCCGCCTGTGGAACGAGCGGCTGAATTCAGAGCCCGGCAACGACCTGATCTCGATGCTGGCCCACGACGACCGGACCCGGAACATGTCGCCCGAGGAGTTCCTGGGCAACGTCATACTGCTGATCGTCGGCGGCAACGACACCACTCGCAATTCGATGACCGGCTCGGTGCTGGCGCTCAATGAAAATGCCGACCAGTACGCGAAGCTGGCGGCCGATCCGGCGCTGATCCCGTCGATGATCTCGGAAGCGATCCGCTGGCAGACCCCGCTGGCCCACATGCGCCGCACCGCGACCGAGGACGCCGTGCTCGGCGGCAAGAACATCCGCAAGGGCGACAAGGTGATCATGTGGTACGTCTCCGGCAATCGGGACGAGGAAGCGATCGATCAGCCGAACCGCTTCATCATCGATCGCGAACGGGTGCGCCAGCATCTTTCCTTCGGTTTCGGCATTCACCGCTGTGTCGGCAACCGGCTTGCCGAGCAGCAGTTGCGGATCCTCTGGGAGGAACTGTTCAAGCGCTGGCCGAAGCCGATGCAGATCAAGGTGGTCGGCGCGCCGAAGCGGGTGCCATCGCCGTTCGTCAAGGGCTATGAATCGCTGATGGTCCGCATCTCGGCCTGATCCAGCGCCGCACGCCGATCCCCGTTCACGGCGGCTGATCGAGCTGACGCGAGCGCCTGCGCGCGCCTTGCGTTTCAGCCGGGCGGCCGCTCAAACATACCTGCGCGTTCCGCCCTGGCGAGCGCAACTGAAGGAATCACCAACATGATCAAGGTCACTTTCATCGATACCCAGGGTGCCTCGCGGGCGCTCGACGCCGTGGACGGACAGTCGCTGATGGACGTCGCGGTCAGCAATCGGGTACCGGGCATCGACGCCGACTGCGGCGGCTCCTGCGCTTGCGGCACCTGCCATGTGATGGTCGCGCCGGAATGGCTGGTCAAGCTGCCGCCCGCCGAGGACATGGAAAACGCCATGCTCGAATTCGTCGAGCCGCGCACCCCGGGTTCGCGCCTGAGCTGCCAGATCAAGCTGTCGCCGGCACTCGATGGCATCGTCGTGACCACGCCCGCCGGCCAGCACTGAGGCGAGTCCTCGAGCGCCTGGCGTCTGACTTGACGGCCTCGACTTGGTGCCCGATGGCCAAGCCTGCGCTACGGTTGGCAGCCCCGCCGCCACCCTGTCGCACCATGTCCATCGTCCTGACGCCGTTTGCCCGTCCCCGCCTGTTCCCGAAGAAGCCGCGCCCGAACACCATCCAGGACATCACGGCGGCCGAGTTCGAGCAGTACCTGAACCGCCAAAATTACGGTGCAAAATTACGCAAAATTACGGTGACAAATTACGCAAATTACGGTGACAGCTTACCCATTCTCCCCAGGCAAATTACGGTGACAGCTTACCCATTCTCCCCAGGCCGTATCGTTCCGATTCGCCGCTCGCTTATCGCTTCGGCGTCGCCCTGCTCAGCAGGTCAATCGTCATCTGCTCGAACTTAGATAGATCGATATCTAGCACCGCCTGCACCGGGCGCTCGCCGAGGCTTGGGCCGCTGCCGATGGCCCAGCTCAGCGTGTTGCCGTAACTGGCGCTGAAGCTGGTGTCGACGTCCTCGAGCACGGTGCTGCTCTTGGTGATGATCGAGGGATCGAGCCAGACCGCGGCGGCCAGTTCATCCCACATCGGGAATGACTGGCCGAACTTCACCAGGTAGTCGTCGAACGGCGCCTTGCCCTTCGCGATTGCCTTGAAGAATTCCGGCTTGAAGAAGGTTTTCGTGGTCGGGTCGACCGGCACCTGCAGGATCTTCGGCCAAGGCTGGTGGAGCACGATCGATGCGGCTTCCGGGTCCCAGCGCATGTTGAATTCGCGCCGTGGCGCGTTGACGTACTCGGCGGCGAAGGCGTTGTCGGCCGCGATCGGGTTGAAGCTGCCGCCCATGAACACCAGTTCTTTCGCGAGCGATGCGAACTGCGGATCGAGCGCTGCCGCAACGGCGAGATTGCTCAGCGGCCCGCCGGCCCAGACCGTGACCTGGCCTGGGAATTCGTGAACCTTGCGCACCAGGAAGTTCGCCGCGCTCTCCTTCTGCACCTTGAGCTTCGGCGTGCCGGCCGGCGATGGCGGCACCAGGTAGGGATCGTGATACGGAGAGCGCTGCAGCGCGCCCTGGTCGGGCCAGACTTCGGTCCATGCGCCCTTGTAGTAGAGCGGGCCGTGGAGCTGCTCCCAGAGCTTGTTGCGCGCCTGCGTGTTGACCAGCGGAAAGACCGCGCCGGCATACACGGGGATCTCGGTGCGGCCGGCGATTTCGAGCAGGCGCAGCAGGTGGCCGACTTCCTCGTCGCGCCAGCCATCGCCGCTGGTGACGGTGATGCCAAGCACCTCGACATCCGGCGCCTGCAGCAGCATCAGGATCGCCTGCAGGTTCGAGGACGCCGGGCCGAAGGCGTCCTGGTCGATGATGATCTTGCGTTTCGCCTCGGCAGCCGCCGCGTTGAAGGCGAGCGTCAGGCCGAGCGTGAGCGTCAGGAGGGCGCGCAGCTTGGCTACGCCGATAAGGATTTTCATGGTTTCAAGTGATGGCGATCAGCGATGCAAATGCGACTGCAAGGAACCCGCCAGACTTCAAGACGCCTTCGCTCAACGAACCTCGAAACTGCGCCGCGCGATCAGTTGCCCCTGCGGCGTGCGCAGGTCGACTCGCCATTTGCCTTGCGGCACCAGGCCGAAATGCTGCTTGCGGCTGTAGGTGCGGAAACCGGCTTCGCGGCCGCCATCGATCTGGGCCGGGATGCGGTCGACGACAAGGCCGTCGTGCACCCATTCGAACACCACCGCTTGCGACAAGCCTTGCGGCGCGCGCACGGCGACGAAGGCGCTCAAGGAAGCGTCGGCGCTGACCAGGGTCGCAGCATCCACCGAAGTGATCGCCGGGCCGGGCTCGTGGCCGTCCATCGCCGTGGTGATCCGGGCGTCGCGCACCCACAGGCCGGCCGGCGGAATCGCCGCGCGGCCGAACCAGGCGAGTGCCAGCACGGTGGCCAGCAGCAGCGGCATGGCGAAGCGACGCAGTCGCTGACGCCAGCGCAGCGGTTCGGTGCTCACGGCATTGAGGTCGAGCGCCGGCAGCAAGGTGCGCGGCAGGCTGGCGAGCAGGATCACCGCCGTGGTCGCGAAGGCGATCGGCAGCGCCAGTTCCACCGGCAGATGCACGGCGATCGGCAGGATGCTCAGCGCGGCGACGAAGCTGCAGGCGGCGTGGAAGGCCAGCGACAGGCCGGCGTTCGGTGCGATCCGGTGCCAGTACAGCGGGTCCAGCGTGGCGGCCAGCGCCAGCCCGGCGGCGAGGGCGACGAAGGCCATCTGCTCGGGCACCCAGTTCATGGCGATGAACAGGAGCGGCAGCGAGAAATAGAGCAGTTCCTGCTGCACCTGCTGGGTCAGGAAACGCGCCGTTGCCGGTGGCAGCCGGCCGCGCGAATGGCGGCTGAGCCAGCCGCCGATCAGATCTTCGAGCAGCAGCCACGGCCAGCCGATCAGCGCGATGAAAGCCATCATCCGCGCCATGCTTTCGCCGCGCTGCACCAGCACGAAGCTGCCGATGCCGAAGGCCAGACTCAGGGTCGGCAGCAGGGCCGGATAGCGAGCCAGAAAGCTGAGGCCGCGTTCCAGCAGCGGGTTGCGCGGCAGGCTGGTCGACAGCTCGGATGGGCTGGTGTTCATGCGCCTAGACGGCGGCGCCGAACAGTTCGCCGACACCGGCGCTGAGCGCCATCGCCAGCGCGCCCCAGAACGCGACTCGCAACGCGCCCTTGACCATCGAAGCGCCGCCGGCCCATGCAGCCGCAGCGCCGAGCACGACCAGGCTGGCCAGTGCCGCAATCGAAGTGGCGACGACCACGGTCTCACGCGGTGCGATCAGCACCGTCAGCACCGGCACGGCAGCGCCCATGGTGAAAGACATGGCCGAGGCCAGCGCCGCCTGCACCGGCCGGGCGCGCAGGGCATCGGTGATGCCGAGTTCGTCGCGGGCGTGGGCCTGCAGAGCGTCGTGCGAAGTCAGTTGCTCGGCAACCTGGCGCGCCAGCGCCGCATCGAGGCCGCGGCTCATGTAGATCGCGCTGAGTTCCTCGAGCTCGTGATCGGGCTCGTGGTGCAGTTCATCGCGCTCGCGAGCCAGATCGGCATTTTCGGTGTCGGCCTGCGATTGCACCGACACGTATTCGCCGGCCGCCATCGACATCGCCCCGGCAACGATGCCGGCGACGCCGGTCAGCAGCAGGCTGTGCTGGCTGGTGCCGGAAGCGGCGACGCCGACGATCAGACTGGCGACCGAGATGGTGCCATCGTTGGCACCGAGCACGGCGGCACGCAGCCAGCCGATGCGGTCGGCGCGGTGGAACTCGAAGTGGCTGCGGGACATGGCGGGGATCGGAATGAAAAGACGGGGCAAGCGGCGCGCAAGGTAACAGGCTGCCCGGCCCGCTGTTCGCGGGATCGCTCATGCTTTCGCTTCCAGCAGCCGGGTCAGCAGCGCGATCTGCTCGCGCTGCATTTCGACCAGCTCCAGCCACTGCTGCTCGCGTAGCTTGTCGACCTTCTGGTGCAGGCCGAGGATTTCCAGCTCGGCTTTCAGATTGACTTCGTAATCGTGCTCGGCGGCCTTGCGATCCTTCGCCGACTGGCGGTTCTGCGACATCATGATCACCGGTGCCTGCAGCGCTGCGAGCATCGACAGGATCAGGTTCAGAAATACGAAGGGGTAGGGATCGAACGGCCCGACGGCGCTGCGGGTGAGCAGAGCCGCGTTCAGCACCACCCAGACCACCAGCAGGCCGAGGAAGCTCAGGATGAACGTCCAGGAGCCGCCGAAGGCGGCGATGCGATCGGCAACGCGTTCGCCGAAGCCCATCGACTGATCGAACTCCTGCCCGGCATCGCGGCTGATGTGCAGCCGCTTGGCAACCCGCTCGATGACTCTTTGCTCGCTGCGGCAGACCTCATGGCCCTGGACGGCAAGGCGGGCGGTCAGCTCATCGATGGTCTTGTGGTTCAAGGTGACTCACTCCTGCGGGGCTGGATGCCGATACAGCCTACGCGGGATGCTCAGAACGATCGCCCGTCGACGAACTTGCGCTCCAGGGCCGACAGCTCGATGCCTTCCAGGCAGCGGACGTTGATCGCTGCCGTCGCCACGCCGTCGCGGCCGGTGCCGAGACCGAACGGCGCGCAGCCGCACTGGGGACAGAACTGATGGCGGATTGCGTGGCGATTGAAGGTGTAGGTGCTGATGGCTGTTTCGTCCGTCGTTATCCGCAGCGCAGTGCGCGGTACGAACGACAGCAGGTAGCCCTTGCGACTGCAGTGCGAGCAATTGCATTCCATCACCGAGTCGAAACTGCCCTCGACTTCAAAGGCGATTTTTCCGCAATGGCAGCTGCCCTTGTACGTCTTGTCTTGCGCCATGGTCACGCTCCTGGTTCGGCGTTCTTCGCCGGTGCCGAGGGTATCCGTCAGTGCCGCGGTCGTCGACAAGCCTAGTAGTTGACCGTGATCACCAGGCTGTCGGCATAGCTGCCGGCCGCTGCCGGTTGCTGGGCGAGGATGCGGCCATAGACGGTATGGGCCGTCGAAGTGCCGCCCAGCGCGATCAGGAAATCGCCGGTGACGCCGGTGACGTTGTCCCAGACCGTGCTGTAGCCGGCGGTCGTGTAGACGTTGTAGGGCAGGGTGTTGCCACCGGCGCTCAGGGTCCGGTTCGCAGTGCTGCCGGAGCTGCCGCCGGATAGCAGGATGCGATAGCTGACCAGCAAGCCGATACCAGTGCAGCTCACTGTCACCGAGCCGTTGGCGAAGTCCGCCGAGGGCGAGATCGGGTCATAGCCACCGAAGGCGACGCTGCTGCTCGACGCCGTGCAGGTTGCCAGCAGCGCCTGGCTCGGCAGTGGCAGCAGCGCCATCAGCGCGATCAGCGCCAGACGCTTCATGGTCGGTCACCGGCATTGGCACCACTGGCGATGCAGCGCAACGCCTCGCGCTCGCTGCGCGCGTCGATCGTCGCCGTGCAGCTGCCATCCGGCCAAAGCGCGCGCAGGCTTTGCGGATGGTTGGCTGTTTCCAGATAGACCAGGCCGTCATAGCCAACCGGCAGATCGAGCGCCTGTCCGTCGAGCGCAAGCTGGGCACCGGCCGGCAACGCCAGACCGCTGGCATCGACCAGCCGCAGCCGCTGCATGGTCCGGCGATCGACCGCGAAGCGCACCGTCACGCCGGATTCCGCCGGCGGCGCGATCACCGCGCCGTTGTCACGCAGGCTGACGGCGATCGGCAGATCGCGTTCGTCGATCGCCAGACGGTTGCGCTGGTAGGGCGCGAGATCGGTCAGCAGCAGGCGGCCGTGGTCATCGCTGCGGCCGGCCCACTGGTTTTCGCGCAGCACGCCGATGCCGCTGATGCCGCCGGTGTCGATCACCGCGAAGCTGTCGCGGATGGTCCGCGCCCAGTAGCCGTGGCCGTCGCTCCAGGCGAGGCTGGTCTGCGCGAATGCGCTTGGCGCGCTGCTGCCGTTGATCCCGGCATAGCCGGCGCCGAAAGTGCCGTGCGTCGTCGCCCAGGCGGCTTCGGCTTCGCGCAGGCCATCGTCACGGCTGTCGGTGTTGCCGCGCCAGGCCCAGCCGAGCGGCCCGGCCGGCAGTTGCTGGATGCTGGCGCGGGTGCCATCGCGGCTGCTGTCGTTGTTGTACTGCAAGCCGGCGCTGCCCGCTCTGCTGTCTGGCCTGCCGCCATTGGTGCCAAAGGCACTGGCCAGGCCGATGACGACGCTGTTGCCGTGATCGCCATCGAGCGTGTGCAGCCAACTGGCGTAGGCCTGCAGCCTTGCGGCGAGCGGCTGGCCCCAGCCGAAGCCGGCCAGACGCACGCTACCCGCGCCCGGCGCATTGGCCCAGGGCTGCTCGGAGACGTAGATCGCGCTCGCCGTACCGCCGCCGGGCATCCGGCAGGACAGTCGCGCGGCGTCGGAGAAATGGATCGCGCCGGGGCTGCGGCCGAAATCGGTGTAATCGCGGCTGGCGATGCGCCGGCGCAGCGACAGGCTGTAGCGATCGTCGACTCGTTCGAAACCAAAACTCACGATCGCGCCAGCGCCGGCTTCGCTGTTCGAAGCCGCGACCGATGCGGTGACGATGCCGAACGGGGCCGCGAAGACATCGAGCTCGCCACCGACGATCTGGCGCCGGTCGGTGCTGCCGGCGCGCAGCAGCACGGTCAGCCGGTCGTTGATGCCGCGCCGCAGGCTGCCGGCGAGCAGCGGGGTCGCGTAGCGATCATCGGGCCCGGTGTAGTCCTTGCGCAGCAGGCCGGCTTCGAGCACCTGCTCCTGCAAGCCAGCCGCGAGCAGGCGCGGCGAGGCATAGAACGGCTGGCTCAGGGTCTGCTCGCGGCCGAGCCCATCGCGCAGGGTCACGCTCAGTTCGCCGGCACCGGTCAGGGTGGGAATGCTTTCGAAGCGGAACGCGCCCGGCTGCAGCGGCTGCGCCGGCGACTGCTGCACGCCGTTGACATAGAGCTGCGCAGTCGAGGCCAGTGCCGCGTTGCCGGCGATCGACGGCAGCGGAAAGGTGATGCGATCCGGCTGCAGCGCGAACTCGGTGCCCCATTGCACGCCGCCGAAACGCAGCGCCGTTTCCCAGTCGGCACTGCGGGTGATGCTGTCGCCCAGCCGCAGGCGCAGCGCCCGCGCGGGATCGTCGATCAGCCAGTGGCTGTCGAGCCGCCGGACCCGCTGGCGATCGAGGTACAGGCCGCTGCGGCCGGCACCGCCATCGGTGAAGGCACCGAGATCGAACAGGCCGCTGGCCGAGTTGCGGCCGGACAGGCCGCCGTAGCGGGCGTCGATGTTCAGGTAGGCACCGGTACTGGCAACGGTGACCGGCGCGGCATTCGGACGATCGACCTGGGCGATCTGCAGGCGCTGCGGATTGGCATCGACCCACAGCTCGCTGCGGCAACTGTCGTAGCGCAGCGCCAGGCCGTCATCGGGCTGCAGCACCGCCCAGCGCTGGCCGCTGGCATCGGTCTCGATCCTGCGCGGCGGCAGCGGCGTCCACTGCGTCCAGGCCTCGTAAGGCGCGCGCCACAACTGGTCGTCACCGCGAACCAGCACGCTGTCCTCGGCGGCCTGATCGGGATGGGCATGGACGGCGAGCACGGCGCGCTGGCTGCCCAGCGCGACGATCTGCGCGGCGTCGGGCGGGCAGGGGTCGGCGGCGAACCACAGGCCGGCATCGCCGGTGCCGGCCGTTGCCGGGTCAGCGATCAGCAACGCCGTGCCAAGCAGCCACGCACTCCGCTCATTGCCGCTGCAGGGCCAGTTCATGGTCGTGCAGCGGCACGCTGCCCTGCACGCGCAGCAATGCCGCGGCAGTCACGGGCAGCGGTACGGCGAGCTGCAGCGGAAACGCGCGACGCTCGCCGGGAAACACGTACAGCGGCCCGGCCAGGGTCGACAGCGTGCTGCCGTCGTTGCTGGCCAGGGTGGCGACGTCGATGCGTTCGGTGGTCGTGCCCTGGTTGTCGACAGCCAGCGCCCAACCATCCGCCGCTTGTTCGGTGGACCAGGCCAGCGCCGAGCGGCGTTCCGCCGGCTGGCGGAACAGCGGCAGATTCACCCGCAGGCGCATCGCGATCTGTACCAGCGGCGTTGCCGCCTGCGGCTGGGGCAGTTCTTCGACGATCACTCGCCAGTGACCTTCGGCGGAATCGAGCTGGCGGCCGGCGAAGCCGATGCGGACGATCTGCTGGCCGGCGACATCGAGCCGGAACATCGGCGGCGTGACGATCGGCGCGTCGTCCCCGCTATTGGCATTGGTCACTGGCTCAAGCACGTCGACGCCATCGACGCGAGTCCAGCGATGGACGCTGACCTGCAAGGTGGTCGCGACATTGCCGGCATTGCTGACCGTCATCGAGGTGGCGTGCTGGCCGGCCGCCAGTTCGAGACGCACCGGGTTGACGGTGAACGAGCCGGCGCTGGCCGGCGGGGTCATCAGCGCCAGCGCAGCGGTGGCAAGCAAGGGCAGCAGTCGGATGCGCATGACCGGCTCCGCTCAGTAGGTGACGGTGATCGCGACGCTGTCGGTATAGCTGCCGGTCGGCACGGCTTCACTGGCCGGAATCTGGCCGTAGACGCTGATCGTGTTGGTCAGCGACGATGCTGACGAGGTGCCGTCGAGGGTGTCGGTGGCCGGCGTATTGCCCCAGTTCAAGGTGCGGCTGGCATCGCGGAACAGGCGATAGCCGAGCGTATTGCTGCCGCTGGTCAGCTTGCGCAGGGCCACCGTGGCGCCCGTGCCAGCGCCGGCACTGAGGCCGATGTTGTAGGCGGTGCCGAGCGTGCAGGTCAGCGTCACCGTGGTCGAACCGTTGAGCACGCTGCCCGAGGTCGGGTCATAGCTGCCGAAGCTCAGCGAGCCATTCGAGATCAGACAGACCGAGGCCACCGAGGCGCTGACCGACAAAGTGCCGCTGGCCGTTGCCGCTACGGCGGCGGGCGCTACGGTGGCGAGCGCCAGTGCCAGTGCAAGTGTCTGGGCGGCTGAAGCTGCGGCTAAGCCGGCAGTGCCGGTCCATCGGGAAGGCTTGAGGTGCATGGCACAGCTCCGTGTCTGTCTGAGGTCTGTCTGTTGTTTGACGCGGCGGAATTCCGGCGCGCAAGCCGAAGCTGCAAACCACGGTCCAGACGCGCCCCACATGCGCCACAGGCCGTCTGTCGGCAGGCAAGCGCCGCTGGCCTCACAATTCGCGGCTTGCCGACGCTCAAGCGACGGTTGTCCGACTCAGGTGCCCCGTGGAAACTCTGCCGTTCTCGTCCTTGCCGCTGAATCCGCTGCTGCTGCAGGCGCTCGATTCCCTCGACTACAAGTTGATGACGCCGATCCAGGCGATGAGCCTGCCGCCGATGCTCGAAGGCCGCGATGTGATCGGCCAGGCGCGTACCGGCAGCGGCAAGACGGCGGCCTATGGCCTGGGCCTGCTGTCGAAGATCGACGCGACCCAGATGAAAACTCAGGCGCTGGTGCTCTGCCCGACCCGCGAACTGGCCGATCAGATCGCCAAGGAAATTCGCCGGCTGGCGCGCTGCTTGCCGAACGTCAAGCTGACCGTGCTCGGCGGCGGCATTTCCAAGCGGCCGCAGGTCGCCTCGCTGGAGCACGATCCGCACATCGTCGTCGGCATGGCCCGCCGGGTGCAGGAGCTGCTCGACGAAGGCAATCTCAAGCTCGACAGCTTGCGCGTGCTGGTGCTCGACGAGGCCGATCGCATGCTCGATTCCGACTTCGAGCAAGCCAGCCGCGCGATCGTCGATCTCGCCCCGGCGAGCCGCCAGACGCTGTTCTTCTCGGCCACCTTCCCGGACACGGTGCGGGCGATCAGCCGCCGCCTGCAGCGCGATCCGGTGGAGATCACCGTCGACAACGAGATCGTCACTGCGCAGGTCGAGCAGACCTTCTACGAGGTCGATCCGATGAAGCGCCTCGATGCGCTGGCGCATCTGCTCAGCACCCAGCGGCCGGAATCGGCACTGGTCTTCGCCCATACCAAGAACGATGCCCAGGACATCGAAGTGCAGCTTGCCAAGCGCGGCTTTTCGGTGCTGTCCCTGCATGGCGATATCGACCAGCGCGATCGCGACGAAGTGCTGGTGCGCTTCACCAATGGCTCGGCACGCGTGCTGATCGCCACCGATGTCGCCGCGCGCGGTCTCGACATCAAGGATCTGGCGCTGGTGATCAGCTACGAACTGCCGCTGGAGCCGGACCAGCACATCCATCGCGTCGGCCGCACCGGCCGTGCCGGCAAGAGTGGCCTGGCGCTGCACCTGTACGCGCCGCGCGAGCGCAGCCGGGTGGCAGCGATCGAAGCCAAGCTCGGCTTCAAGGCGGCGATCGGCAAACTGCCGATGTCGGCGCTGTCACCGGATCGTCCGGTGCCGCCGGTGTTCGTCACCATCTGTATCGACGCCGGCCGGCGCGACAAGCTGCGGCCGGGCGATCTGCTCGGTGCGCTGACCGGCGCTGCCGGACTGGCCAAGGAAGCCGTCGGCAAGATCAACACCTTCGATACCCGCACCTATGTCGCGATCGACCGCCGCTTTGCCAAGGGCGCGATCGACGGCCTGCGCGCCGGCAAGATCAAGGGCAAGAACTTCCGGGTGCGGCCGATCGATTGAGCCGGCGGCGATCTACTTCTTCACCGGTCCAAAATCGGGTGGTGCCTGGCGATGTCGGGTCGCCGCCTCGTAAGCGCCGGCGATCCTGAACAGCGTCGCCTCGTCGAACGGCTTGCCGAGGAAATCGACGTTCACCGGCAGCTTCGCGGCGATCGGACCGACCAGCTTGGTGCCACCTTCGGCGTTCTTGTCGGGCACCCGGTCGTCGACGTCGGTGGTGAAGCCGGCCGGCACCGACAGCGCCGGAAAGCCGTTGGCGCCGAGCAGGGTCCAGGCCAGTGCCGAGCGGCCGTTCTTGTTCGGTTCAGTGGGCATGCCGAGCTTGGGCGAGGGGATGTTGCTGGTCGGATAGACCACCGCATCGAGGTTCTGCTCGGCCATGCACTGGATGCCGATCTGCTGCAGGGCGAAGCGCTGTTCCAGGCGCGCGGAGATATCCAGGGTCTTGTCCTTGAACTTCTCTTCCAGGCCCTTTTTCTTGTCCGAGAAGCCGGTGCCGGCGCGCACGTCGGTGTAGAAGCGCGACTTGTTGATCAGGTCTTCGGTGTTCTTGATGTTGGCGTCGCCGCGTGCCTGCAGATACTGGTCGAGCACGAAGCGACCCTCGCCGATGGTCTTGTCGGCGCCCAGATCGCGGATCGTCAGCGGGCTGTCAGCAGGAAACAGACTGGCATCGGCAGACATCGCCACCAGCTGCGGAATGTGATCGCCATCGGCTGGGAACAGCTTCGGGTTCTGCTGGACCAAAGCGCGCGAATAAGCCGAAGGTGCGTATTTGGCCACGCACTGCTGGAACAGCGCGCCGCTGGTGCCAGGATCGACGATCGTCGCGCCGAGCTTCTGCAGATCCGCCACGGCGCGCTCGACGATATCGATGCTCTGCTCGTCGGCCTTGGTGAACAGCGCCTTGTTCATGAACTCGCGCAGCACGCCGATGCGCAGGCCTTTCAGGCTCTTGTCATGCGTATAGCTCGCGTAAGGCTGCGGCGGCTTGCGGCCGAGACTGAAGGCGGTGAGTTCATCCTTGGGGTCGTAGCCGGAAATCACATCGAGCACGGTGGCGGTGTCCGCAACCGTGCGGCACAGCGGGCCGACCCTATCGTTCATGGTGCTGGCCTTGATCATGCCGGCGCGGCTGACCAGTTCCTGCGTCGCGGCGATGCCGACGACGTTGTTGTTCTTCGCCGGGTTGCGTGCCGAAGGGCCGGATTCCTCGGCGATCGAGCAGACGGCCAGACTCGCGGCCACCGACGAGCCGGAACCGCCGCTGGAGCGCCCCGGACTGCGCTCGGTGTCATAGGGATTGCACAACACGCCGCCGAAACTGCTGCGATCGCCGCTGGCGTACTCGCCCATGTTGGCCTTGCCGATGATGATGGCGCCGGCCATGCGCAGGCGTTTGACGAACTCCGCGTCGATCGGCGGCCGATCGTTGGCGTAAGGCGCATCGGCGCCTGAAGTGGTGCGCAGATCGGCGGTGTCGTACTGGTCCTTCACCGAGATCGGAATGCCGTGCAGCGGGCCGATCAGCTTGCCGGTCGCAGCGAACTGCCGGTCGAGTTCGGCCGCGGCTTCGAGCGCGTCCGGCAAGGCCGGATCGGCATCGGCCTTGTCGGTCATGCTCCGCGCCTTATGTGTGCTGAAACCCCACTTCTTCAGCATCGCCGGGCGCAGGTTGAGCGTGGCATAGGCGTTGATCTGGCCGGCATTGGCGATCGTTTCGATCTTGCCGAGGACGCCATCGGGCTGCTTCACGCAGACGCCGTCGTAAGCCTTGATGCGCTTGAGATGCAGGTTCACCACGTCGGTGGCGGTGATCTGTCTGGACAGGATCGCCTTCTGAATGTCGGCGATGGTCGCTTCCTCGACGGCGAAGCTCGCTGCGGCCAGCGTCGGCAGGCAGGAAAGCGCGGAGAGGGTGAAGGCGAGACGGAACAGGCGCATGGCGTCGTCTTGAGGAACGGGATGCCCTTAAGACGAGCTGGGTGTGTCGGCCCCTACCCGGCCCATACCCGGCCCCTATCCGGCGACTACCCGCAGCGTCGCAACCTCGTCCGCCGTCAGATGCCGCCAGGCACCCTTGGCGAGATCGCCGAGTACCAAGCCGCCGATCGACACCCGCAGCAGCCGCAGCACATCAAAGCCCAGCACTTCGAGCAGCCGGCGGATATGCCGGTTGCGGCCTTCGTCGAGCACGATCTCCAGCCAGCAATTACGCTCACCGGAGCGCAGCAGGCTGGCGCTGACCGCTGACAAGCGCTCGCCACCATCGACGACACCGGCGACCATCGCCGCCAGTGCCGTTGCGTCCGGCAGGCCGCCGATCTGCACGTGATAGGTCTTGATCAAGCTCCCTGAAGGCTCGGTGATGCCGGCCGCCCAGACCGTGTCGTTCGATAACAACAGCAGCCCCTCGCTGGCCTTGTCGAGCCGGCCGACCGGGCCAAGCCAGGGCAGGCCGGCGTCGGCGATCAGGCTGTAGACAGTGTCGCGGCCGCGTTCATCGGCGGCACTGACGACGATGCCGCGCGGCTTGTTGACCGCGATATAGAGCTTCGCGGCGGCTTGCACGTCGATGCCGTCGAGCGCGATCCGTTCGCGCTGGGCATCGCTCGGTCGCTCGGGATTGCGTTCGATGCGGCCGCCCACGGTGACTCGTCCGGCCTTGATCGCGAGCTCTGCCTGGCTGCGCGAGCAGACGCCGAGTTTCGACAACACCCGGGCCAGACCGTGGCGCGGTGGTTGCTGTGCGGACTTCGGGGTCGGGCGAGACGCTTTCATGGCCGCGAGCGTAGCAAGCACTGCCATCGATCTTCGGCCGCACAGGAAAAATTACAGGCCGATCAGCGCTTTGCGAAATACTCGAAAAAATCTTTGCGCAGGCTGTCGATTTCCGTCCGCCTGCTTCGTCGTAGTACGGAAGCGCAAGGAAATTCCGCCGCGCAACGAACACGAACAAGGAGCGCCCCGATGCGATTCATGGTGATCATCAAAGCCGACGCCAACTCGGAAGCCGGCGTGATGCCGGCCGAGAAACTGCTGACCGACATGGGCAAGTTCAACGAGGAACTGGTCAAGGCCGGGGTGATGCTGGCCGGCGAAGGTCTGCATCCCAGCTCGAAGGGCGCGCGGGTCCGTTTTTCGGGCAGCCAGCGCACCGTCATCGACGGCCCGTTCGCGGAAACCAAGGAGCTGATCGCCGGCTTCTGGCTCTGGGAATTGCGCTCGATCGAGGAAGCGATCGAGTGGCTGAAGCGCTGCCCTTGTCCGATGATCGGCGAATCGGAAGTGGAGATTCGCCAGGTGTTCGACGCTGCCGATTTCGGCGAGGCGTTCACGCCGGAACTGCAGGAACAGGAAGCGCGCCTGCGCGCCGAGATCGAAACCAGAAAGTAGTCCCTGACAACTGACCCCAGACTGCACACCGAGGAGCAAGCCATGCGCATCAATCCTTATCTCAGCTTCAACCAGCAGTGCCGCGAAGCTTTCGAGTTCTATGCGAAAACCTTCCACGGCAAGATCGCGATGATCATGAGCCAGGGCGAATCGCCGATGGCCGCCGAATTGCCGGCCGCAAGCCGCGACGCGATCATGCATGCCGAGTTGCACGTCGGCGATCAGGTGCTGATGGGTGCTGATGCTGCCGAGGGCTGCGGCCCGGCGCGCAGCAACGGTTGCGTGACGATCACCGTCGACAGCAGCGGCGAGGCCGACCGCCTGTTCGCTGCGCTCAGTGAAGGCGGCAGCGTGTTCATGCCGATGGCGGAAACCTTCTGGGCGCAGCGCTTCGGCATGGCCACCGACCGTTTCGGCACGCCGTGGATGATCAACTGCCTGAAGCCGATGCCCTGACCCGCCCAGCCTCGAGGAGACCATCCGATGATCGACGTCCCGACCGCCGTCGACAGCCCGGCCCAGGCCACGGCGATGATCGCGCTGAACATCGCGCGTGCCGAGATTCGTAGCTGCATGGGGCCGGCGATCCAGGAAGTGTTCGCCGTGCTCGGCGCGCAAGGCCTGCGTCCGGCCGGCCCCTGGTTCTGCTACCACCACCGGCTCGACCCGGCGCGTTTCGACTTTGAAGTCAGCGTGCCGGTCAACGGCGCCGTCACCGCCAGCGGCCGGGTGCAGCCAGGCATGCGGCCGGTGGCGACGGTGGCCCGCACGGTGATGCACGGTGGCTACGAGCAACTGCACGCGGCCTGGCCGGGGCGCTCGATGCCTGGGTGGCCGAACAAGGCCTGACGACGCGTGGCGACTTCTGGGAGGTCTACACGGTCGGCCCTGAGTCGAGCACCGATCCCGCCAGCTGGCGCACCGAGTTGAATCGGGCGCTGATTCCAGCTGATTCCCAGTGAATTTCCTGGGCCGATGACCACAGGCTTGCGGCTGCGGCCAAAAACGGCGGCGCTGCCTGATGGCGCAGCGGCAGGTCTTGCTCACTGATGCCGTCGGCACCGTCGGCAGGGACAGCGCTCGCCGATCGCATCGCCGCGATCTGGCGCATCGAATCGGCCCGGCTGATCGGCGCGCTGGTCAGGCTGGTCCGTGATGTCGGCCTTGCCGAAGACCTCGCCCAGGACGCGCTGCTCGCCGCGCTCGAACAGTGGCCGCAGGCCGGCGTGCCGGACAATCCCGGTGCCTGGTTGATGACTACCGCCAAGCATCGGGCGATCGATCGCCTGCGCCGCGACATCCTGCATCGTGAGCGGGCCGGCTCGCTGGCCGCCGAGATCGAGACCCAGTTGCGCGATGCCCAGGAGCAGCCGGATGCCGAAGCCGGGCCGAACGACACGGTCGGCGACGATCTGCTGCGGCTGATGTTCATCGCCTGCCATCCGGTGCTGTCGCCGGAAGCGCGGGTGGCGCTGACCCTGCGCCTGCTCGGTGGTCTGAGTACTGACGAGATCGCCCGCGCGTTTCTGGTGCCGGAGCCGACCATCGCCCAGCGCATCGTCCGCGCCAAGCGCACGCTCGGCGAACGGCAGATTCCTTTCGAGCTGCCTGATGCTGAAGCGCTGGCGGCAAGGCTCGATTCGGTGCTCGGCGTCATCTACCTGATCTTCAACGAAGGCTATGCGGCCACCGCCGGTGCCGACTGGCTGCGCCCGGCGCTGTGCGAGGAAGCCCAGCGCCTGGGCCGCATCCTGGCCGGCCTGGCACCGCGTATCGCCGAGGTCCACGGCCTGCTGGCGCTGATGGAAATCCAGGCCTCGCGGCTGCGCGCCCGCACGGGTGCGGACGGCGAGCCGATCCTGCTGCCGGATCAGGATCGCGGCCGCTGGGATCGGCTGCTGATCAACCGGGGTCTGGCGGCGCTGGCTACCGCCGAAAAGCTGGCCGAGCGTCGCGGCAGCTACACCTTGCAGGCCGCGATCGCCGCCTGCCATGCGCGCGCTGCCACCGCAGCAGTCACCGATTGGCCGCGCATCGTCAGGCTCTACGACGCACTGCTGGCGCTGACGCCGTCGCCGGTGGTGGCGCTGAATCGGGCGGTTGCAGTCGGCATGGCTGTAGGGCCGGCGGCCGGGCTGGCCGAGGTCGACGGGCTGGCCGGGTTGGCTAGTCTTGCCGGCTATCCCTGGCTGCCCAGCGTGCGTGGCGATCTGCTGGTCAAGCTCGGCCGGCACTGCGAGGCGGAGGCCGAATTCCTGCGCGCCGCGAGCTTGACCCAGAACCAGCGCGAACAACGCTTCCTGCGCAAGCGGGCTGCCCAATGCGCGGCGTCATGACGGTGCCGCGTCAGCGCCTTAGGATTCGCAATCCCTACTCCATCAGCGAACCACGACCGCCATGTCCTACGCCCTGCTGATTCTCGAAGAACGAGCCCGCCGCACGCGCCGCAGCCGCGACGATGCGATGACCGAGTACGACAGCATGCAGCGCTTCGGTGCCAGCCTGAACGCACGCGGCATTCTGCGTGGCGGCGATGCACTGAAGCCGGATGCCGAGGGCGTCCGGGTCAGCGCGCGTGAGGGCCGGCCGCTGCTGCTCGATGGCCCGTTTGCGGAATCGAAGGAAATGATTGGCGGCTTCTTCCTGATCGATGTTGCCAGCCGCGCCGAAGCGGTGGCCATCGCCGCCGAATGCCCGGCCACCGCCTGGGCGACGGTCGAAGTCCGCGAGATCGGCACCTGTCACGACCAGTAGTCCGGAAGCTGAAACCCAAGCACGCAGACAAAAAAAGAGGCCGCGCAAGGCGGCCTCTTTTCACATCACTTCAGCGATCAGCAAAGGCCGAGGAAGGCCAGCAGGCAACCGCCGCCCAGACCGCCGGTGGTGCCACCCGTGGTCCCGCCCGGAAGACCCGGCAGGCCACCGCCGGTCAGCGGGGCGAGCAGCGAGCTCAGCAAGGTCTGCAGCGGGCCGGTGGCAGTCGCCAGTGGCGAAGTGCCGGCGCTGCCGGTCAGGCCGGTCGGCAGCAGCGAAGTCAGCTGGGTGACCAGGCCGGTCAGCGCGGCGAAGCCGGTGCCGCCCAGCGGGTTGGCCGGCAGCGGCGTCGTCGGGCTGGTGCCGAGGCCGCCAGTCAGGCTGGCAATCGCCGCCTGCAGCGTGGCGAGGACATCGGTCGGTGCACCGGCACCGGCTTCGCCCTGCAGCGAGCCGACCGGCAGCACCAGGGTCAGCACATCGTTCAGCGCGTTCTGGGCCAGCGTCTGGAAGGCCCCGGCCAGCGCCGTCGGCGAACCGCCGGTGGCGGCGAGGTTGGTCACCACCACCAGCTGGTCCAGCGAGTTGCCGACCGTGACCAGGGTGCCGCCAACCACCGGCGCCGCCAGGGCTTCCGGCGGCAGCTGGGCGAGGGCGGAGTCATAGGCGGTGGCCAGCTGGGCGACGATGGTCGCCAGCTGGGTGGCGCCGATCTGCGGGATGGTGCCGTTGGATGCGGCAGCGAGCTGCTGCATGGCGGCAGTCAGCACCGGCAGCAGGGCGTCGCCGATCGGTGCCAGCGGCGTGCCGGCCAGCGGGTTGGTGACGGGCACCGGGGTGCTGCCGGCGCTGCCACCGAGGCAGGTCACCGAGCCGCTCAGCGAACCGAGCAGGCCGGACAGGTTGCCGACCAGTGCGGTCAGCGCGCCCTGGGCCGCAGCCGGCGCGGTGCTGACCAGGGTCGACGGCGAAGCCAGGCCGTTGGCGATGGCGTCGCCGATGTCGAGCAGGTTGCGGGTGACGATCGAGTTGCCGCACAGCAGCACGCCCTGCAGCGGCGTGCCGGCCGTGGCGGTGACCAGCGGCGCAATCACGGTATCGGTGACGGCGGTCTGCACGGTGTCGAGCGGACCTGCGACTGCAGCCGGTGCCGGGCTTGTCGTGCCGCCCGGGGTGGAGCCATCGCCGCCGCTGCCGGCATCGGTACTACCGCCGCCGCCGCAGGCGGCAACCAGAACGGCAGCAATGGCGAGGGCGCAGCTGGTTTTCTTGAGCATGATTTTCTCCATACACCGGGGTTATAGGACGCTTCGGTTCAGCCGGAGCGCGGTTAGCGACCCTCGGCGATGGGCGGACTTTAGAAACCGTCTCTGCGGGCAAATTTGCCCAACCGATGGGCGGCGGCGAAAGCGCCGGCAAGCGGCCGACGGCGTATCGCAGGTCGGGACAGGCGGTCGTCTGCGGGGGACGAACGTCATCACGATTTGTCCTGCGCGCAAATGGTGCACTGCGTGCCCGAAGCCGGAACGCGGCGGCGCGTCCGGCAGCAGATCTAGGGCCGGTTGCGGCCCAGCTGGTCGTGGCTCGACACCCAGTCGCCGGCCAGGATCGCGCTGCTCAAGCTGGTTTCGCCGGCGAGCACGGTCGCCGCACGGATCTCGGCGAATTTGTTGGGGCCGCCCTGGCCGTAGCAGCCGAGCATCTCAAGACATTCGCGCTGAGTTGCCAGACCGGTGCCGCCGCCATAGGGGGGCGCAGATCAGCGAGGTCAGGGTGATCGACCAGTAGTAGTCGCCGTTGTCGAGCAACTGGCAGTAGGTGATCGCCGCATGCGATTCGGCGACGTTGGCCACGTCCTGCCCGGTGGCGATGAACAACGCGGTGATGCCGTTCGCCGAATGCGCGGCATTGTTCGACGAGCCGGCCATGAACGCCCCGGCCTGGGAGATCTGCCGGGCGTGGAACAACTGCTTGCCGGTGACGCCCATCAGCGGTGACAGGATCGAATCCTTCAAGGTGATTTCGGCGACCACGCGCTTGCCGCGAGTCAGCAGCGTGTTGATCTGCGAGTGCTTCTTGTCGGTGTCGATGTTGCCGGACAGGATGAAGTTCGGATGCTCCGGATGCTCGCGCTGGATCCACTGGCAGGCCGCGAGTGTCGCCTTGCCAACCATGTTCTGGCCGGCCGCATCGCCGGTCGAATAATTGAAGCGCAGATAGCGCAGATTGCCGAGCGCGTACTGGCCGATGACCTGCAGCTTGCCGACTCTGGTGGTGGCATCGGCCACCTTGCGAATACTGTCGAGGTGAGTCTCGATCCAGTCGCCGAACGCGCGCGCGGCGAGGGCGTCGTCGAACATCAACACCGGCGAGCGCTGCATGTGCTGCTCGACCACCGTGGTCTTGACCCCGCCGCATTCGCTGAGCAGGCGCATGCCGCGGTTGTAGCTCGCCACCAGGGTGCCCTCGGTGGTCGCCATCGGAATGTAGAAGTTCCCACGCGCGTACTCGCCGTTGATGCGCAGCGGCCCGGCGATGCCGATCGGCACCTGGCCAGCGCCGGCTAAGTTCTCGATGTTGCCCGGCAGCACGCCGGGATCGAACGAGTAATGGCCGACGTGGTGAAGCCGAGCGCCGGTCTACTGCTCGACGACGCTGCGCCGCGTCGCGGCGATCTCGGCGCTGTAGTCGTTGCCCTTGTCGCGCGGGACTTTCGCGGGCGGATTCTGATCGTTGGACATGGCGGGCTCGGCATCGGAAGGCAGGAAACAAAAAGGCCGGCATCCTTGCGATGCCGGCCTCCCGGTAAACGAAATCAGGTCAATGCGGGCTTCAGCCCTTCTTGCTCTGGTCCGACTTGCCGCCGTCCTTTTTCTGATCACCAAGAATGGTGGTCGCTGGACAAATCTTGAATGCCGGACATTTCGGGCATCCCACCGCGAGGGCAATTGGGCATAGCGTCATCTGGCTTCTCCGAGTGAAGTGGCTGGACGTGATCGATGCAACGTTCCGAGCGTAACCGCAGAAGGGTGCGGCGGCTACGCGAGAACACTTTAGTCGCGAAATTTATCTCCGAGAACTGCGGCTTCATCGGAACTCCTTGAAGAAATCGAGATCGACCTCGTACACCGTTCTCGGCCTGACACCAAGTTGAAGCTTTTCGAAGATGCGGACCAGCTTTTCACCATCGATCAGTTCGATCGGATCCGCGCCATCGCGAACCGCTTCCTTCTTCGCTTCCATTGTGAAGTTGCCGGTCGTGATGAAGATACCTTTGTCGGCCCTGCCGACCATTGCACCCCGGAAATCGCGGACCTGGGCTGAACTGACGGAGCCTTGATAGCGCTTGCACTGGAAAATGACCTTGAAGCTCAGAAGTGCATTCAATTCCAGGACGCCCTCACCATCGATACCACCGTCAGCGGATTTGCCGGTGACTTTTACATGTTGGAAGCCATGTTCTCGAAGCAGACGCTGGCAAAGGCGTTCGAATCCGTCTGGGCTCAGCGCCTTCAACACCGGTAGCAATTCGGCTTCGTTTACCTCGACTGCCTTTCCCTCGATTTCGGAATCGACGGGCCGCTTGCCAGACCCGTCAGGTGCCTTGTCTGACTTCAAGGACGAATGAATTGTTTTGAAAAGCTCGACTGCACTCAGCTTGCTGAGGTCTTCCTTGAATCCCCTCTCGGTCAGCGACCAGATGCCGCGGGATGATGAATCGATGAACTGTGCGTAGACGAGGTACATCCGTGCCCAAGCAATCTGGTTTCGGACTTTCGACTGTCCATTTTTGTTGACCTACTCCAGCTCAGTCTCGGGGACTTTCTCCCGAAGAATGACTGCATCTGTGGCCTCATACGCCGAGGCCGAGCCGCCCATTTCTCGTAGAGCGAGCACGAGCGGAACCATGTATCGGGTAAATTGCGGACCTTTTGTCATCGAGCATCCCTAGTACGTAGCAAGAGTGAAGCCTCAGTCCCGGAAATTCTCGAACTGCAGCGGCACTTCCAGCTCGGCTTTGCGCAGGAAGGCGATGGTGGTCTGCAGGTCGTCGCGTTTCTTGCCGTTGATGCGCAGCTTCTCGCCCTGGATCTGGCAGTCCACCTTCAGCTTGGCTTCCTTGATCTTGGCGATGATCTTCTTCGCCTGCAGCTGTTCGATGCCCTGCTTGATGGTGATCTTGCGGCGGGCTCCGGCGAGGTTGGTTTCGACGTCACCCAGATCGATGCAGCGCAGATCGATATGCCGGCCGGCGAGGCGCAGGCGAAGCATTTCCAGCAACTGGTCGAGCTGGTACTCGGTCGGCGCGAACTGGGTGATGACGTTGTCGTCCTCCTGCTCGAAGCGGGCATCGGTGCCGCGCAGGTCGTAACGGTTGCCCAGATCACGCCGCGCCTGATCGATGGCATTGGTCAGCTCGTGCTTGTCGACTTCCGAGATCACATCGAAGGAGGGCATGGGGGCTCCGGTAGGGTGGTTGTTGGATGCGCGGATTCTGCAGCGTTTGCCGTCGAAAAGCAGGGCTCAAGCGGAGGACACAGTCGTAGGGCGGGCCTTGCCCGCCATGCGCCTCAGCCGTGGAGTGTGGCGGCGGCCATGGGCCGCCCTACGTCTATCCATTTCCGCGCCGCCGCAGATCGTCCAGCACGGTCTCAACCCGAAGAAGCTCAGCAGATGGGTCAGCGCCGCCTGGGCCATGTCCGCGGCCGGGTCTTCGTGGCGCTGGCCGCTGAGGTGGGCGGGGAAGATCTCAGCTCTTCATGAGCCAGCGCTTGAGTGGCCTCGACATGCAGCTTGCAGACCTCGGGCGTGAGGCCCAGCTCCTCGGTGAAGCCGGCGGCGCGCATGTCGCCCCGGAGGCTGACCCGCTGCGCGTCGATGCGGCTCAGGTAGAAACCGTCGCGGCGGCAGATGCGCTTGATCGCGTCGATCTTCTCCAGCCGCCGGATGTCGTCGCGCGCCTTCGGGTGGCGCGCCTGCACCGTAGCCAGCGGTAGCAGCGCTTCGTCGATGCCGGCCTGGGCGGCGATCAGGCTGTCGAGCTGCGAGAACTGGCTGGCATCGTCGTCGTACATCTGAGAACGCCGCGATGACCGCAAGCAACCCGCCGTATCGCAAGTTCCAGTGCGTGCTCTGTGGCGAGATCTACGACGAAGCGCTGGGCGTGCTGGAGTTCGACATCGCGCCGGGCACGCGCTGGGAAGACGTGCCCGAGGACTGGCTGTGCATGGCCTGCGGCGCACCGAAATCCGAGTACGTGCTGCTCGAAGACTGAGTGGCCCATCATCCGAGTCCCGATCTGATCCTGATGCTGACTGGAGCACGCTGATGAACGCTTTTCGCGTTGTCGTGCGTGCACTCGCCGTGCTGGCCCTGCTCACCGGCGCGGTCGATGTGCTGATCGGCCTGCCCGGCCAGCAGAAGATCGGCGCGGCCTTGGCCGAGGGCTATACCGATCCTCTGCTGAACAGCCAGCTGCGCTATCTCGGTGCTGTCTGGTTCGGCTTCGGTGTGCTGCTCTGGCATTGCCTCGGCGATCTGCCGAAGTACGCCAGCATCGTCCGCGGCGCTTTCATCATCGTCTTCATCGGTGGGCTGGGACGCGTGGCCTCGGTCTTCCAGTTCGGCTTTCCGCTGTCCGAACTCGGTCGCAACTTCGTGATCCTCGCCACCGCGATCGAGATCGTCGGCATGCCCTTGCTGCTGGTGTGGATGCGGAGCCTGTTGCCGCGTACTGCCTGAAAAACGGTCCTGTCATGCCCGCGCAGGTGGGCATCCAGTTTTGGCCGTAGCGCGTCGTATCAGAACTGGATTCCCGCCTGCGCGGGAATGACGGAAGAATGTGCTTTAGAAAAAAACGTCGCGGCAAGGCGACGGAATCGCCGCGCAGCTCCGTTGAAGGTTCACAGGCCATCGCCAGACCCGGCGCTGGCTGCTCCTCAGTGAACCTTCATGGAGCTTCCCCTGATGCCTCTGCCTTCGCTGCCTCTGCTGGATCGTCGTCGTCCTTCGTCGTACCTGCGGCCGCTGCTGACCCTGTTGCTCAGCGCCGCCCTGGCCGCCTGCGGTGGCGGTGGCAGCAGCAGTGACGACCTCGATCTGATCGGCGCCACCAACGTCATCGGCCAGGCCGATTACATCTCGGGCAGCGCCAACCGTGCGACCAGTGTGTCGGCGCTCGGCCTGGCCCAGCCGCTTGGCGGCATCGCCACTGACGGCACCAACTTCTTCATCGCCGATTACGGCAATCATCGCGTGCTCGGCTACGCCAGCGTGCCCGGCCCGACGACGCCGGCGCTGTTCGTGCTCGGCCAGGATTCGACCACCGGCAATCTGCCTGGCACCGGGCCGACCGGGCTGTACATCGCTTATGGCGTGCGCAGCAGCGCGTTCGAGATTCCCGAATGCCTGGCGACGCAGGCAACGGCGGTGCTGCAGTTCGGCGGTGATGAATCGAGCAACGGCGAATTCACCACCCGCGTGGTCTGGCACTCGAACGCGCCGGACGTTCTCTACGTGGCCGACGGTATCAATCCAGGACCGGACGGCATCCTGCTGGCGGCCGGCACCCTGGTCGGCCTGAAGCCCGGACAGGCGCAGCTGTCGGCGACCTTCTCGTCGTTCACCGCCACCGCCAGTGTCGAGATCCGCGCGTCGGACAGCGCCCGCATCGATCCGCAACTGACCGACATCACCGAGCGTCTGAGCCAGCCGTTTCACCTGCTGCTACGGCCGACTGCGGAAAGCCCCGAGCAGGATGAAACCAACTCGGTGGTCTGGTCGTTCGCGCGGCCGACGGCGAGCGCGGCGGTCGAGTCGAGCACCGGCATCGTCAGCGCCAACTCGGCGAGCAGCGGTGCCATCGAACTGCGCGCCCGGCTGCTCGGCTGCGGCCGCGAATTCGGCCTGCCGCTGCGGGTGTCCACACCTCGCGATCTGCGTATCGATTACGAACAGGGCAGCGAACTGCGGCTGCCGGTCGGCTACAGCGAAGCCCTGAGCGTCTACGCCGAGTTCGCGACTGAGGGCAGCGCACCGCAGAACCTCAGCACCCTGGTCGAGATCGATGGGCTCGATGACGATCGCCTGAGCATCACGTCCGGCACCGAAGCGCTCTACGTGCAGGCGCTGGACACCAGTACCAGCTCTGGGGCCGATACCGGCTTCACGCTGCGCCTGCCGGATCGCAGCCTGAGCGTTGCCAGCAAGCGCTGGCAGACCACCGACGCCGAACTGCTGAGCTTTGTCCTGAGCCCGGACACGCTGAACGTGATCTATCCGGCCACCGGCCAGTTCACTGCGGTCGGTCTGTTCGACGACGGGGTGACCCGGCCGGTGTCCCGGCTCGTGGCCTGGAGCAGTGACGATACCTCGGTGGTGTTCGCCATCGGCCTGGTCGACGATGCCGGCCAGGTGACGGTGCCGAACGCCGAAGTGACCACCACGGCTACTGCGACGATCGCCGCCGCGGTCGACGATGCCAGCGAGTTCGCGGTGCTGCGCGGCTATCCGGCCGGGAGCAAGTGATGCGCGCAATCCTGCCATTGCTGACACGGCTGATCGTATTGCCGCTGTTGCTGCTCGGTGGCTGCCAGCGTCACAACAATCTGGACCTGTTGTTGACCGTGCACGGCGTGTTTCACGAACGCCTGAGCTTCCTGCCGGCGCTGGAGGTGTCACTCGTCGGCAGCCGATGATTCGACGATGGCGAACTGCGCCACCGGTTTCGAGGTCTGCACGGAGTGGCCCGAATCCCGGCTCACATCGCAGCCTTCACCGATGATGGCCCTGCTATCGCCCCCTGCCTTTGATGATGCGGACCTCGCCGATGTGGTGCTGGCCGGCGTCGGTGATCGGCTGGCGTTCGCAAGAATCGTCGGCCGCAATATCGATGCGCTGATCCGCTTCGCCGAGCGGATGCTCGGCAGCCGTGCCGAAGCCGAAGACGTGGTTCAGGACGTGTTCCTGCGTGCCTGGAAGCAGACGCCGCCGCGCGCTGCGCGTGGCATTGCTGCCGGAGCGCCAGTCGCTGATCGGAGATCTGACATGAGCCCTGCCATGAACCTGGAACGATTTGCCGTCATCGTCGACGCCTATGGTGCCGACCCGCGCCGCTGGCCAGCGGCCGAGCGCGATGCTGCGCAGACCTTTGTCGCTAGCGATGCGCAAGCCGCCGTGCTGCTCACTGAGGCGCTGGCGCTCGATGCCAGTCTCGATGCGCTGCCGACCCCCGAGCCGGCCGGCGCAGCTCTGCGCCGTGCGGCGATGCCGTTGCCGATCACAGCCCGCAGCTCTCGTTGGCAGGAGCTACTGGCCCTGCTCGGTGGCTGGCGTCTGGCACTGCCGGCGATGGCGGTGGCCTTGATCGTCGGCGTCAACGTCGGCTCGCATGCCGACCTCAGCCACTGGACTGCAGATGCCGCAACCCAGACTCAAACGGCGAGCGCCAGCAGCAACACGTTGGCCGCCCCCGGCTTCGCCGAATCCCTGATGCTTGATCTGGAGAGCAGTACGCCATGACCCCCGCCACCCACGGCGACGCGCCGCGCAAGCGCAACAACGGGCTGATTGCCTCGGTCGCCCTGAATCTGTTTCTGCTCGGCGGCATTGCCGGGGCCTTGCTGCTCGGCCCGCCGCGCGGGCCGTTCATGGAGAATCGTGGCGGGCCGCCGGAGGGCTTCGGCCCAGGGGTCGGGCTTCGGGCGAATGCTGTCGCCGGCCGGCCGCGACCTGCTGTTCAAGCTGCATAGCGAGGAACGGGAGGCGCTGCGCCCGCAGCTCGATGCGCTGCAAGGCGCACGGGCCGGGATAGAAGCGGCCTTCGCCGCCGATTCCTTCGACCGCGCCGCCTTCGATGCCGCGCGAACGCAGATGCAGGTTGCCGAACAGAATCTGAGTAGAGCGATGGGCGAGCGGATGGTCAAGCTCGCGGAAACGCTGTCGGCCGATGATCGCAAGGCCTTCGCGAAAGCGATGGGCCGGCTGCCGATGGGGCCGCCCGGCATGGCCGGCGGCGACTTCAGGCCGCGCGGGCCGATGCCGCCCGACGCACCGGATATGCCGCCTCCGCCAAGAGACTGAGCCCCGCCGTCCCCAAGGCTAGATCGCCGTCGCCCGCTTCAGCACATCGATCATGCCGCTGGCCTGATTGGCCGGCGGAATCACGCCGTCGCGGATCAGCACCGCGTGCAGCTTCGGCAGGTTCCAGTGCGGTGCCGACGGCAGCAGATGATGTTCGAGGTGGTAGTGCTCGTGGTGCGGCGCGAACAGCAGCTTCTCGAGCCAGTTCGCCGAGGTGCTGCGGGCATGCAGCAGCGGATCGGTGGAATCCGGATCGTGCACGGCGGCGTGATCGGCGAGCACGCGGATGCGCATCGTCAGCGGAAAGGGAATGACGAAAGCCAGCACCCACAGCGCATACAGCCAGCCATGGCCGAGCGCGTACAGCGGTGCCCAGATCGCCAGCTGCCAGGCGAACGACACCG
Source organism: Nevskia sp. (assembly GCA_030694365.1). Classification (GTDB taxonomy): domain Bacteria; phylum Pseudomonadota; class Gammaproteobacteria; order Nevskiales; family Nevskiaceae; genus Nevskia. The sequence continues at coordinate 13,092 of JAUXYM010000088.1, read as the reverse complement.
CGCCGCCGTTGGCAATGAAGCGCTTGAAGTAATCGGCAAAACCTTGCGGCTGCTCGTAGGCCAGCTTCTCGACGATGCCGTTCTGCTGGAACTTCCAGTAGCCCGAACTCATGCCGATGATGCCGATTAGGAACTTGATGCCGCTCTGCCCGGACAGATCGCGCAACAGCTTGCGGCGAAGATTGGCGCGGCTGACCGGATAGCGATCGACCATCACCCGGTCCGGGTCGTCCGGTGTGCCGGCCAGCCGGTGATGGGCCATGTGGTAAGCGCGGTACATCGGCATGTTGTTGAAGTTCGGCAGCGCGCACAGGTACTGGCCGATCCAGTCGTTGAGCTTGGCGTTCGCGAACAGCGAGCGGTGCGCGGTCTCGTGAGTCAGGATCGCCAGGCCGACATGGACGCCGCAGAGCATCAGGGTCGAGATCAGCCAGGTCAGCGGATGCGGCCAGATGATGCTGATGGCGAACGCGGCGATCAGCAGGCCGTAATCCTTACCGATCGAGATCGCGCCGCGCCAGTTCGAGCGCGTCTTGAACTGCTCGCGCAGCACGGGATCGAGCACATAGCTTCGGGTCGCGGTGTTCATTGCGGAGTCTCGTTGCTGAAGCTGCCATGACGGCCGCTGCCGGCGCTGAAGCGCGCAGCACCGGCCAGGGTTTCGCCGGAGCGCAGCGCTGCCAAGCCAAAGTCGAATTCCTGCGCCAGCGCATCGGCTTCGCTCAACTCGCTCTGGCCCAATGCGCTGCTGCGATCACCGCGCATGCAGGCCTGCGGAAACGCGGCGATCTGCAAGGCCAGCGCTTCAGCGGCGGCGAGTGCCGTGCCGGTCGGCACGATGCGATTGGCCAGACCAATCGCCAGCGCTTCATCGGCATTCACGGCACGGCCAGTGAGGATCAGATCGAGCGCCCGGCTCTGGCCGATCAGGCGCGGCAGGCGCACGGTGCCGCCATCGATCAGCGGCACGCCGAAGCGCCGGCAGAACACGCCGAACACGGCAGTCTCGGCGGCCACCCGCAGATCGCACCAGATCGCCAGTTCCAGCCCGCCAGCAACGGCATGACCTTCGACGGCGGCGATCACCGGCTTCGACAAGCGCATGCGGGTTGGGCCCATCGGCCCGTCACCGTCGACAGTGATCTGATTCGCCCGCGCCGCTTCGCCCGAAGCCACCGCTTTCAGATCGGCGCCGGCGCAGAAGTGGCCGCCGGCGCCGGTCAGGATCGCCACACTCAGCTCGGCGTCGGCTTCAAAGGCGCGGAAGGCTTCGGCGAGCGCGTTGGCGGTCGGCCGGTCGACGCAGTTGCGTACTTCTGGCCGATCGATGGTAACGATCAGCAGCGGCGGGCGACGTTCGAGATGGATGGTGGTTTTCATGTCGTTACAAAATAAATCGTGAAACGACAATATCTGTAATGATCGCGATCTGCAATCCTTGCCACCGCCCGTCACCTTTCAGCGATGAAACTCAGCGCCAAGACCCTGATCCTCGACCTGCTGCTGGCGACCGAAGGCGAGCCGCTGTCGGCGCGTGAGGCGATCAGTTCCTGCGCGCTGTTCGGCATCCGCGAGAACAACGTCCGCGTCGTGCTGCTGCGGCTGTCGGCCGAAGGCCTGATCGAAGCGACTGATCGCGGCGTCTACCGGCTTTGCGGCGCGGCCCACGAACTGGCTGACGAAGTCGCAACCTGGCGCACCGCCGAAGCCCGCACCCGGCCGTGGAGCGGCGGCTGGCTGGTGGTGCACAGCGGCCCGCTGGCGCGCAGCGATCGCGCTCGTCTCAAACAGCGGCAGCGGGCGCTGGACATGCTCGGCCTCCGCGAGCTTGATCCCGGCCTGTGGCTGCGGCCGGACAACATCGAGGACGGCGTTGACTCCGTGCGTACGCGGCTGGTCAAGCTGGGACTGGAAGCCAGCGCCGGCGTCTTCGTCGCCAGCCAGTTCGATACCGCGCGCGAGAAGCGCATCGCCAAGCTCTGGGACGGCAAGGCGCTGAACGCGAGCTACGCGAAGCTGCGGCGCGAACTGGAAAGCTGGATGCAGCGCGCGGCGAAACTCGAACCCGAAGTTGCCGCTCGCGAATCGCTGCTGATGGGCCGCCACGCGATCCGTCAGGTGGTGTTCGATCCGCTGCTGCCCACGCCGATGGTCGATGTCGAAGCGCGCCACGCCTTCGTCGAAACCGTGCGCGCCTACGACCGCGCCGGCCAGGCGATCTGGCGACAAGTGCGTTGCCTGCCGGCGCGCGCCTGAACAACGATCAGGCGCGTGCTGGCAGGCCTGCTGTAGCCGGCGCTGCAGGCTCAATGACTGGCGGCAGCAAGCGATACATCACCGGCGTCACCAGGCGGCCGATCAAGGTCGAACTGACCAGGCCGCCGATGATCACCCAGGCCAGTGGCGAATAGAGTCCCGAGCCCTGCAGCGCCAGCGGCAGCAGGCCGCCGATCGCGGTCAGCGAAGTCAGCAGGATCGGCAGGAAGCGCACTTCGCCGGCCTGTTCGATCGCCTTGTTCAGCGCCATGCCTTCGCGGCGCAGCTGGTTGGTGAAATCGACCAGCAGGATCGAGTTCTTGATCTCGATGCCGATCAAGGCGATGAAGCCGATGATCGCCGAGAAGCTCATCGAATAGCCGCTCAGGAACAGCGCCACCAGGCCGCCCATGACGCCGAGCGGAATCACCGTAGCGACAATCAGGGTCGATTTGAAGCTGCCGAATTCGAGCACCAGCACGGCGAGGATGCCGAACACGGTGATGGTGATCGCAGCCCCGAAGCCGGCGAAGCTTTCGGCACGGCTTTCGGCTTCGCCGGAAACGTCGTAGCGATAGCCGGCCGGCCACGTATAGGCATCGAGTTTGGCGATCGCTGCCTTGGTCAGTGCATCGGTGTTGTAGCCGGTGCCGGAGTACGCGGATACCGTCACCGAGCGAGCGCGGTCGTAGCGTTCGATGCCGGCCGGTGATTCGACCAGCTTCAGTTCGGCAAGCTGGGCCAGTGGCACCTGCGTGCCATTGACGGTGCCAACATGCAGGCCGTCGAGCGTGTCGAGCCGGCTGCGGCCCTGCATCGGCGCGCGCAGCACCACCGGATAGTTGTCGCCGCTGTCGGTGCGGAAATCACCGGCCGGCAGGCCCGCCACCGCGAGGCGCAGGCTTTGATCGAGATCGATCGGCCGCACGCCGAGCAGTCCGGCACGCTGCGGATCGACCGCCAGTTCCAGATCGAGCCGGGCGCGGCGCAGCGGATTGATCACGTCGCGGGTGCCGGGTACCGACGCGATGATGGCCTCGACCTCGCCAGCAAGATGGTGCAGTTCGCCCAGCGCTGGCCCGACGATGCGGATCGCGATCGGCGCGGCGATCGGCGGGCCGTTCTCGAATTCCTTGAGCACGATCTCGGCACCGGGAAGTGCCGCGAACTTGGTTCGCAGCCGATCGTAGATCGCTGTGGTCCGGCGCTCGTTGTAGCGGGTCAGTTCGACGAACACTTCGGCGTAGTTCGCGGCCAGTTCCTTCTGGAACAGGTTGTAGTAGATCTGCGGATTGCCGCGGCCGAGATTGGCCATGGTCTTGGCGACGTCCGGCTCGGCGCGCAGTTCGGCTTCGACCTGCTTCAGCACCCGGTCGCTGGCGTTCAGGCTGGCACCGTCCGGCAAGGTGATCTGCACCAGGAACTGCGGCGTGCCGGCTTTCGGGAACAGCGAAAAACCGATCGCCGGCACCAGCGCCAAACTGACGACGAACAGCAGGCCGGCAGCCAGCGCCGTGCGTTTCGGCGCGGCGAGGGCGCGATGCAGCAGCGGCGCATAGACGCTGCGGATCAGCTTCAGCGTCGCGCGCAGGAAAGCATTGCCGTCCTCGTGCTGGTGCACCGGCAGCAGCCGCGAAGCGAGGAACGGAATGATGGTCAGGCTGACCAGCAGCGAGGCGAGCACCGTGAACACCACGGCCACCGGCAGCGAGCGGATGAACTTGCCGGCGTTCTCCGGCAGCATCAGCAGCGGCAGGAAGGCGAACAGCAGGGTGGCGGTGCAGCCGATCACCGCCAGCGAAATCTGTTTGGTCGCCTGGATCGCGGCATCGCGCCGCGAATAGCCCATGCGCAGGAAGCGGGCGATGTTCTCGGTGACCACGATCGAGTCATCGACCAGCAGCCCGAGCGCGACGACGAAGCCGGCGATCGACAGCTGATTGATCGAGAAGCCGGCGAACTGCAGCGCCGCAACGCCGGTGGCCAGCGACAGCGGAATCGAGATCATTACCACGCCGGCCGCGCGCAGGCCGAGTGGCAGCAGAGTGATCGCGACCAGGGCGATGGCCAGCGCGAAATCCAGGGTCAGCCGCGACAGTCGGCGATCGACGTTCTTCGATTGATCGAAGGCGCGTTCGAGCTTCACATCGGCCGGCAGGCTCGGCATGAACTCGGTGATCACCTGCTCGATCTTTTCCTGGGTGACGAAGATGTTCTGCGCGTCCTTCTGGTTCGCGGTGACCCAGATCGCGCGCTTGCCGTTGTAGCGCGCGGTGTACTCCAGCGATTCGTAATCCCAGTCCACCTTGGCAACATCGCCGACGGTGATCAGCCGGCCCGGGCTGCCGCCGATGACGGTGTTGCGCACTTCAGCTAGCGAGCGATAGCTGCCGCTGGTCTTCAGATTGAAGCGCCGCCCGGCCACTTCGACCGGGCCGCCAGGCAGGTTGGTGTTCTCGCCGGAGACTGCGGACAGCACATCGGCCGCACGCAGCTTCAGTTCGGCGAGTCGGCGGAAGTCGAGCGCCACTCTCAGCTCGCGTTCGGGATAGGCCCAGGTCTTCGCTTCGCGCACCGCGGCGACGGTTTCCAGCCGGTCTTCGAGCGCTTCGGCGAGATCGGCCAGACGGCCGTAGCTCGCGGTATCGGAGACCAGCGCGATCTGCACGATGTTGACCAAGCCGGGATTGATCTTCTTGACCTCCAGCCGGGTCACGCCGGCCGGCAGCTTCGGTCGCAGGCTGGCGATTTCGCGCGTCACTTCGTCGTACTTCTTGGCGACATCGACCTCGCTCTGGAACTCGACCTGGACCACCGACAGCGAATCGTCGGCACTGGCGAACAGATGCTTGACGTCGTCGATCTCGTTGAGCGCGTCCTCGATCGGCTCGGTGACCTGGCGCTCCATTTCCAGCGGATCGGCACCGGGATAGATGGCGACGACCGAGAACGCCGAGATCGGAAAGTACGGATCTTCGGTGCGCGGAATGCTGTTCAGGCTGCTGATGCCGAGCGCGGCCAGCAGGCCGAACATCACCAGGGTGAACGGGAAGTTCTTGACCGAGAACTCGGACAGGCTCATGGCGCGGCGGTCTCGCCCGCAGCCACCCGTACGGTTTCGCCATCACGCAGATAGGCCGCGCCATCAGTGACCACCTGGGTGCCGGCCGGCAAGGCTTCGCTGAGCGCGACCTCGGTACCGCTGACGAAAGCGACGCTGCGCTCGGCGGCTTTCACCGTCGAGGTCGCCGGATCGAACAGATACAAGCGCGCTTTCGCCTGATCGCCTTCAACCAGCGCTTCGATCGGCAGATAGCTGCGCGTGCTCGCGGTGCTGCTCGCCGGCACGATGCGGGCGCGACCGATCAGGCCGCTGAACGCCGGCAGTTCAGCGCCCGAGGTATCGACCGCCAGTTCGCAGCGATAGGTGCCGGTGCGCGGATCGCTGGCGCGGGCGATTTCCTGCACCTTGGCGGGGAAGCGGCGGCCCGGCAGGGCATCGAAGCTGACTTCCGCGCCATCGCCGACTCGCACGCGCAGCGCATCGCGATCGGCCAGGCCAACTTCGAGCACGGTGCCGCTGCCGCTGGCCGACAGCACCAGCACCGGCGCGCCGGGTTGCACCAGTTCACGCGGCTCGGCAAGCCGCGCCAGCACGCGGCCATCGCTGGGCGCGGTGATCTCGGCATAGCGGCGGTTGAAGCTGGCGGCATCGAGCTGGGCTTTCGCCACCGTTTCGGCGGTGCCGAGATCGTCGAGCTGCTCGCGAGTGACGACATCGTCGGCAAACAGTTTTTCGCCACGGACCCGATCACGCCGGCTTTTGTCGAGCGCGGCGCGCGCCTGGGTCACCGACGAGTCGATCTCTGCGGCTTCGATGCGCGCCAGCCGCTGGCCGGCTTTCACCTGATCGCCTTCGCGCACGTCGATCGCAGCGATGACGCCACCGACCTTGAAGCCGAGCCGCGCTTCGTCCCGGCTGGCGGCGAGGCCGGTAGCCAGCACCGGTGGTTCGGCCGGGCCCTCGCGGACGATCGCGACTCTGACCGCACGCGGTGGCGTGGCGGCTGGAGTTTCCGCAGGTTTACGGCTGCAGCCGGCCAGCAGCAGGCTCGCTGCGATCGGCAGCAACAACAGATTTCGGCGAGCGATCACGGGGTGGCTCCGGAGGCGAGCGTGGCGGGCAGGGGATAGGCGGCGCGGCTGTATTCCTGTTCGGCGCGTGCGCTTTGCAGGCTGCTGCGGGCGATTGCGAGACCCAGGCGGCTTTCCGTCTGGGCCCGTTCGGCGTCGAGGAATTCGATCTGCGACAACTGGCCGGCGTCGCGCTTGCGCTCGGCGATGCGGAAGCCTTCCTCGGCGGCGGCGATGCGTGCTTCGGCGGTACGCAGCGCTTGTTCGGCGGTGCTCGCGCTGTCGTCGGCTGACAGCCTGGCGAGGACCAGCTGGCGGCGGACATCGTCGCGCGTCGCCTGCAGTTGCGAGGTCTGTGCGCGGGCCTGCGATTCGGCGGCGCGGCGGGCGCCGAAATCGAACAGCGTCCAGTTCAGCACCAGCGAGGCGGTGCTGACATCGGAATCGCGATTGACCGCGTAACCGGTGCCCTGGATGCCGCTGTCGGCGACCAGCGACAGGGTCGGCAGGAAGCCGCTGCCGGCGAGCTTGCGAGCGTGGTCGGCGGCGTCGATCTGGTGATCGAGCCGGCGCAGTTCCGGCCGTGTCGCTACCTCGCCAGCAACGCTGCTGACCGATAGCGCTGCGTCCGTGACCAGCACGGCTTCGGCTTCGTCGCGATTGCGCAGCAGGTTCAGATAACGGCGAGCAGCGCGTTCATCGTTGCGGGCGGCGAGCAGGCGCTGTTCGACGGCGAGCAGCTCGGCTTCGGCGCGCAGCGCGCGATCGCGGGTTGCCTTGCCTGCGGCGATCAGCGAATCGGCCACCCGGCGGTTCTCGGCCAGGGTCGCCCGGCTGGCTTCGAGCACGCCGATGCCGGCCTGCAGCTGGGCGAGCTGGTAATAGGCCTGCTTCAGATCGCGGACCAGGGTGCGGGCGAAGGCTTCGCGAGTCGCCAGGCTGCCTTCGAACTCGGCGGCGCGGATCTGCACTTGTGCGGCGAGCTGCGGCGCGTAGAGCGGCGCGCTCAGGGTCAGCCGGGTGTCCTGCTCGTGCGGGCGCAGGAAGTTGATGTCGGTGTTGCCGATCTCGGGAAAGTGGGTCGCGTTGGGCGTGCCGGCGGTCAATTGGTTCAGCGTGCGGTAGACCGGGTTGACCAGATCGCCAGTCGGAATGTGGGTGACGCGGCCACCGTCGGCGACCGTGTAGCGCGCGTTCAGCGCCAGCTGCGGTGCCCGTCGCGCGCGGGCCGCGCTCAAGCCCTGGGCGGCGGCTTCAACGGCGAAGGCCTGCGCCTGCAGTGCCGAATTGCTGGCCAGTGCTTCGGCCAGATAGACCGCCAGAGGATCGGCCGGCTGCTTGGCCGGCTCGGTGGCCGTCGGGGCATCGGAACGCGCAATGACCGGCGTGGCGAGGCCGATTGCCAGCGCTGCAAGGGCCAGAGGTCGTCCGCTGTTCCATGTCGTCTGCCGACTGCCTGAAACGGGGCGATTCATATATTCATGTCCATCAGTTAGACACATGTCAGTTTTCGGGCCCGAAATCACGCGGCGATCGAGCGCGTCGCCATGTCGATCGCGTGGTCGATGAACGCGCTCACCGGTACGCCTTCGTGGGCGAAGATTTCAACCTTGGTCACCGCTAGCTGGGCCACGCCATGGGTGAAACCCCAGAGCGTCATCGCCACTCTGAGCGGATCGCCGACATCGGCGCGGACGCTGCCGTCCTGCTGGCCGGCGAGCAGGGCGGTGATCGTTTCCATATGCACGGCGCGGCCGGCGAGCATCATCCGGTGGCAGACGCTGCTGGCGTCCTCAAGCTCGGTGTGTTGCGCTTCCGCACGTGCCATCGCATTGAAATAGACCGGGAATTCCTGGACGAAGCCGATGTAGGCACGGCCGATCGCCTTGATCTGGTCAACCCCGCGGGCATGCCGGCCACGGGCTTCAGCGAAGCGTCGGCGCAACAGGTCCAGGCCTCTGAGGCAGAGCGCGAACTGCAGCTCGCGCTTGTCCTTGAAGTAGATGTACAGCAGCGCCCGGGACACCCGCGCGCCGCGGGCAATGTCGTCCATCTTGGCGGCGTCGAAGCCTTTGGCGGCGAACACCGTTTCAGCAGCGTCGAGGATGTCCTCGCGGCGGCGTTCCTTTTCCTCGACACGGCGGCTTTCGATTCCTTCCATGACCGGAGGCTGCCAACAAAATAGACAGGTGTCAAATAAATGGATCAATGACTAAAACCGGCCACAAGCTCGTCCGGCTGACGATTCTGCGGGCCGTTGGCCGAAAGTCTGGTTTTGTAGGCTTTGTTCAAAAAGCCATCCAAATTTCCTGAACGAACGTGTAATTTCTGGGACCGACGCAGCGGGCAACTGCGGCGATACCGATAAGGCGGCAGCGGGCCAAGACCCGGATGCCTGACCAGCAGCACCGTGCGTGGTGGCGTGATCAACGGGAGGGGTGCAGATGGCTTCGAGCAAGTGTTCGCTGCTGGCCGTGGTGACGGCGGGCGTGGGGTTGCCGATGTCGGCGGCGGTCACCGAGTTCGATTTCAACTTCGGCGATCAGGATTTTCAAAGCGACCAAACGCCTTGAATCCATAGCCCTTTCAAACGTAACCCGCTGAATTTATTTACTAACCAGCAACAAGCGCACTACACGGATACAACGTCCGATAACCAACTTTATCTGATTATTGGTGTGGCCTTTCCCGAGAACGGCGGCAACCAGTACAGCCTGTATCCGAGCAACAATTTCGTCGACGCCAACGGCAACAATCCCTACCCGGACAACCTCAGCCTGGTGGTCGGCTCGGTGCCGGGTTCGGCGCGCTCGTTCCCGAACTTCATCACTCTGTATCGCGGCATCACGCTCGGCGAGAACGTGCCGAACTCCTACATCCAGGGCTGGATTCCCGGCAAGGTGCTGTAGTACACCTTCGGGGTCACGCGCGTGCTCAGCGCTTCCGAGAACTGGATCGGTGCCGACCAGGTGATCCTGCTCTACGAAGTGGCCGCCACCCATGTGCTGAACCGGCCGAGTTTCAGCGAGCTTCAGATCGAAGGGCCGGGAGCGGCTTACACCCATGCTTCGGCCGGTGCCGATGGCAGCGGTGCCGATGGTTCGCGGCTGGCCTGTTCGACCAACCCGAGTTGCTCGATCGGCCCGGACGGCCTGCGCATCAATCCCTATCAGGCCAAGCGCAACCAGTTCGCCAATTCACTGGCCGGCGGCTATCGCGTGATCGGCCGCATCAGCTATGAATCGGCGCTGCCGGGTATCTCGATCCAGCCGCTGTTCATCTTCCAGCACGATGTCTACAACAACTCGCCGGGGCCGGGCGCGAACTTCGTCGAAGGCCGTATCCAGCTGAACTCGCTGTTCGAGATTCGCTACGAGAAATCGACCTCGCTGACCATCACCTACAAGCTGTACACGCGCGGCGGCACCAACAACCAGATCCGCGATCGCGACAACATCGGTTTCTTCCTGCGCTGTCAGTTCTGAGCAGGGCGGGGGAAAAACGAGGAACAGCTGTTGCCGACGCAGGCTCGCAGCTTGATACCATGCGCGCCGTTCCCCACGGTGACCGCCCGATGATCCAGTACGCTGCCGCTTTCGCCCGGACTTTGCCCGGAGCCGCCCGATGAACGCCGATGCGACCGTGCTGATCGTCGGTGCCGGCCAGGCCGGCAGCGAACTCGCCGCCGAATTGCGGATCCAGGGCCACACTGGCCGCGTGGTGATGATCGGCGACGAAGCCGGCCTGCCGTACAAGCGGCCGCCGCTGTCGAAAGGCTTTCTGACTGGCGCGATTCCGGCCGAGCAGTTGCTGATTCGCAACCCCGCCGTCTACGAAAAGAACAAGATCGAATTCATCGGCGGCACCTCGGTGACCGCGATCGATCGCGCCGCCAGGACCGTGACCCTGTCCGACGGCCAGACGCTCGCCTATGACAAGCTGGCGCTGACCACCGGTGGCCGTGCGCGGCCGCTGCCGGTGATGGGTGCGGAACTGGCCAATGTGCTGTCGCTGCGCTCACAGGCGGACGCTGAAAAGATTCGCGAGCATCTGGTTGCCGGTCGCCATCTGGTGATCATCGGCGGCGGCTATATCGGTCTGGAAATCGCCGCCGTTGCAATCAAGGCGGGCCTGGCGGTGACGGTGCTGGAAGCTGCGCCGCGCGTGCTGGCCCGAGTCACCGCGCCGGAGATGTCGGCGTTCTACACCCGCGTCCATCGTGAAGCCGGTGTCGATATCCAGGTCGGCGTGCAGATTGCCGCGCTGGAGAACGATGGCAAGGCGGTCAGCGCCGTGATCCTTGCCGACGGCAACCGCGTCGCCGCCGATGCGGTGATCGTCGGCATTGGCCTGATCCCGAACACCGAGCTGGCGACGGCGGCTGGGCTGGCGGTCGACAACGGCATCGTCGTCGATGAATACGGCCAGACCTCGGACCCGGACATCGTCGCCTCCGGCGACTGCGCGAATCGGCCGAGCCCGTTGCTCGGCGGCAGAGTGCGGCTGGAATCGGTGCCCAATGCGATGGAACAGGCCCGCCATGCGGCGCGGGCAATGGTCGGCCAGCCGAAGGCCTACGACGAGCTGCCGTGGTTCTGGTCGGATCAGTACGAGCTGAAGCTGCAGATGTGCGGCCTGTCGAGCGGCTACGACCAGGTGGTGATCCGCGGCTCGACCGAAACCCGCGCGTTCTCGGCCTTCTATCTGAAGGATGGCCGGATCATCGCTGCTGATGCGGTCAGCCAGCTCAAGGATTTCGGCATGATGAAGAAGCTGGTCGGTGCCCGGGCGACGATAGCCGCCGAGCGTCTGGCCGATACCACGCTGCTGTTGAAGGATCTGGCTGTCGAGGCGGGTATCTGAGCCCTGGCTTCGGGCATGCCCCATGCCCTTGTCAGGCCGGATGGTAGAATTTCGGCATTCCTCTTGCGCAGGATGAACGGCCGCCCGCCGGCTACCGCCATCCTCAACCAGCCCTTCTCTTGACGATCACCTCCGTGGATTCCTCAGTCGCCGTCGCAGGCCTTCCCAAACCGCCTGTTGGCAACGGTCGATCTGCCGAACTGCTGGCCATCCTGTCGCCGATCGCCGATGACCTGAAGGCCGTCGATGCGCTGATCCGCCTGCGGCTGTCGTCGGAAGTGCCGCTGATCAACGAGATCGGCGGCTACATCATCCAGGCCGGCGGCAAGCGGCTGCGGCCGGCGCTGCTGTTGCTGATGGCGCGGGCGCTCGGTGCCCAAGGCGAGCTGCCGCATCTGCTCGCGGTGGTCATCGAGTTCATCCATACCGCGACCCTGCTGCACGACGATGTCGTCGATCATTCCGATCGCCGCCGCGGCCGGCAGACCGCCAACGCCGTCTGGGGCAATGCCGGCGCCGTGCTGTCTGGTGACTTCCTTTATTCGCGCAGCTTCCAGTTGATGGTCGAAAGCCGGCGCATGGGCGTCATGCAAGTGATGGCCGACACCACCAACGCGATCGCCGAAGGCGAAGTGCTGCAGTTGATGAACTGCAACGATCCGGACATCACCGAAGCGCGCTATCTGCGAGTGATCGAGCTGAAGACCGCGCAGCTGTTTCGCGCGGCTGCCGCTCTGGGGGCGATCGGTGCCGATGCCCCGGAAGCCACGCAGGCGGCGTTCGCCAACTTCGGCCACGACTTCGGCATGACTTATCAGCTGATCGATGACCTGCTCGATTACACCGCCGACCCCGAAGTCAGCGGCAAGAATCTGGGCACCGATCTGGCCGAAGGCAAGCCGACCTTGCCGCTGCTGGTGGCGATGCGCAACGGCTCCGCAGCCCAGACGGCGATGATCCGCGAGGCCATCGCCAACGGTCGCGTCGATCGCATCAAGGAGGTTCTGGAAACGGTTGTAGCGACTGGAGCGATCCCGTACACTCTCGCCCTCGCCGAGCGGTACAGCCATTCGGCGAGCACAACGCTACAGGGTTTACCCGAAACCCCTTACAAAAAAGCGTTGCTGGAACTGGTCGATTTCTGCCTGCAACGGGAAAGCTAGTTCAAGCGGTAGCCGCGTACAGCGGAGCAGTTTGCGGGGCGTAGCTCAGCTTGGTAGAGCGCTTGCTTCGGGAGCAAGAGGTCGTAGGTTCGAATCCTGTCGCCCCGACCAATTAAATCAAGAAGTTAAAGGGCCGCCGAAAGGCGGTTTTTTGTTGGGCATCGGTTGGGGGCACCCGTTGGGGCACCCCGAACACAGCGAAAACTGGTGGAGACAAAAAATTTGGCAGCCGTCTGAGTGCACCAAGCTCTCGACAGCCAAATTTAATTAAAAACAATGTGTTGCGGTCGAGCTCTTCGATCAGTCGCGCCTAAATCGGCTCCGAAATCACTTTTTTAAATGAAATCAATGAGATAACAAAAAAATACGCCAGGTCAAGCACCTCTCGAAGCCCTGACGCGTGGTCATTGTCGGAGTGCGTCAAAACAACGTGCTCCAGTTCGACCCCGTCACCAAAGTGCTTTTTTAGGTGGGCCACGATGTATTCGCCCGTGGCCGAGGTGCCCCCATCGACGAGCATCAACTTATAGGCGGCTAAGGAGCAAAAGCGATACAGCGCTTCCCGCGTGGGGCACGACCATAGCGCCGCGTCATCTTGGTCGCGGCTCCGGTTTCATCCAGAAAGACCAGCCGGCCGATGACCAGATTCGCTTGCTCAGCCTGCCACTGCTGGCGC
>JAUXYM010000083.1 GCA_030694365.1 Nevskia sp. | reverse complement strand
CCTCAAAATGTTGAACAAGCAAGCCGACGATGGCAGGAAGTGACTCAGGGTTGTAGACCGCGCCGGCCGCCTCAATAACAAAAAACATATTGATTTTGTTATTGATTCGGCCACGTGCCGACCTCGCCGGGAAGATCAGGCATCAATTTCAGACGTATCACCTTGTTCAACTATTTCGTGGCCGAATCAATAAGATGCTGCATTTCTCGATCGGCCTGAGCATCTTCGCCCTGGTATGGGTGCGCATCGCTGCGCGTCTGGCGAGTGGCCCGGTGCCGGCGATCACACCCGCACCTCCGGTGCTGCCGCAGAAGGTCGCGAAGCTTGCGCACTGGGCGCTTTACGGCCTGATGATCGCCATGCCGATCGGCGGCATCCTGAGCCTGGGTTTTGCGGGCGACCCGATTCCCTGGTTTGGCCTGTTCGAGTTCCAGCTACCGATCGCCGAGAACCAGGACTACGCCGAACTGTTCGAGGATCTGCACGAGACTGGCTGCACCATCGGCTACTTCCTGATCGGCTTGCATGCCATTGCCGGTCTTTACCACCATGACTTCCTGCGCGACGACACGCTCAAGCGGATGTTTCCGGGCTGATGTTGTCCCGATCACGGACCGTTACTCGGCGACCGGAAACAGTCCGACCTCGCGGCCGAAGATGCGCGTCTTGTAGCTGTCGACCAGGGTCTTGTCCGGGCAGTCGTCGAGCTTGCCCTTGCACAGCCGGCGCATCGCCGACAGCGACTCGAAGTAGCTGTCGCGATCGACGCCGCTGTAGTCGACCAGCAAGCCTGGCAGGAAGGCGATATCCAGCACCGGCACCGGAGTTTCCCGGGCCACCGGATAGTTGCTGCGGACCTGGAACTGGGTGATGAATTTCGGCTTCGGCAGCTTGTAGCGGTAGATCGGCGAGTCTTCCTCGTAATAGGCCTGATGGTCGCCGAAGTAGGCGAACACGGCCGGCCGAGCGTCCTTGGCGAACAGGTAATCGTTGACCGTCTGCACTGCGCCATCGAGCGTGACCAGGCGGCTGACGTAATCGCTTAGCCGGGCGGCCAGGCTCTTCGGGATCGGCACCTTGTCGAGCTGGTAGTCGATGTGCGCGTGCTTGTCGTAAGGCGCGTGTTCCTTCACCGACAGGAAATACAGGAACAGTGGCTGGGCACCGTTCGGGCCGGCACGGTGCTCGCGGATCAGCTTGATCGCCGCTTCGGCCATGCGCGGCGTTTCGGCGATGTCCCATTCGTCGCCGGGGTATTGGTCGTACTCGGGGAAGTCGCGCAGGGTCAGGATCTGATCGGCACCCATCAGGTCGTAAGTGCGGCCGGCACCGTAGAAACGCTTGAAGGTCGGCATCAGCACGATCGTGTGATAGCCCTGCGCCTTCAGCACCCGGAACAGATTGGTCTGGGTCTTGGTGCCGATGGTGGTGAACACGCGGGCGCGATGAGCGCCGAAATCGTCCGGCACCAGGCCGCTGAGTACGGAGAACTCGGACAGCCAGGTCTTGCCGCCAAAGGTATGGGTGCGCAGCAAGCCCATCGCCCGGGTTTCCGGGCTGCGCTCGAACATCGCCAGCGGCGGCAGTACCGCACCCGGTAGCTGGAACTGGCGCGGGTTGAAGGTCGATTCGTGCAGCCACAGCACCACGTCCGGAGGCAGGGGCAAGCTCGGGCGAGCCTGCTCGCCAAGCGCGACCTCGGCAGTCAGGAACGGCGTCGGATTGCCCTTGTGCAGCGGCACCTCGAACTCATAGATCTGCAGCGAGAACAGCAGCCGGCTGACCACCCCGCACTTGTTCGCGGTGTTGCAGTTGGCGTCGTCGAGCCAGACTTCCCAGGTGTGGTGATGCCGCAGCGCGGTCAGCGCGCCGACCAGCGCCAGCGCCACCACGGCGGCACCGATGCGCAAGCTGCGCGCCAGGCGAGGGCGGCGCGGTGTGGCCAGGGTGGCATCGATGATCAGCAGCAGCAGCACCGTGCTGAAGCCGGCCAGAGTCGTGTAGATGCGCGGGTACTGGCGGACGATGGTCCAGTTCGCCGGCTCGGTCACGAATGACCAGTCAGCGACGATCAGCCGGGTGTAGAAGTAGACGAACTTCAGCTCGCCCATGCCGTAGATGAACAGCGCGAACGCCGCCGCGATCGACAGGCTCCAGACCCAGCGGCCGGTCAGGCTCAGCAGCAGCGCCAGCGGCAGCAGGAACAGGCTGGCATTGATCAGCACGCACCAGGCGTCTGCGGAGTCCTGCACCGACACCAACAGCGCCGCGCCGATCACCAGGCAGCGCAGCAACAGCAGCAGAACCCGCGCGACCGCAGTCGCGCGGTATTTCAAAGTACTCACAGGGGACTCAACGAAGACCGCCGTTGCTCGCGTCGCGAGGACGGCTAGGGGATGTGGCGCGGGCGGTCTTGGTCAAGGATGGCGGGTGGTTTCGGTCAGGTTGCGTCGATCAGCGCCAGAAGCTCGGCAGTCTTGGCTTCCATCAGCCCCGGGTCGGCGCGCGATTCTACATTCAGACGCAGCACCGGTTCGGTGTTCGAGCCTCTGAGGTTGAAGCGCCACTCGGCGAACTCCACCGACAGGCCATCGACCTTCTCGACCTTGGCGTCGCCGGTGGCGTACTTCGCCTCGACCTTGGCGATCGTGCCCTTCACGTCCGCCACCTTGCGGTTGATCTCGCCCGAGGCTGGGAACTTCGCCTGGCGGTCTTCCACCAGTTGCGACAAGGTCATGCCGCTTGCCGAAATCAGGCCGGCGACCAGCAGCCACGGGATGTTGCCGTTGTCGCAATAGGCGAAATCGCGGAAGTAGTGATGGGCGCTCATCTCGCCGCCGTAGATCGCGTTCTCCAGGCGCATGCGCTCCTTGATGAAGGCGTGGCCGGTCTTCGACTGGATCGGCCGTCCGCCGGCCACCGTCACCATGTCGACGGTGTTCCAGGTCAGGCGCGGGTCGTGAATGATCTTCGCGCCAGCTTCCAGCTTCAGCATCGCTTCGGCCAGGAGACCCACGATGTAATAGCCCTCGATGAAGCCGCCCTTTTCGTCGAACAGGAAGCAGCGGTCGAAATCGCCGTCCCAGGCCACGCCGAAATCGGCCTGATGCTCGATCACCGCCGCCGAGGTCGCCGAGCGCATCTCCGGCAGCAGCGGGTTGGGGATGCCATTCGGGAAGGTGCCATCCGGCTCGTGATGGATCTTGATGAACTCGAACGGCAGATGCGGCTCCAGTGCATCGATGACCAGGCCGGCCGAGCCGTTGCCGGCGTCGACGACGATCTTCAGCGGCTTCAGAGCCTTCGGATCGACATAGCCGAGCAGATGCTTGACGTAGTCCGGCCGATAGTCGTGCAGCGTGCGCGCCGCGATACCGGTCGGTGCCGTCGCGGTCGATGCGGCAGTGGCTTCTTCGAGTGCGCGCAGGCCGGTGTCGCCGGAGATCGGGATCGCGCCGCCCTTGACCAGCTTCATGCCGTTGTAGTCCATCGGGTTGTGGCTGGCGGTGACCATGATGCCGCCGTCGATGCCCGGCTGGAACGACGCGAAGTAGACCTCCTCGGTGCCGCCGAGGCCGATGTCGACCACTTCGACGCCGCCTTCGACCAGGCCGTGAGCCAGCGCATTGAGCAGTTCAGCGCTGGACAGGCGCACGTCGCGACCCAGTGCGACACGCTTCGGCTTGAAAGCGGCGGCATAGGCGAGGCCGAGGCGATAGGCAACGTCGACATTCAGTTCATCGGGAACGCGGCCACGGATGTCGTAGGCCTTGAAGCAGGGCAGGCGCAGGGTCATGAGTTCGGGTCTTTGTGGTGAGGTTCGGTGTCGCGGCGGTGAGCATGCAACAGGTCGAGGTGCGGCCGATGTAAACAAAGCAGGCTGTATCAGCCGCGATGCCCGGGTACCGCGAAATCCCATGCAGAAATTATGCTTGAGGTTCACGGCCACAGAGGGGACAATCGCCACCGGTCCGCGCTGGTGCCCCCGCGACGGCAAGCTGTGAACCCCGCCAGGCCCGGAAGGGAGCAACGGTAGCGGTGTAGCCGGGCGCCGGGGTGTCGCTAGTGCGGGCCACCTTTTCAGTTGCATCGATGCGGCACGCCTGTGCGAGCCGTTTTCGTTTTGACGTCCCGGTCGGACGCGGGCCATGCCCGCCACCGCTCGCCGAGTTGATCGGGTCGGCTTTCCGCCATTGCCAATAATCTCAAATTGAGATAATTTAGCGGAATGACCATGCACGTCATCGCAAAAAGAACGCTGCGCCAGTTCTGGGCCGCGAATTCTGCTGCCGAAATGCCGCTGACGCGCTGGCATACCCAGATGGTCAAGGGCCGATTCAGCAGTTTCGCGGATCTGAAAGCGGCGTTCGCCGGCGCGGACTGGGTCAACGGTTATGTCGTGTTCGACATCGGCGGCAACAAGTACCGCCTGATCGTCGATGTGGTGTTCGCATCGCAGACCGTGTTCATCAAGCAGGTCCTGACCCACAAGGAGTACGACCGATGGAAGCCCTGAACGTATCGAAAGTGAAGGCGGCCTGGGCCGGACTCGAGCGAGCCGTCGGCTTTTCCGAGATTGCCGATGAGGGGCAGTACGATCATGCGCTGGCGCTGATCGAAGCGATGATCGACGAAGTGCGCGGCGCTGATCGGCATCCGCTGCATGCCGGCATTCGCTGGCTGGCGCAGGAGATCGAAAGCTGGGAATCACGCGCCCATCCGGTCCCGGTAATGAATGGCCGCGAGTTCCTCCGCTCTCTGATGGCCGAGCAAGGGCTCAAGCAGTCCGAGGTTCCGGAAATCGGTACGCAAGGCGTGGTTTCCGAGGTGTTGTCCGGCAAGCGCAGCCTGAACGCGCGGCAGATCGCGGCGTTGGCGAAGCGGTTCAGGGTATCGGCGGATGTGTTTCTCGACTGAGTAGAGGACGGCGCAAGGCCCGACGAAATTGCTAATCGCTGAATAGCCGCCTCACCTTCGATTCTGCTGATCGACGGCCCCCACAAATTCTGCGCGCACGCCGCCGACTTCCGGCACTGCCAGAAAGACTCTTGCTCGCGGGTGATGTGTCAGTCGGAGGTGCGCCGCATCTAGCCAGACCACCTCAACAATTGGGCCGCCGTGAGAGCCAGAAGGGGCAGCACCGTGATTGGTGTCCGCAACAAAGAGATTGCCGCCCCTATCACTCAAGGACTGGCCGGCGGACAACAGCGAAGCCTGCGTCGAGAAGCCGGTGGTCGCACCGCAATCGCGCTGAAAAACCACGATCCGAAGGAGTCCGGCAGGCGATGAAATTTCCTGAAGCGGTTCATTGATGCAGGCCGTGGACACCAGAAAATAGAAGCCGCCAAGCATGACCAGCACGCAGATTGCAGCCACGGCGATCACGATCCCAAGCAGGCGTCGCCAAAATTTTCGCCAAGCAATCATCGTATCGACGAAAACATCGAATGGGTGATCTCAGCGGTTGCCTTCGCCCTGTCGCAGCAGCAGCGCCACGCCACCCTTCTTGAACTCCGGAATCAGGGTCACGCTGGCGCCCAGTTCGCGTTGCAGGTCCGGAATCCGGTCCAGCTTCACGAACACCAGTTCGCCGGGTTCGGGCAGGCGGTTCGGGGTGATCGCGCCGCGGTAGACGCTGAAGGTCGGCAGGAAGGTGCGGTAGCTGACCGTCGGCGTGCCCAGTTCCTTGGCCCGCAGCGCCGCTTCCCGCACCGGCAGCTGTTGAGCGGCGGCGAGCACCGGGATGACGCCGAACCAGACCAGCATCGCCAGCAACAGGCCCGAGCCGAGCAAGGCCTGCCAGGCGGCCGTCCGGCGCCGGAACAGCAGCACCAGCATCGCGACCAGCACCGCGCCGCTGAGGATCGTGTAGTCGAGCCCGAACGAACGCGCCGCCAGCGACACGATGCCGGCTTCGTAGGGGCGATCGCTGTCGGGCGGGATCATCGGCAGCACCCAGGGCAGGCTGGCCAGGAGTGCTGCGAACAGCAGCACCGGCAGCAGCGTCCAGAACTTCGCCGGCAGGCGGTCCCAGGCGCGGCCGAACAGCACGAACAGCGGCGTGCAGCCGTACAGCAGGTAATGCGGCAGTTGGGTGCCCGAGAACGAGAAGAACAGGAACACGAAGCCGAACCACAGCAGCAGGAAGAGGTCGAGCGGATCAGGCTTGCGCAGCCGCGCGAAGACACCGGGCAGCAGGGCGGTGAACGGCAGCACGATCAGCGGCAGCGCGGCGGCGTAGTACCAGAGCTTGCCGCCGTGACCCTGCATGGTGCTGCCGTAGCGGCTCAGGTTGTGCTCGAACAGGAAGTGGAAGAAGAAATCGGTCTGGCCGGTCATGGCGAGTGGCGCCATCCACAGTGCGACCACGGCCAGGAACACCAGCCAGCCGTAGGGATCGAACACGGCGGCGAGCCAGCGCAGCGGCTGGCGCTGGCTCAGGTAGAACACGGCGGAGACAATCACCGGCAGCGCCACCGCGATCGGCCCCTTGGTCAGAAAGCCCAAGCCCATCCACAGGTAGATACGCAGCAGCTTGCCGCGCGTCGGTTCCAGCCAGTGCTGGTAGATGCCGAGCATGGCCAGGGCGATCCACAGGTTCAGCATCGCGTCGGCAATCGCTGCGTGGCCGATGACGCTGGACGTCACGGTCAAGGCCACCGCACCGCCGGCGAGCAGCGCGGCATTACGGCTCTGGGTCAGCACGAAGCTGGCGCGGAACACCACCAGCATCCAGATCGTCGCGCACAGCGCCGACGGGAAGCGGAAGCCCAGCTCGTTGACGCCGAACAGGCTCACCGAAGCCGCTTGTGCCCAATAGATTAGGATCGGCTTGTCGTAACGCGGTTCGCCATTCAGCGTGGTGATCAGCCACTGGCCGCTGGCAAGCATCTCGCGCGTGGCCTGGCTGAACGCGCCTTCGTCGAGATCGAACAGGGGCACCGCCCACAGGTTCGACCAGAAGCCGAGCAGCACCGCCGCGAACAGAAACCCCAGATGCGCAGCCGACAGCCGTTCCGTCTCAAGCACGATTGCGGTCTGCCTCGTCGATGCGGAGCCGCGCGGCAACCGGCAGTTGCGCCCAACTGCTGGCAGCGTCCGATACCGCGCCGTTGGCGATGGTCAGCGGGCCTTCAGTGCGCTGATAGAACACCCGGGACAGCATTTCCGCGATCAACCCGGTGGTCAGGAACTGGATCGAGAAGACCAGCAGCAGCACGGCGATCAGAAACAGAGGACGGCCGCCGATCGATTCGCCGAGCACGAACTTGACCACGCCGAGCCAGGTCATCGCAGCACTTCCCACGAAGCCGAGCGCCAGACCGATCGAGCCGAAGAAGTGGCCAGGCCGGGCGCGGAAGCGCAGGAAGAAGAACACGGTCAGTAGATCGAGCACGACGCGGAAAGTCCGCGAAATGCCGTACTTGCTCTCACCGAACTGGCGCGCAGCATGACCCACCGGCGTTTCGCCGATCCGCGTCGGGCTGGTCACCATCGCCGCCCAGACCGGGATGAAGCGGTGCATCTCGCCGTACAGGCGCACCTGCTTGATCACCGTCGCGCGGTAGACCTTCAGCGAGCAGCCGTAGTCGCGAATCTTCACGCCGGTAACTCTTGCGATCAGCTTGTTGGCCAGCTTCGACGGCAGCTTGCGGCTCATCCAGGCGTCCTGGCGATTGGCGCGGTAGCCGGTCAGCAGGTCGAGGTCGCGCTCGTACATCTCGGCGACCATCTGCGGGATATCGGCCGGATCGTTCTGCAGATCGCCGTCGAGGGTGGCGATGACGTCACCACGCGCGGCATCGATGCCGGCCTGCATCGCCGTGGTCTGGCCGTTGTTGCGGGCAAAACGGATGACCCGGACGTGCGAGCCGTACTTCGCGCCTTCGCTGATCAGACGCTTGCCGGTTTCGTCGAGGCTGCCGTCGTCGACGCAGATCAGCTCCCAGGGGCCGGCATATTGGCTAAGGCCTTCATGGACGCGGGCCAGCATCGGCGCGACGTTGTCCTGCTCCCGGTACATCGGGATCACGATCGACAGGCTGGGCCAGCTTTGAAGACTGGAACTCGGCGGCAGGCTTTCCGTCACGTTGCAACTCATGGAAGACAGGACCCAAAGTCTAGCATCGGGCTTCCGTCATTCCGGTCGCGATGGCGGAGCGCCACCCAGCCAGGCCAGTGCCCCGGCGATCAGTGCCGTGGTCAGCACCAGCAGATGCAGGTTGACGGCCGCGGCCAGCAAGACGCCCAGTTCGCTGGCAGCAGACGCTGGCACCAGCAGCGCCATCACGCCGGCCTCGTAGGTGCCGAAGCCGCCGGGCGCGTGCAGCGGCAGCACAGTCGACAGATCGCCACCGATCGCGCCCAGAGTGCCGAGCAGCGGCGACAGCTGCGCCAGCAGACCGAGCACGACGCCGAGCGCCAGCAGCTTCACGCTCCACGCCGCCCAGGTCAGGACCAGATCGAGCGCCAGCCCCGAGGTCTGCTTGGGCAGGCCGGATAGTGCTTTCGCTGCGAAACCAGCGAGCTTGCCGCTGCGCCGTGCCAGCTTCGTCTGCAGCGGCTCGCGCAGCGCGTAGACCGCGAGCGGCGCAAGGGCTGCAAGCGCTGCGCCGAGCCAGGCCAGGGTCGACAAGCCCTGCACCCGCAGCAGCCAGCCGCTGGCCGCACAAGCGGCGGCGACCGTGGCCAGCACATGCAGATCGAGCAGCCGCAGCCAGATCAGAGTGCCGGCGGCTTGCGTCGCATCGATGCCGAACCAGCGCCGCATCAGCACCGGGAAACTGACCTCGCCGGCGCGCGCCGGCAGGATCAGGTTCAGCGCGTTGTTGATCAGGATCAGCCGCAGGCAGGCGAACCAGGCACCACGCGGAATCTGCGCCTCGGCGAGATAGATGCGGGTGCCGCGCAGCGCGTAGCTGGCGAGCATGCCGGCGATCGCCAGTGCCAGGGTCAGCGGCGCGATCTGCGACCAAGGTGCCAGCAGCCTGGACCAGCCCCAGAAATGCTCGACGGCAAACGCGAACGCGCCGACGACCGCGAGGTTCAGCAGCCACGCCGTAGGGTGGGCAAGCTTCATCTGCCCACCGATTCGCGACCGCCAGACTCTTGCGCTGGTTCGGGCACCCGCGTGGGCAGATGAAACCTGCCCACCCTACGGCTGCAGCGCCAGCCAGCTCGCGAAGCGGGCAAGGCCGGTATCGAAATCGGTCGCCGGCTGGTAGCCGAGCAGCGCCTGTGACTTGGCGATGTCGGCGTGGGTAGCGCGCATCTCGCCCGGCTGCCAGTCCTGCCAGTCGATGTTCGCCTTGACGTTCAGCACCGCTTCGAGCTTGTGGATCATCGGCAGCAAGCCGATCGTCCGGTTGTTGCCGAGGTTGAACACTTCGTAGTTCGCGCAGGCCGGGTCGGCCGCAAAGGCCATCGCCGCGCGCACGCCGGCGACGATGTCGCCCCAGTAGGTGAAGTCACGCTCGGACGAGCCATCGCCATAGACCGGGATGGTCTTGCCATCGAGCATCAGCCGCGCGAACTTGTGGATCGCCAGGTCCGGCCGCTGGCGTTCGCCGAACACGGTGAAGAAGCGCAGGGCGACGAAGCGCAGGCCGAAGGTCTGGGCGTAGACATAGCCCATCTGCTCATTGGCGAGCTTGCTCGACGCATAGGGGTTGATCGGCAGCAGGCCGAGGTCGGTCTCGCTCCATGGCAGGCGCGGGCAGTTGCCGTAGACGCTCGATGAAGAGCCGAACACGAACGGCTTGATGCCGCGCTGATCGGCGAAGCTCAGCAGATTCTGGGTGCCGATGACATTGGTCATCTGGTAGCCGAGCGGATCGCTCAGCGAGTTGCGCACGCCAGCCTTGGCGGCCAGATGGACGATCGTCGTGTACTGGCCGTTCAGCAATGAATTCAGCTTGGCACCGTCACGGATATCGGCCTCGACCAGCCGGTAGGCCGGGTGATCGAGATGGGCGGCAATATGCCGGCGCTTGATGCTGGCCGGGTAGTAGGGATCGAAGTTATCGATCACCGTCACCTGCCAGCCGTCGCCAAGCAGACCGTCGACCAGATGACTGCCGATGAAGCCGGCGCCGCCGGTGACCAGGGCATGACCGGGGGCGAGCGGGGCGGGTAGCGGGTGGCTCAAGGGGAACACTCCTGCGCGGGATGGCGGAGTTTACGCGGTCGCCGAAGCGGCATTGAAGCTCAAAGCGATCTCACGCAGAGAACGCGGAGATACGCAGAGAAAAGCGGAAAACTTGATAAAGCTTTTGATCCTCTCTGTGTATCTCCGCGTCTTGACTAGCAGTGAACTTCAGCCAAGAGCTTTTTGGTCCCCCTCTCCCTCCGGGAGAGGGGCTGGGGGTCTCAACAAAGGGCTTCCTTCGCCGGGAAGTCCCTCATCCCAACCCTTGTCCCGAAGAGACAAGGGCTTTTTGCGAATGGGCTGAGCTTGCTTGCTAATCAAGCTCCGCGTTCTCTGCGTGAGACCCGCTTCTTGCCGGCCGCTTGGCGCAATCCGCGCTCATCCGCGACAATGCGGCCTCCCGTCTGGCCACCCTGTCTCTCTCATGAGCTATCTCGCGCTTGCGCGCAAATGGCGTCCGCGCCGCTTCGAAGACGTGCGTGGCCAGGGCCATGTGGTCAAGGCGCTGACGCATGCGCTGGACGGTGATCGCCTGCATCCGGCGATCCTGCTGACCGGCACCCGCGGCGTCGGCAAGACCACGCTCGCCCGCATCATCGCCAAGGGGCTGAATTGCCAGACCGGCGTCAGCGCCAATCCCTGCGGCGTCTGTTCGGCCTGCAAGGAAGTCAACGACGGCCGCTTCGTCGATCTGCTGGAAATCGATGCCGCATCGAACACCGGTGTCGACAACATCCGCGAGCTGATCGACAACGCCCAGTATTCGCCGGCACGCGGCCGCTACAAGGTCTACCTGATCGACGAAGTCCACATGTTGTCGAAGGGCGCGTTCAACGCGCTGCTGAAGACCTTGGAGGAACCGCCGCCGCATGTGAAGTTCATCCTCGCCACAACGGATCCGCAGAAGCTGCCGATCACCGTGCTCAGCCGTTGCCTGCAGTTCAACCTGAAGCGCCTGAGCGTCGCGCTGATCCGCGACAACCTCGCCGATATCCTTGAACACGAAGCGGTCGATTTCGAGATCGCTGCCGTCGCTGAACTGGCCCGCGCCGCCGATGGTTCGATGCGCGATGGCCTGTCGCTGCTCGACCAGGCGCTGGCCTTTGCCGGTGGCGCCAAGCTCGAAGCGCTGGCGGTCGAGGACATGCTTGGCACCGGCGGTCGTCGCAACCTGTTCGCGGTCATCGAAGCGCTGGCCGCCCATGACGGCGAGGCCCTGCTCGCGGCACTGCGCCGGCTCGATGAATCGGCACCGGATTTCCACGCGTTGCTGAATGATCTGGCGATGCTGCTGCAGCGGCTGGCGATGCTGCAGTTGCTGCCGAACGCAGGCGATGAAGACGACGACCCGCGCCTGCTACCGCTGGCGCAGACGGTCGCTGTCGAGGACGTGCAACTCTGGTATCAGATCGCCGTGCTCGGCCGCCGTGATCTTCCGTATGCGCCGGACCCGCGCCTCGGTTTCGAGATGAGCGTGCTGCGCATGTTTGCATTGAAGCTCGATGACGGCGGTGGCTCGGCGGTGCCAACGGGTGGTGGTGGCCGAACGGTTGCCGCTGCAACGCCGTCTGTTTCAGTAGCTGCTCCGGTGGCGACATCCCGAATCGCCGCACTCCCAGCGCGCATCGCGGTCAACGAGCCGCCGCCGGCCAGCAGCCCGCCGCGCAGCGCCCATATCCTGATGCCGAGCGCGACCCGTGCCGCACCGATCGAAGCTTTTGTCGCGCCCGCTGCTGCGCCACCGGCAGCGGCGGCGATGGCGGGCACGGTCTGGCATCGTCTGGTCGACGAACTCGGTCTCGATGGCATGGTTCGCCAGCTCGCCCGCCATTGCGCCTGGCTGAGCCGTGATGGCGAATCCTTGCGCTTCGCACTCGATCCGCGCGCCCGGCATCTGCTGACCGACGAGCGTCGCCTCGCCGTGCAGGCCGCGCTGATCGAAAAGCTGGGGCCGCTGAACCTGGATATCAGTGTCGTCGCCAGTCCCGACGTGCTGCATCCGGCCGCCGCCGACGACCAGCGCCTGATCGACCGCCAGCGCGATGCCGAAAAGGCCATCGAGCAGGACCCGGTGGTCGCCAGCTTCCGCACGCTGTTCGGTGCCACGGTGCGCGCTGGCTCGATTCAGCCCATTGATTGATCGCTGACTGAGCGATCACTGCAGAACCCCCAATTGAAGTCCCGAGGCGTGGCCCCATCGTCGCTGGTCAAGCCCGCAAGAACCCCGCAGGAGAGATGAAATGAAAGGTCCGCTCGCGCAGCTGATGCGCCAGGCGCAACAAGCGCAGGAATCGATGAAGAAGGTCCAGGCCGAGATCGCCGCTGCCGAGATCACCGGCGAGTCCGGTGCCGGCATGGTCAAGATCACGCTCAATGGCAAGCACGAAGCCAAGCGCGTGGTCATCGATCCGGAAGCGCTGAAGGAAGACAAGGAATTTCTCGAAGATCTGATCGCCGCCGCGATCAACGACGCTTCGCAGAAGCTTGAACGTCACTCCTCGGAAAAGATGGCCAAGGTCACCGCCGGCATGAACCTGCCGCCGGGCATGGGTTTCTGAAGGCCGGCCGCACGAAAGCCTTTCCTCACGCGGAGAACGCGGAGTACGCAGAGAAAAGCCTTGAAGAACTTGCGCACGGAGTTCAGGAAAGGAACGGCGATTTCCGATGCCTCTCTTGGCTTGTTTCACGTGAATCGCTTTTCGCCGTTCTCTGCGTCCTCCGCGTTCTCCGCGTGAGATAGCTTTTTTCGACGAGCCCGAAGCCCCGATGGCCACCTATTCGCCGCGTCTGAGTCGTCTGATCGAAGCACTGCGCCGCTTGCCCGGCGTCGGCCCGAAGTCTGCGCAGCGAATGGCGTTTCACCTGCTCGATCGCGATCGTGATGGCGCCGCTTACCTGACCACGACCCTGGCCGAAGCGCTGACCGGCATCGAGCGCTGCCCAAGCTGCCGAATGTTCCGCGAGGATCAGCAGTGCCGGTATTGCGCGGCAGCGCGCGAGGCGACCGGCCAGCTTTGCGTGGTCGAGGCACCCGCCGATCTGCTGGCGATCGAGAACGCCGCCGGTTATCGCGGTCGCTACTTTGTGCTGATGGGCAAGCTGTCGCCGTTGGACGGCATCGGCCCGGCCGAACTCGGCCTGGAAACGCTCGCCAGGCTGCTCGCTGATGGCTCGGTGCGCGAACTGATCATCGCGATCAACCCCAGCGTCGAAGGCGAGGCGACCGCCTGGTACCTGGCCGAACTGGCGCGCAGTCAGAACGTTGCCGTCACCCGCATCGCCCACGGCGTGCCGATGGGGGGCGAGTTGGAGTACGTCGATGGCGGCACCCTGGCGCGAGCGATCAGCGGGCGCCTGCCGGTCTAGAGCAGGCAGCGGCCGGAGGCTGACCATCTCAGCGTCCCCGGCCGCTACCCTCAAGCCGGAATCAGAACGGCGAACGGCTCGGTGCCGGCAAAATCGGAATGGCCGGCAAGCGGCTGCGGGCGGCAGCAAACTGGCCGTTGATATCCGGGAAAGCGAGCGGGCCGGTGCTGGTCAGCGTGATGAACGTCTGGAACGCCCACGGCGTCGCAAGCGAATCACCTGCTTTCGTTTCTCTTCCCGCACCGTCTTCGATGCGCAGTGCCGTGCCTTGCTCGACGCCGATGCGCTGGCCCAGGTCATCGACAGCGATGGTGAACTGGGCGCGCAGGAGTCCGTGCTCGATACCGCGCATCTGATCGATTCCGCCGGGCCCTGGGGCCAGGGTTTTCCGGAGCCGCGCTTCGACGGCGAGTTCGAGGTCATCGATCTGCGCCCGATCGGCAAGGACGGCAACCATGTGCGCTACCGCCTGCGCGGGCTGCAGGGCGTGATCAACGCGGTACATTTCAATGGTGCCGAGACTGCCGTCGATGGTGGCCGGGTTCGCGCCGTCTACCAGTTGGCGATCAACCGCTGGCAGGACCGCGAAACGCTGGAGCTGAGAATCGAGCAGATCGAAGCGGCGCGCTGAGCCGCTTCAGCCAAGGTGCCGCACTTGGCGTCCGTTTTGCGTATCCGCGTAGCCCGGGCTTGCCGGCATCACAGACGATCAGAGGCTTCGACGATGGCCAAGATTCCGCCGGGCGTAGGGCCGCGATTTCCGCAGGTGGTGATTCTGTTCGGCGCTACCGGCGATCTGGCGCGGCGCAAGTTGCTGCCGGGTCTGTTCCATCTCGCCAGCGCCGGCTTCATGCCGGACTGCCGGATCATCGGCGTGTCGCTCGACGATATCGACGTCGATGGCTTCCGGAGCATTGCCCGCAAGGCGCTCGACGATTTTGGCAGCCGCAAGCCGAAGGACGAAGCCTGGAATGCTTTCGCGGCGAAGCTGGACTACGTGCCGCTATCGGCCGGCGCCGCGGTGCTCAGAGCAGCGGCCGATGCTGCGGAAGCTTCGTTCAAGGGCGAAAGTCGCCGGCTGCACTACCTCAGTGTGCCGCCGAACGCGGCCTTGTCGGCGGTCGGCATGCTCAAGGAAGCCGGGCTGGTCGAGCGCTCGCGGATCATCATGGAAAAACCGTTCGGCACCGATCTGGCCAGCGCGGTCCTCTTGAACGGCAAGCTGCACCAGGTGTTCAGCGAGGAGCAGATCTTCCGCATCGATCATTTCCTTGGCAAGGAACCGGCGCAGAACATCCTCGCGTTCCGGTTCGCCAATGGCCTGTTCGAACCGATCTGGAACCGCAACTTCATCGATCACGTGCAGATCGACGTGCCGGAAACGCTGGCGCTGGGAACGCGCGCCGGTTTCTACGAGCAGACCGGCGCGTTTCGCGACATGGTCGTCACCCACCTGTTCCAGATCCTCGCGTTCATGGCCATGGAGCCGCCAACGGCGCTGGAACCCAGGCCGATCAGCGAAGAGAAGAACAAGGTCTTTCGCAGCATGCTGGCGATCGATCCGGCCAATGTCGTGCGCGGTCAGTACGCTGGCTACCGCGCCGAGGCCGGTGTCGATCCGGAGTCGGACACCGAAACCTTCATTGCGCTGAAATGCGCGATCGACAACTGGCGCTGGGCCGGCGTGCCGTTCTATCTGCGCACCGGCAAGCGTCTGGCCGAAGGCCAGCGGATCATTTCGATCGCTTTCCGCGAGCCGCCGAAAAGCATGTTTCCGGTCGGCTCCGGCGTCGGCGCGCAAGGCCCGGATCATCTGACTTTCGATCTTGCTGACGCCTCGAAGATGAGCCTGTCTTTCTACGGCAAGCGACCCGGCCCGGGTATGCGGCTGGACAAGCTGAGCCTGCAGTTCGCGATGCACGACACCGGCCTGATCGGCGATGTGCTGGAAGCCTATGAACGGCTGATCCTCGACGCGATGCGCGGCGACCACACCTTGTTCACGACGGCCGAAGGCATCGAACGGCTCTGGGAAGTTTCGGCAGAGCTACTGGAATCGCCGCCGCCGGTGCGCTTCTACGAACAGGGTTCCTGGGGGCCGAAGGCGATTCACCAACTGGTCGCCCCGCATGCCTGGCGTCTGCCGTTCGAGCGCGCCTGGCGCGATCCGAACAAGCCCACTACATGAGCCGTTGCCTCAGTTCCTGAACGGTACCGGGCTGATCCGGGCGATCACCGGGCCCTGCAGGTAGTCAGCGCCGAGCCGCCGCCAGACGGTGGCCTGCGCTTCGCTGTCGATCTCGCCGACGATGGTGCGGCCGCCGATCAGTCTGGCCAGTTTCAGCGCTGATTCGGCGAGCATCTGTTCGATGTCGTCGTCGGCGATGCGCCGGAACTGCGAGGCATCGAGCTTCACGTAGTCCACGGGCATGCCACGCAACTGTTCGACATAACCGATCTGGCGGCCGGTGCGGTGATCGATGGCGATCGTCGCGCCGAGCCGCTTCAGCGCTTCACAGCAGCGCTTGGCTTGCTGCGGATTGCCGGTCAGCGTGTCGTCGCGCAGTTCGAAGCAGAGCTTGCCGATCGGCACCTGCGGATGGCGGTTGATCTGCTCGGCGATGAACGAGATCAGCGTGGCGTCGTGCAGCGAATCCTCGGACAAATGCAGGCCGCAGATCGCCAGCCGGCCGCACAGCGCGCTGTCGGCGGCCAGTTGCTCGAACACGGCCTGGATCACCCAGCGATCAAGCAACGAGCCCAGCAAGTGACGTTCGGCGATCGGCAGGAACAGCGACGACGGTGCCCAGAAACCTTCCTCGTCTTCGAGCGCCAGCAGCACTTCGAACACCTCGCCTTCCGATACCAGGGTGCGGGACGGCTGCAGGCGCTGGGTGGTGACATGGAACAGGCGCTCTTCCAGGCCGCGCTCGATACGCCGTACCCACAGCGTTTCCTGGTCGATACCACTGCCGACTTCCAGTTCGGCACCGTGCAACACCACGGCCTGACCGTTGCGGGCGTGGTCGCAGGCGATACCCGCGCGGCGCATGACTTCGGCTGCCGAGCCGATATCGGCCGAAATCAGGCACAGGCCGATCACGGCATGCACCTCGATCCATTCGTCGCCCCCATTTCCACTGACCCGGAGACGTTGTTCGGCGATGTGCGCACGAAGCGCTTCGGCATCGAGCCGCGCCTGGTCGCCGGTCTGGGTTTCGATCAGCACGGCGAAGCGGTCCGATGCCAGACGGAACACGTGGTTCGAACCGCCGCAGAGTGCTGCCAGACGTTCGCCGCAGCGCGCGGCGAGAGCATCGGCATCGCTGTGGCTGCGGGTTTCGCGGACCCGTCGCAGTTCCGGGAAATCGAGCTTCGCCAGCACCTGCAGCGGTGCATCGCTGCGCGCTTCGCGACCCGCGTTCTGGGCTTGCGCTTGCAGTTCACGCACGCGCCGCTCGCAGGCCTTGCGGCCGCCGAGCCCGGTGACTGGATCGACGAACTCCTGGGCGACGCTGCCCGACAAGGGGCCGGCCACTCGCTGTCCACCGGCGCGGCGCAGTACGACGAGGCAGCCGGTGATGCGGTCGACGCGGCTGCGGATCGGCACTGCGCTCAGGCCCAGTTCGCGGTCCATGTCCTGCCCCCGATCATGGCTTGGGGTGCCGTTACCTTCGAGCATCACGCCGTCAGCAAAATCGATGCGCGTGCCGGTCTCCCGGATCTGCTGCATCAGGTCCGGCAGCGTCGGGCCCTCGAGACTGCCGAGCCGGGCCTGCAGCACCGAGCCGAACGGCGCGCCGCGAGCGCTGCGCTGGGTGGTCGACAGCCATTGCTCGGCGGTGGCATTCAGCTCGACGATCGCGCCCTGTTCGTCGAGCACGGCGATGCCGTCATCCAGCGTATTCATCAGCAACTGGTTGCGATCGCCGAGACGCAGCGCCTGGTCCTGGGCGCGAACCCGCTCCGCCCTCTCGCTGTGCAACTGGCTGATCGCGAGGCTGGCGCGATCCTGGACGTCACGCAGGATCGCGCTGTGCTCGTTATGCCAGTGCGCGAGCAGGCGCAGCTCGCCGGTGCCGGATTCGTCCAGGGTGACGCCGAGACCATTGCCGTCGCGCTCGGCTTGAGCCAGTGCGGCCGTCATCTTGCGCACCGGCCGGATCACCAGACCCCGCAACAGCAGGAAGGCGATGACCAGGACCAGTGCCGAGGTGCCGAGCATCAAGGCCATCGCCTGGGTGATCAGATGAAGGGTGGCGTCACTGCCATCACGCGAGGACGACACGCTGAGCAGTTGCCAGCCGGTGCCGGGCAGCGTCGACAGCAGCGCGTAACTGCTGTCGCCGAGCACCGGATCGGCGTCCAGCTTCAGGCGCTCCGGCGGATCGGCAGCGCGGCCATCGCTGGCGTTCCAGGCGGCGGCGAGGGCGTCTTCGGCGGCGATGCGCGACAAGTCGCGGCTGTTGTCTTTCAGCGACGACACCAGGCGAGCGTCGTAGCTTGACGAACGCAGTGCATCGGCCCGGAACGCTTCGTTGCGGCGATGGATCGCCAGCGCCACAGGGTTGTAGCGGCCTTCGCGCTGGGACAGTTCCGACAGATTGCGGCTGGCGCCGACATCGGCACCGAGCTGCTTGCGAGCCAGTGCCGATACCGCCAGCAGCTGGCCGCTGCGATCGCTGAGCAGGGCATAGCTGCGCAGGGTATCGCCGTCGGCCATGAACCGCTGGCTCATCCGGGCGATATCGAGGCTGACGGTGGCAATGCCATCGAAGCCGCGGCTACCGATGATGGCAACGCTGCAGGTCACCACCTCGCGGGCGAGCAGCGGATCGCGATAGACCGGCGACCACAGGCAGCGGCTGCCGCCGGCGATGCGCGACGGTGTGTACCAGGGCTCGCGCCAGTAGGCGATGGCATCTGGCGCGTTGTAATCGTCGCGAGCCTCGGGCTTGCCGTTGTCGGCGATCCGCCAGAACTGGCTGCTGCGTCGCGTGCCGGCGCTGGTATTCACGGGCTCCGGCCACAGGCCGTAGCCGGCCACCGGCAGGTTCTGCAGCAGACGTTCGCCGAGGCGCGCCCGCAGTGCGGCATCGGGGTTGGCGGCGGTCAGCGCCAGCATTTGTGCGAACTGCTCGGCATTGCGGACGATCTCGCCGGTCTCGGCGAGCAACCGCTGGTTGATCACGGTCTCGAAGCGGAACGTCGCCTGTTCCAGGCCGCGGCCGATCAAGCGATCCGCGGCGAAGAAGGCGACGCCGCCGAGGATCGCCAGCAGCAGTGCGAACAGCAGCCCGAGGCGGAATTGCAGTCCCTGGTGCCAGCGCAGGCACCGTTCGATCGACGAGGGTTGATCGCGCCGGTTCATCGGCTTGCCGACCCGGTGGCGAACAACTGGCAGATCGCGCCGGACGGGCCACGCACCGCTTCGATGGTCAGGCCGTAAAGCGCCGACAGGCGTTCCGGTGCCAGCACCTCGTTCGGCAGGCCGTGAGCAATGATCCGGCCGCGTTCGATCAGCGACACGGTGTCGGCGTGGCGCAAGGCCAGATTCGGGTCCTGCAGGATCGCCAGCACGCCGACACCGCGCGCGGCGAGCCGGCGCATGGTCAGCAGGCCGTGATGCTGGAACGCGAAATCGAGGCTGGCGGTGGGTTCGTCGAGCAGCAGATAGCGGGCTTCGCGGTCGTCTGGCGCGCTGATCTGGACCAGCGCCCGGGCTAGCTGGACGCGGGCGCGCTCGCCGCCGGACAGTTCGTTGTAGCGGCGGTCGGCGAGGCCGGCGGCACCGGCTTCGACCAAGGCGGCGGCGACCATGGCTTGCTCGGCTGGCGCGTCGGCGCTGCGTTGCCACGGCAGGCGACCGAGGGCGACCACGTCGTCGACCCGGAACGGGAACGGCAGATCCTCGCGCTGCATCATCACCGCGCGACGGCGGGCCAGCGCGGCGCTCGGCCATGCCGAAAGCGGCCGGTCATCGAGGACAACCTGGCCGCCATCCGGTTTCAGATCGCCGGCCAGCAGGCGCAGCAGGGTCGATTTGCCGGCACCGTTCGGACCGAGCAATACGTGCAACTGGCCGGGCAGCAGGCTCAGGCTGGCATTGTCGATCAGGCGTTGGCCGCGTACGCCGTAGCCGGCAGAAATCGCTGCCAAGCTCATGTCAGCCCTGCGCGGTCGCGCAGCCGTAACAACAGGAACAGGAAGAACGGCGCGCCGATCGCCGAGGTCAGCGCGCCGACCGGCCATTCCGCAGGCGTCGCCAGGGTGCGCGCCGCCGTGTCGGCCAGCACCAGCAGCAGCGCACCGGCCAGCGCCGAGGCTGGCAGCAGCAGGCGATGGCCGGGGCCGGCGATCAGACGCAGCGCATGCGGCACGATCAGCCCGACGAAACCGATGATGCCGGCCAGCGACACTGCCGCCGCCGTCGCCAGCACCACGGCGATCAGGATGCGCCGCTTCAGACGTTCGACCGGCACGCCCAGATGCAGCGCTTCGGCATCGCCGAGCAGCAGGGCATCGAGCGCTCGCGCTTCGCGTGGCAGCCACAGCAGCAGGACCAGCAACACCGGGCCGACGATGGCGATTTCGCCCCAGCCGGCACGGCCGAGGTTGCCGTACATCCACAGGGTGAAGCCGCGCAGACCGGGATCGTCAGCGCTGGTTGCCAGCAGGCCGACGATCGCGGCGACGAAGGCATTGATCGCGGTGCCGGCGAGCAGCATCGTGGTCATCCGGGTGACGCCGTCGCGCTGCGACAGGCGCAGCACGACAACCGCCGCGAGCAGGCCGCCGCCGAAAGCGGCAACCGGCAGCAGCAGGCCCTGCCAGGCGGCCAGGTCACCCAGCCGATCCAGTCGGGTAAAGACGATCGCTGCGGCGAGGGCGGCACCGGCGGAGACTCCGATCAGCCCCGGTTCGGCCAGCGGATTGCGGAACAGCGCCTGGGTGACGGCACCGGCCTGGGCGAGTACGGCCCCGATCAGCAGCGCCAGCAGCACTCTCGGCAGGCGCAGTTCGAGCAGGGCGGTGGTCTGCATGGCCTGTTCGGTTCCGGGCACGAACAGCGTTGCCCAGTCGATCGCGATGGTGCCGCGGCTGAGTGCGAATACCGTTGCAGCCACCAGCAACAGACTCAGGCCGCCAAACAGCGGCAGCCGCAGTGATGCGGAAGAATTGGACGACCTGAACTGGAACAAAACGGTGCGGGCTCTGGCGATCGATTGCTGCGCCGCGACGAGGTCACGGTGACCGGGCGGAGCAGGGCGCTAGTGTCCCAGTTCGGACGCGGGCTTTGTAGCGGCCTGATCGTCAGGTCGGACGTTGATCTGTCTGGTGCCCGGATTGCTGCAGGTCTACGGGCTGGCAGCCGCTGATATACTCCACGCTTGTGTCGAATGCCGCTGCGGATGCGGTTCCGAAGCAGGAAGCACCGGCGAGAGTGGCGGAATTGGTAGACGCACTGGATTTAGGTTCCAGCGCCGCAAGGCGTGCGAGTTCGAGTCTCGCCTTTCGCACCACAAAACAACAGAGCGCCCGCCCAGAGCGAAGCGGTCGGAAAGATCATCACCACCTTTACAAGAGTCTTTGAACGATGGAAGTCCAAGTCGAAACCGCCGGCGGTCTGACGCGCCGGCTGCATGTCACGATCCCGGCCGATCGCTTTGAACGCGAAGTGGGCGAGCGCCTCAAGCGCCTCGCCGGCCGCGCCCGCGTCCCGGGCTTCCGTCCGGGCAAGGCGCCGCTGAAGGTCATCCAGCAGCAGTACGGTGCCGACGCGCGCAATGACGCGGTCGGTGAACTGGTTCGCCAGACCTGGCCGGAAGCGCTGACCCAGTCGGCGCTGCAGCCGGCGAGTTCGCCGAGCTTCAACGTCACTGCTGAAGGTCTTGGCCAGGCACTGGTCTACACCGCGAGCTTCGACGTGTTTCCGGAGATCACGCTTGGCGATCTGAGCCAGATCAAGATCAGCCGTCCGCTGGTCGAGGTGACCGAAGCCGATGTCGATCGTCTGGTCGACAACCTGCGCAAGGCGCGCCGCAGCTTGGTGGCTGCCGAACGCGCCGCCCAGGCCGGCGACGTGGTGACGGTCGATTTCGAAGGCAAGCTCGATGGCGAAGCCTTCCAGGGCGGCAAGAGCGACAACGCCTCGATCGAGATCGGCGAAGCGCGCTTCCTGCCGGATCTGGAAAACGGCTTGATCGGTCATGCGGCCGGCGAAACCTTCGATGTGGCGGTCAATTTCCCGGCCGACTATCGCAATGAAGCCCTGGCCGGCAAGGCCACGGTGTTCACCATCGTGATCAAGGAAGTGCGCGCGCCGCAGTTGCCGGAACTCGACGAGGAGTTCCTCAAGGTCCACGGCATCGACGAAGGAGGTGCCGACGCGCTGCGCGCCAAGTGCCGCGAAGCGCTGGAAGCCGAGCGGACCAAGGCGGTCAACGCCCGGGTCAAGCGCGTAGTGATGGACCAGCTGGCGACGATGCATCCGATCGATGTGCCGGCCGGACTGGTGGCCGAGGAAGTCGACCGCATGCGCGCCGAGACGATCAATCGCATCGGTGCCAACCGCGGTGCCGACATCAGCAAGATGAAGCCGGAACAGCTCAAGGCGATGCTGCCGGGCGAGATGTTCGAGCCGGGTGCCAAGGGCCGCGTGGCGCTGGGCCTGCTGGTCGGTGAAGTGATCACCAGCCGCAACATCAGCATCGAGCCGGCACGTGTTGATGCGGCGCTCGACAACGTCGCCGGCGATTTCGAGGATCCGGAAGAAGTGCGCAAGCTGTACCGCTCGCGCGAGGATCTGATGCAGCGCCTGCGCAGTGTGGTGCTCGAAGAGCAGGTTGTCGAAACACTGGCCGCCGGCGCCCAGGTGACCGACGAGCCGATGTCGCTCGAAGACCTGTTGAAATCACAGCAGCAGGCCCAACCTGCGTAATGGTGCGGAGCAATCTGCACGCGACCGTTCCGACCGCTTGAGCGTCGGAACGGTTGCCCAACTTGACCCTTAACCTGGAAATCCGATGACTGACCTCCGCAACCGCTCGCAGCTGGTCCCGATGGTGGTCGAGCAGACCGCCCGCGGCGAACGCGCGTATGACATCTACTCGCGCCTGCTGAAGGAGCGCGTCGTGTTCATCGTCGGCCCGATCGACGACTACATGGCCAACCTTGTCGTCGCTCAGCTGCTGTTCCTTGAATCGGAGAACCCGGACAAGGACATACACCTGTACATCAACTCGCCGGGTGGCGTGATCACTTCGGGCCTGTCGATCTACGACACCATGAAGTTCATCAAGCCGGACGTGTCGACGATGTGCATCGGCCAGGCGGCCAGCATGGGTGCCTTCCTGCTGTCGGCCGGCACCAAGGGCAAGCGTTTTGCGCTGCCGAATTCTCGAATGATGATTCACCAGCCGTCCGGCGGCGCCCAGGGCCAGGCGACCGACATCGAGATCCAGGCACGGGAAATCCTCTATCTGCGGGAAAAGCTGAACCGTCTGATGGCCGATCACTGTGGCCAGACGATCGAAAAAGTCGCGACCGATGTCGAGCGCGACTATTTCATGAACTCCGAGCAGGCCAAGGCTTACGGTCTGATCGACACCATCATCGACAAGCGGGCCCAGGCTCCCGTCGCAAACTGACTGCGGTCTGCAGCATTTCAGGCCCGCGTCGACCCCGTGTCGACAAGTTGACGTTACCCGGGCCTGACTGCGAACAGAACTTGCAGTCGTTTTGCTGTCATACGACATGATGCTATAAGAATTCAAGAACCTTGATTGAGGTTGGAAATGCCTGACAACGTACGCAGCAGCACCCAGGGTGGTCGCGTGCTGTATTGCTCGTTCTGCGGTAAGAGCGAGCACGAAGTCCGCAAGCTGATCGCGGGTCCGTCGGTTTACATCTGCGACGAATGCGTCGATTTGTGCAACGACATCATCCGCGAGGAAGTCCACGCCAAGCCGCAGATCAAAGGCCTGCCGAAGCCGCAGGAAATCCGCGCGGTGCTGGACGAGTACGTGATTGGCCAGGATCAGGCCAAGAAAGTGCTGTCGGTCGCCGTCTACAACCATTACAAGCGCCTGAGCCAGAAGGGCTCCAGCGATGGCGTGGAGCTGTCGAAGTCGAACATCCTGCTGATCGGGCCGACCGGTTCCGGCAAGACGCTGCTCGCCGAAACCCTGGCCCGTCTGCTCGATGTGCCGTTCGCGATCGCCGATGCGACGACCCTGACCGAAGCCGGCTATGTCGGTGAGGACGTCGAGAACATCATTCAGCGTCTGCTGCAGAAGTGCGATTACGATGTCGAAAAGGCGCAGCGCGGCATCGTCTACATCGATGAGATCGACAAGATTTCGCGCAAGAGCGAAAACCCGTCGATCACTCGTGACGTGTCCGGCGAAGGGGTGCAGCAGGCGCTGCTGAAGCTGATCGAAGGCACCATCGCCAGCGTGCCGCCGCAGGGTGGCCGCAAGCATCCGCAGCAGGAGTTCCTGCAGGTCAACACGGCCGGCATCCTGTTCATCTGCGGCGGTGCGTTTGCCGGTCTCGACAAGGTGATCCAGAACCGTACCGAGAAGACCGGCATTGGTTTTGGTGCCGATGTGAAGTCGTTGAAGGACAGCCATCAGGTCAGCCGGATGCTGCTCGGTGTCGAGCCGGAAGATCTGATTCGCTACGGTTTGATTCCTGAGTTCGTCGGCCGTCTGCCGGTGCTCGCCGTGCTGGAAGAACTGGACGAAGCGGCGCTGATCTCGATCCTCAAGGAACCGAAGAACGCGCTGGTCAAGCAGTTTGCCAAGTTGTTCCAGATGGAAGGCTGCGTCCTGGAGTTCCGCGAGGACGCGCTCAACGCGATCGCCCGTAAGGCACGTGATCGCAAGACCGGCGCGCGTGGCCTGCGCACAATTCTCGAGAACATCCTGCTCGACGTGATGTACGACCTGCCGTCGATGACCAACGTGTCGAAGGTGGTGGTCGATGAGTCGGTTGCGAAGGGCGAGGCCAAGCCATTCATCGTCTACGAGAACCTCGAAGCGCCGCGCCGCGACGTCAAGAACAGCGCCTGATCGGGCTGACGTGAATCGGGCGCGCCACGAGTGATCGCGGCGCGCCTTTTTTCTGGCTGTCGTTCTGTTTCTTGACCGATGAGCCGTCGGCTTTTTTGCCTTGCTGCTGCTCGCCTGCGCTTGAAAAGCACCGTTGACGGACTCATCACCTGCTAGGCGCATAATTCCAATATCGAAGCATTCCACGACGACCCGAGGTTCAAGCCGTGTCCGGAACCCATGAAGCTGTGACTCCTGTGCTGCCCCTGCGCGATGTGGTGGTGTATCCCCACATGGCGATTCCGCTGTTCGTCGGCCGCGAGAAATCGGTCAAGGCGCTGACGGCGGCAATGCAGGATGGCAAGCGCATCCTGCTGGTGGCGCAGAAGCACGCCGATACCGATGAGCCCGGTGTCGACGATCTCTATGACACCGGCACGCTGGCCTCGATTCTTCAATTGCTGAAGCTGCCCGATGGCACCGTCAAGGTGCTGGTCGAAGGTGCCCAGCGCGCGCGCGTCACCAAGCTGGAAATGACCGGCGATTATCTGACCGCCGAGTTCACGATGATTCCGCCGGACGAAAGCGGTTCCAGTGGCAGCGAAGCCGACGCGGTGATGCGCGCAGCGGTTGCCACCTTCGAGCAGTACGTCAAGCTCAACAAGAAGGTGCCGGCCGAACTGCTGCCGAGCCTGACCAGCATGGATTCGCCGGGTCGCCTGGCCGATGCCATTGCCGCGCACCTGTCGCTGAAGCTCGAAGACAAGCAGAAGGTGCTCGAGATCGGCGATCCGAAGCCGCGTCTGGAGTATGTGCTGGCCCAGCTGGAAGGCGAGATCGACATCCTGCAGATCGAGAAGAAGATTCGCGGACGGGTCAAGCAGCAGATGGAGAAGAACCAGCGCGAGTACTACCTCAACGAGCAGATGAAGGCGATCCAGAAAGAGCTCGGTGAGCTCGAGGACGCTCCGAACGAGCAGGAAGAGCTGGCGCGCAAGATCGCTAAGGCTGGCATGCCCAAGGCTGCCAAGACCAAGGCCACGGCCGAGCTGAACAAGTTGAAGATGATGCCGGCGATGTCGGCGGAAGCGACCGTCGTGCGTAACTATCTCGACGTGATGACTCAGGTGCCGTGGAAGAAGACCACCAAGGCCAACATCGATCTACCCAAGGCGCAGGATCAGCTCGATGCCGATCACTACGGTCTCGAAAAGGTCAAGGAACGCATCCTTGAATATCTCGCTGTACAAAGCCGGGTGAAGAAGCTCAAGGGCCCGATCCTGTGCCTGGTGGGGCCACCGGGTGTCGGCAAGACTTCGCTCGGTCGCTCGATCGCTCAGGCGACCAACCGCAAGTTCGCGCGCATGAGCCTCGGTGGCGTTCGTGACGAAGCCGAGATTCGTGGCCATCGGCGAACCTACATCGGTTCTCTGCCGGGCAAGATCGTTCAGAACCTGACCAAGGTCGGCGTCAAGAATCCGCTGTTCCTGCTCGACGAAATCGACAAGATGAGCATGGATTTCCGCGGCGACCCTTCATCGGCGCTGCTGGAAGTGCTAGACCCCGAGCAGAACAACACCTTTCAGGATCATTACCTGGAAGTGGATCTCGATCTGTCCGATGTGATGTTCATCTGCACGGCGAACACGCTGAACATTCCCGGGCCGTTGCTCGACCGCATGGAAGTCATCCGTATCCCGGGCTATACCGAGGACGAGAAGCTCAACATCGCCAGGCGTTATCTGATTCCGAAGCAGATCAAGGAAAACGGCCTGAGCGAAACGGAGCTCGACATCAGCGAATCCGCCGTTCGCGCAGTGATCCGCACCTACACGCGGGAAGCCGGCGTGCGCAACCTTGAGCGCGAGATGTCGAAGATCGCGCGCAAGGTGGTCAAGCAGGTATTGCTGAAGCCGACTGACAAGACCGTGAAGGTCACCGAGAAGAATCTCGACAAGTATCTCGGCGTGCCGCGCTTCCGTTATGGCCGCGCCGAAGAGGCGAATCAGGTCGGGCAGGTCACCGGTCTGGCCTGGACCGAGGTCGGCGGCGAACTGCTGACCATCGAATCGGCGCTGACGCCGGGCAAGGGCAAGCTCACCCAGACCGGCAGCCTGGGTACCGTCATGCAAGAGTCCATTCAGGCTGCGCTGACGGTGGTGCGCTCGCGGGCGAAGCAGCTCGGTATCGATCCGGATTTCTATCAAAAGCATGACCTGCACGTGCATGTGCCGGAAGGTGCAACGCCGAAGGACGGGCCCTCTGCAGGCGTTGGCATGTGCACGGCGCTGGTGTCGGCGCTGACCTCAATCCCAGTGCGCGCAGATGTCGCGATGACCGGCGAAATCACCTTGCGTGGCGAGGTGCTGCCGATCGGGGGCCTGAAGGAAAAACTGCTGGCCGCGCAGCGCGGCGGTATCCGCACCGTGATCATTCCGCAGGAGAACGTCAAGGACCTCGCCGAGATCCCGGACAACATCAAGGGCAAGCTCGATATCGAACCCGTGCGCTGGGTCGAGGAAGTGCTGCGCATTGCCCTTGAACGGATGCCGGAAGCGAAGCCGGTTCCTGAAGGTGCGGCGGCGCCGACGCCAGCCAGCACCGAAGGTGTCAGACCGCACTGAGCAGCCTGAAATCGGGATTGCAGTGACACAAATCACGGCAATCCTGAATCTGCCGAGAGTTTAATTGACGCTCTGAAACCCGCTTGATATAAGGATTCTCCAACGCCTGACGACGATTTCGTTGCTGAAAGTCGATCTCAAACCACCACGGGATCCAGGGCTGGGCGTGACAAAATCCAAGTCAATACCGGCACATGCCGATCCAATAATCCGAGGGGAAAAACCTACATGAACAAATCCGAACTGATCGCGGCCGTCGCCGACCAATCCGGCCTGACCAAGGCCGATGCCGGCAATGCGATCGATGCGCTCGTCGAAGTCATCGGCAAGGCGCTCAAGGAGAACGACAAGGTGTCGCTCGTCGGCTTCGGTACGTTCGCAATTCGCGAGCGTGCAGCACGTACCGGACGCAACCCGAAGACCGGCGCAACCTTGAACATCACGGCCAGCAAAAATCCTTCATTCAAGGCTGGCAAAGCCCTGAAAGACGCTGTAAAGTAGCTGACTCGGTGGGGGGGCAGCTTCACCGGATGTAACGGTCGACAGGGTGCTTAGCTCAGCTGGTAGAGCATCGCCTTTACACGGCGGGAGTCGGGGGTTCGAGCCCCTCAGCACCCACCAGTTACATAAGCGTTAAGTGGAGTCAGTAGTTCTGCGGAGCGGTAGCTCAGTCGGTTAGAGTATCGGCCTGTCACGCCGAGGGTCGCGGGTTCGAGTCCCGTCCGCTCCGCCATATATGCAACACGAGGGCGCTCAAAGAGCGCCCTCTTCATTTGCGAGACCCGAAAACATGATGCAGCAAATCCGTGACAGCCTTAACGGCCCTGTCATTGTCGGTGTTCTACTGCTCATCATTGGTATTCCATTCGCATTCAGTGGCATTGAAGGCTACTTCCAGAGTAATGCCAATCCGCCGATCGCCAAGGTCGGCGACAGCAAGATCACGGCCGATCAGTTGAACCGTGCGTACGAGCAGCGCTATCGCCGTTTGCAGCAACTGCTGGGCGAGAATTTCCGCGCAGATCAGATCAACGCCCAGCGCATGCGGGAAAGCGTGCTTCAGGATCTGGTGCAGACCTCCTTGCTGCAGCAGCACGCGAAGAGCAGCGGCTATCGCGCTGGTGATGCCGCACTGCGTGATTACCTGACTGTAGTTCCAGCGTTTCAGGAGAACGGCAAGTTCTCGGCGCAGCGCTACAAGGAACTGCTGGCGCAGAACAGCTACACCACTGACAGTTTCGAAGCCCAACAGCGCGATACCCTGATGGTCGAGCAGTTGCGTGACGTCGTGCTCGGCAGTGCTGTCGTGACGGTGGATGACGCCAAGCTCGCCCTGCGGCTCTCCAAGCAGGAACGCGATTTCCAGTATCTACAATTCGAGCCTGCAAAGTATCTGGCTGATATCAC
Organism: Nevskia sp.; assembly: GCA_030694365.1. Classification (GTDB taxonomy): domain Bacteria; phylum Pseudomonadota; class Gammaproteobacteria; order Nevskiales; family Nevskiaceae; genus Nevskia. The sequence goes on along the minus strand of JAUXYM010000083.1, from coordinate 38,759 downwards.
GGTGACGCCGGAGCAGGTCGCTGCACGTTACGAGGAAAAGAAGGCCGGCCTGCAGGCCCCGGAGCGGATCAAGCTGGCGTTCGTCGAACTTGCGCAGAGCAAACTCGCCAAGGCTGCCGCGCCGAGCACGGACGTTCTCAAGACGCTTTATGAAGCTGAGAAAGCCACGCGCTTCTCGACCCCGGAAACGCGCAAGGCCAGCCATATCCTGGTCAATTTCGGCGCCGACAAGGAAGCTGCGCGCAAGAAGGCTGGTGATCTGTATGCGCAGCTCAAGAGTGGTGCGAATTTCGCTGAACTGGCGAAGACTGCTTCCGATGATCCTGGCAGCAAGAACAAGGGTGGCGACCTCGGCATCGTCAACCGCGGTGATGGCTTGCTGCCGCCGAAGTTCGAGTCCGCGCTTTATGGATTGAGCAAGGCCGGTGACACCAGCGAGCCTGTCGAAACCGAGTTCGGTTTCCACATCATCAAGCTGACCGAGTTGAACGACGCGCGCACGCAGGCGTTCGAGGAAGCCGAAGTGCAGAAGGCCTTGACCGATCTGTACATCAACAAAGAACTGCAGTTGCAGATCCAGGAAAAGAGCAAGCAACTCGAGCAGCTTGCGTTCGAGAGCGATACCTCGCTGGAGCCAGTTGCCAAGGAACTCGGCCTGACCATCGAGACCACGGACTGGTTCACGCGTGCCGGTGGTGCTGGCATCGCGGCGAATCCGGCGGTGATCGAAGCTGCGTTCTCGCAGGCGGTGCTTAGCGATGGCGTCAACTCCAAGCCGATCTCGGTGGACGCCGATCGTCTGGTTGTGGTCCGCAAGGCTGAGTACGAAGCGCCACGTCAGCGCCAGCTCGCCGAAGTTGAAGCAACACTCCGCGATGAACTTCGCAACGAGCAGGCGCGTGCCAAGGCTGCTGCCGATGCCAAGACGGCGCTGGAAGCCTTGAAGTCGGGCAAGACGATCGAAGAAGTGGCCACCTCTTTGAATCTCACCGCGCAGTCACCGGGACCAAGCACGCGGAGCCGCAGCGGCCTGGGTCTGGCCTTGCTGGATGCAGTGTTCAAACTACCGCGTCCGGCTGCGACAACCTCAAGCTATGGCGAAGCCAGCATCGAAGGCGGCGCGACGGCAGTCATTGCGCTCAAGACCGTGGTCGATGGCAGCCTCAGGCCAGGAACGGAGCCGGCCGGTGAACTGGCCAGCATTCGTGAAGCTCGTGCCGGTGCCGAGTTCAACGCCTACCACGAGGCCTTGAAGAAGCGCATCAAGGTCGAATTGAAGGAGCTGCCGGCGCAAGAGCCGGTCGCTCCTTAGATCGGCCGCTAGCCAGCCCGGGCCCGCGCGATGAAGCTTCATTGGCAAATCGCGATCGCGCTGGCTCTGGCGGTGCTGACCGGCGCACTGGCGTCGGCTGACAGCAGTCTGATCCGCTTCTGCGGCTTCATTGGCGGCCTCTTTCTCAATGGCCTGAAGATGGTGGTCGTACCGCTGATCGTGTCGTCGATCATCGTCGCCATGTCGACCTTCAACGAGCCAGCAGCGTTGTCGCGCATCGGTTTTCGGACGATGGCGTTCTACACGCTGACCACGGTCCTCGCCGTCGTTGTTGGCCTGGCGATGGTCAACATCGTGCAGCCCGGCATCATCGACGGCCAGCCTGCCAAGGACATCCTCGGCCTGGCCGCCGGCAGTGCCAAGGTCAGCGAGCAGGTATCGGGCGCGAAGCTGTCCGATGTCAGCGATGTCTTCTATCGCATGATCACCTCGAACCCGATCAAGGCGGCGGCCGACGGCGATCTGCTCGGTCTGGTGTTCTTCAGCATGATGTTCGGCATCTTCGCGGCGCGTCTGCCGGGCAGCGTCGGCGACGTGCAGCGCGATTTCTGGAGCGGCGTCCGCGAAACGATGATGGGCATCACCGGCGTGGTGATGCGCTTCGCGCCGATTGGCGTCTATGCGCTGGTGGCGAAGGCGTTTTCATCGACCGGCGTCGAAGCGATCCGGCCGCTGGCGCTGTTCTTCTTCGCTACGCTCGCCGGCCTCGCCTTCCACATGCTGGTGACGATGTCGGTGTTGCTGGCCGTGATCGGCCGGGTGTCACCGATTCGAATGCTGAAAGCGATGACGCCGGCGCTGCTGACCGGTTTCTCGACGTCCAGCTCCGCTGGTACCTTGCCGGTGACCCTGGAATGCCTGCGCAGCCGCGCAGGCGTCTCCGAACGTGTTTCTGGATTCACTCTGCCGCTCGGTGCGGCGATCAATCTCGACGGCACCGCGCTCTACGAGTGCGCTGCCGCGATGTTCCTTGCCCAGGCTTACGGCCTGCATCTCGATTTCACGACCCAGTTCGTGATCGTGTCGATGGCCGTCGTCACCTCGATGGGGGTGACCGGCATTCCCTCGGCCAGCCTGGTCGCGATCGCGGTGATTCTCGGCACTATCGGCCTGCCGCTCGAAGGGCTGGGCGTGCTGCTCGCCGTCGATCGGGCGTTGGACATGTGCCGCACGGCGGTCAATGTCTACGGCGATGGCTGTGGTGCGGTGGTCATTGGCCGCCTGGAAGGCGAGCACGACATCCTGAAGCCGCCGTTGTAGGCTCGCGGCTCAACAAAAAGCCCGAAGTGGGTAGTCCGCTTCGGGCTTTTTGTTTTGCTTGGAGAATCAGCCCGGCGTGCCGGCGTCCAGCGAGAAACCCATGATGCTGAAACCGGCGTCGACGTAGATGATCTGACCGGTGATGCCCGACGCCAGATCGGACGCCAGGAAGGCCGCAGCGTTGCCGACTTCGTCGATCGAGATGTTGCGCTTCAGTGCCGAGCCTTTTTCGGCATGGGACAGCATGCCGCGGAAGCCCTTGATGCCGGCGGCGGCCAGCGTCTTGATCGGACCGGCCGAGATACCGTTGACCCGGATGCCTTCCGGGCCGAGTTCCGCCGCCATGTAGCGCACGTTGGCTTCGAGGCTGGCCTTGGCCGGGCCCATGACGTTGTACATCGGCACCGCTTTTTCGGCACCGAGATAGCTCAGGGTCAGCAGGCTGCCGGCGCGGCCCTGCATCAGCGGACGTGCCGCCTTGCCGAGTGCCGCGAACGAATAGGCGCTGATGTCGTGGGCGAGGGCATAGCCTTCGCGAGTCACGGTTTCCAGATAACCGCCGGCGAGCAGTTCACGTGGCGCGAAGCCGATCGAATGAATGACGATGTCGATGCCATCCCACTTCGATTTCAGCGTATCGAACACCGCCGCAATCTCGGCATCGCGGGTCACATCGAGCGGCAGCACGATATCCGAGCCTTGCCCGTGGGCGAACTCCTCGACTCTGCTCTTGAGCTTGTCGCCCTGATAGGTGAAGGCCAGTTCGGCACCTTCGCGACGCATGGCTTCGGCAATGCCGGTGGCGATCGAGCGTTCGCTGGCGACGCCCGTCACCAATGCTTTTTTACCCTGAAGAAATCCCATGGTTTTTATAGTCGTTGTTGAATTTACTGAGGAATATAGTTGAGCGGATAGTCCAGCGTGAAATTCGGGCCAGCCTTGGCACCGAAATTCATCAGCTTGATGCGCTCGACGATCTTACGCTCCAGTTCGGCATCGCCGTAGCTGCTCGACAGCATCGTGCAGGAGACCACTGAGCCGTTCGGCGCTATGGTCAGACGGACCACGATCTTGCCGCGACCGATATCGGCGTTGTCACGCGCCGCACGGTTGAAGATTGCGTAGAACGGCCCCTGGTTCCTGGCGAACACCGCCTGCACTTCGCTGGCATTGCGGCCGCCATCGGGCCCTGGCGGGCCGCCTTTGGCCGGACCGTTGCCGCTCCCGAGCGGGCTGCTGACCTTGCCGGTGCTGCGTGAACCGAGGCCGACGCCGTCCTGCGATGAAGTGACGCCGTTGCCGTTCCGGATGCCGCCGCTGTTGGCGGTCGCCGATGCGGCGATGGCATCTGCCGACGCGGCAGAGCCGATACCGCTCTTCGAGGTGATCGTCGATGAACTCAGTGGCCGGTCGCTGGTCGCGCTGGCCAGATTCTGGTCACGCAGGCTGCTCAGTGCGTCCTTCATCGCCAGCAGGCCGGACTTTTCCGCCACTTCCTTCGCCGTCGGTTCAGGTTTGACCTGGACCACGGTCGGTGGCTTTTCGATCGGCTTCGGCTTCACTTGTTCGATCGGCTTGACCGGCTTCGGCGGTGCTTCCTTGATCGGCTCGACGATCTTTTTTTCCGGCTCCGGTTTTTTCACTTCCGGTTCCGGCAGCAGTTCGACGTACTGGGAACTGTCGAATGCCGGCGGCAGCTTGGGCTCTGGCGAGACATAGAAAAAGTGGGTCAACACCACCAGCGCCAAGGCCGGCACGGCGACGCTGACGAAGATGCGCCGGAACCGGCGATCGGCTTCCTCGATCAGCTGCCAGGCATCCCAGCGGATGGTCCGCGACATGATCACCGCGTTCATGGCTTGGCTCCCAGACCGGCACCACCACCAAGCGCGTTGATCGAACGACGGTTCACCGACAGCGAGATACGCGCGAACTGCGCGTCACCACAGGTGGCCATGATTTTCTTCAGCAGAGCGTAGGGGATGGCCTTGTCAGCCAGGATATTGACCTCGCCTCGCGTCTGCTTGCCCGCTTCCCCGGTGCCCTGCATGGCGACCAGCGGCGATAGCACCAGCTGCGCCTTCAACGGTTCCAGGATGTTGCCTGGCGTCGTCTGGGCGTCTTCGAGACTCATGACCAAGGTTCCCTGCCAGGTAACGCCGTCGGTCGATACCGTCAGCACGCCGGTATCGTTCGGCGGCTGCACGGTGGCGGCCAACGGCAAGGTCAACGACTTCGGCGTGCGGATCTGCTGCACCGCTGTGGAGCTGAGCAGCAGGAAGATCAGCAGCGACGTGAAGATGTCGATCATCGGTACCAGATTCAGGCCTACCGCACCTGGGGTCTCGGTCCGCTGGGCCTTGCGCACGATTCGTTTGCGCTTGGCGGAAGTACGCAGGCTCATCGCTTGGCGCCCCCCGTTATGGCCGGGGCATCGCCCAGCGAAATCTGCGGGAACAGTTCGACGGTATCCGGCCCGGTGGCGGTCAGATCGACGCGCACGGCATCCATCACCGACACCAGCACTTCGTAAGCAATGCCTGGCTCGGACAGCAGCGTGACCTTCGATTCGGCCGGCAGCCGTTTCTTGGTCTCGCGCATCAGCACCGACAGCGCTTCGAAGTCATAGCCTTCAGCTTTCGACGGGACCGCACGCACGATGTAGCCGTTATCGCTGAGCGCCAGATCGTTCTTGCGGATCAGCACGGAGAGATTGTGCGGTGGCGGTTCCGAGGCCGAGGCGTCGTCGTTCGGCAGATTGATGCCCAGGATCGACAGGCCGATCGAGTTCACCAACAGGAAGAACATCAGCACGGTCAGGATGTCGATCATCGACACCAGATTCAGCTCGGTGCTGCGCTTGCGCCTGACCCGGCGCAGTGCGCGTCGGGTGTCGCGGGAAATTCCTTGCATCATCGGCGGATCGTCCGTTGGCTACCGCCGACCATTACTTCTTGAGGCCGAGACTGTTCAGGAACTTCACCGATGCGATCTCGAGGCTGTCGATCATCTCGTCGGTCTTGGTTACCAGCCAGGCGTGGATCAGCAGCAGCGGAATCGCGGTGATCAGGCCGAAGGCGGTGCAGTTCATGGCGACGGCAACGGCCGCCGACAGCTGGTCCTGCTTCTGCGCCGGGTTGACGCCAGACACCGCCGTGAAGCCAGCGATCAGGCCGACGATGGTGCCGAGCAGGCCGAACAGGGTCGCCACGTTCGCGAAGGTGGCGAGATAGTGGGTGCGACGCTCGAGCTGCGGAGTCACTTCCATCAGGCTTTCTTCCATCGCCAGTTCGACTTCCTCGCGGCTGGTCGCACCGCGTGAGCGGGCGAGGCCGTAACCGAGGACTCGGCCGATGGCGGTCGTCGAGGCGGCTGCAATCGCTTCAGCCTCTTCGTGACGGCCGGCGTTGACCAGCGGCATCAGCTTGGCCCAGACCTCGCGGTTCTCGACGGAGGCGCGGCGCAGATAGATCAGACGTTCGATGGTGATCGCGAGCCCAATGACGAGCACGACCAGGATCGGGTACATGAACTCACCGCCGGCTGTGAAGTAGCGGATGACGGTGGAAAAGAACTCCATGGGGATTCCTCGTTTGCGGGTTGCTTGAATGAAAAGGGAGGGTGTTACTTCGCAGCGTCTTGCTGGCGCTTGCGGAATGCCGTGATCGTTTCGTAATACTCGATCTGGCGACGGAAAGTTGCCGGATCGATCGGTTCCATGGCTTCATCGACCAGACGAGCGGGGCGATCAAGCCCGCGCTCGGCGTAGTCATCCTTCCATGGCGTGATGTACAGGCCGATCGGGGATTCCCGGTCGCCGACGATGGTAGTGCCTGACGTCGCATTTTCCGGAATTGGCACCGCAGCGGAACCGGGGGCGGTCGCTGCCGAAGCGGGTGGCGCTGACGGCGCTGGCGCTGGCACCGGTGCCGGAGTCGGTGCAGCAGTGTTTCTCGGTATCTCGATGATCGGACCATTCAATCGCCCGGTGTTCGACGGGACCCTGATCTGCGGCGTGGCGATCGGTTGTTCTTCCTGGGCCTGCACTTGCAGCGAGAGTGCCGAGAGCAGCGCGGCTGAGCAGGTGGTACTCAGAAGTCGGGAGAGGTTCATGGCTTGCGGGCTCCAGCAGGTGCGGGCGCAGTTGCCGCCGCCGGAACCGGCGGCGGCAACTGGGCTTCGAGTTCGCGAATCCAGGCGGTGACAATCAGCTTATCGCCGCCGGCGAGGCGCTGGTACTCGCGGTAGTGGTTCAGCGCCTCCTGCGGACGGCGCAGATACAGATCGTTCAGCAGACCGAGATTCAAATGCGAAGCGGCGAGGTTGGGCTTCAGATTCAGCGCCGTCTTGTACGCCGTTTCGGCCTTTTGGTAATCCTTGCCCTCGCGATACAGCGTGCCGAGCCAGTTCCAGGCCGTCGCGTTGTCGGCGTTCAGGCGGGTCGCCTTTTCAAAATTGTCGATGGCCAGCGTCGGCTGATTGGCCTTGGCCTGCAGGATCGCCAGGTCGGTGAACGGCCCGGAGAAATTCGGGAAGTCACGAGCCAGCGCCAGGAAGGCTTCGCGCGCCTCCTTGGTCTGCCGGCCCTTCATCAATTTCAGGGCTTCATCGAAACGCGCCTGCGGATCGCCTTTGCCGGCGGCCGCCTTGCCAGTGACGGCTTCGGGTGCCGGCTTGCTTGGGACGGCGGCTGGCGCCGTCTTTCTTGGCTGGGCACCGCAACCTGTGGCCAGCGCGACGATCATCGCGATACCGAGCCAGCGGGGCGCGCGCGGCATGTTCATCAGCTCAACGCAGGGTGTCATAGGAGTCCTCGCGGATTTCGCGCTTGCCGTATTTCGCCGGAGCCAGTTCGCCGAGCGCCTTGACGCTCTTGGCGATCGACGGATTCCACAGGTTCTGGCTGACACGCTTCAAATTGGCTTCGTGAGCCTCGATGGCTTTCTGGACGAACGGATCAGCCTGTTCTTCCAGCAGCAGGCTGTACTGTTCGAGTTCGTCCGCCTTCAGATTCTTCGGTCGTTCGGATTCCACCAGGGCACGGCTGAAATCGCGGTAGACCACACCGAGTTCGAAGGTCGCCGCCGTCGTGGTGTCGGCAAAACCATAAGCGGCCGAGCGATTCAGTGCCTGAACGGCGAGTTCGGTCGCGTTCTTGCGCACCAGCAGGCTCTTTTCGACCGGCAGGCTCAGCTTGATGTTGCGAGCGTCCTGAGCGGCTGCCAGTGCCAGTTCGAGACTGGCCTGCGCGGCCACCAGCTTGCTGGCATCGGTACGCCCGGCACCGGCACCGGCACCGACATCGGCCTTGACCAGTTCGTTGAGCCAGTACAGGTAACGGCCCCGGTCATTCGCTGCCAGCGCCAGATCGGCGAGGCGGCGACGACCAATGGAACTACGCTCGACCGGCTGCGTGAAGTTGCCGACGTAGTACTCGTAAGCCTTGGTGGCAGGTGCTGCCATCTTCGCTTCGTCGTACAGGCTTGCCGCCAGCCAGGCCGATTCGCGACGGGTATCTGCGGTTTCGCTGGTGCGCTGCGCGATGCGCGCAAACGCAGCAGCAGCAGCAGCCGGCTTGCCATCCTTCTGATAGGTCGCGGCAAGTTTCTTGTCGACATCCGAGATCAGCGGATTGTTCGGATAGCGGCTACGGAAACCTTCCAAGGTCATCGCCGCTTTCTGCCAGTCCTCGAGCGACAGGTAAGCGCTGGCGGCGTCGTAATCGGCATTCGGGCGGATGCTGGCATCCGGCACCGTCGCGCCGACCCGCAGGAAGGCGTCTGCCGCCACCCGCAGATTGCCGGCGGTACGCGCTGCTTCACCCTGCTTGTAGATCGATGCGGCGAGCTGATCGGCGACGATCCTGCGCTCTGGCGCGCTCGGCGCCAGCAAGCTCAGCAGGTTGCCGTAGGCTGCTTCGGCATCCGGATAACGGGCCTGGGCAAAGCGGGCGTCGGCGACCACACCGAGCACGATTCGGCGTTGATCAGGGGTGGCGGCCGGCGTGCGTGCAAGCAAGCGTTCGGCGACCTTCACCGCCTCGTCGAGCGCCTTGATCTCGAAAAGATCCTGCGCGGCTCGGGTGACGACGACGGTCCACTGCGGATGCGCAGGGAAGGTATCGGCCAGCTTCAGGCTGGCGTCGATCGACTGCCGCAGCGCGGCGGGCCGTTCGGCAGCAGGCACTTCCTTGACCAGACGCTGCCAGGCCTGCACGGCGGCGTAGGCGGCTTCGTCAGCCTTCGGGTGGTTACCGTAGCTGTACGCAGTCTTCAGATACTGGTTCGCGGCATCCGCGGTGCGGCCACCGTCGAACAAAGTATCGGCGTAAAGCAGGTTCACGTCGGCAATTTTCGGATCGGACGGGAAGTTGATCAGGATCTTCTGATACCACCCGGCTGCGGCGACGAAATCTTTCATGGCTTCACCGCTGCGGCCAGCCTGCTGACCGGCTTGAGCGCGCGCCTGATAGTGACGACCGAGGTCCTCGAAGCTCTTGCGCAACACGGTCAGCACTTCGGCGGTCGGCTGGCGGCCGGTCCAGTACGAGGTGCCCGGCTCGTAAGCGGTTACGTAGCGTTCCTTCTCGCGGACCACGAGATCGTTGAAGCCACCGTCCTGGTAGGCACCGATGACGCGAGTCTGGAACTTCGGCGCGCTGGGATGGCTCGGGTAGCGGGCGATGAACGCGGCGTAACTGACGGCAGCATCACTGTAGCGACGTTTCTCGACGAACAGTTCGCCCAGCGCGTTGTAGACCAGCGGATAGAAGCGCGGTTCGCCACCGCCGGTCACCCTGGCGCTGCGGGTGAAGTAGTCGTTGATCGCGTTGCCGCCGCCCAACGCGGCGAAGGCGAGGCTCGACACCCGCAGGCTGGACGACGCCAGTTCTGCCTTGTCCTTGCCGACCGCCTTGAGGGTGGCGTCCGGATCTTCCAGCTCGCCGGCTGGCAGTTCGCGATTGAGGATGGTGAAGAACACCGGCAGACAGGCGTCGTACTTGCTCTGCTTGAACAGCGACCAGCCGTACTTGTACTGGGCTGACTCGAAGAAAGTCGCCGTGCTGCCGAGGCCGAGCACGAACTGGTAATCCTTCTCGGCTTCGTCATAGCGGCCGAGGCCGTAAAGAATTTCCGCGTTGCGGAAGTGCGCGTCGCCGATCAGGTTCGAGGTCGGATACAGGTCGCCGAGGCGGCGCAGCGTCGCGATCGCGTCTTCGATCTGTCCATTGATCTGATAGCCACGGGAAAGCTGATAGAGCAGTCGGTCGTTGTTGCGATCGTTGGGACTTTCGGCGAGCAGCGACTTGTACAGGGCGATGACTTTGGCGATCACGGCCGGATCGGCATCGCCCCTGCTGTCCTCGACCTGCAGCAGCAGATCGGCGAGGCGGCGCGTCGCTTCGACACGAGTATTGTCGTCCGGCTTCAGCCTGAGCAGTTCGCGATAATTTTCAATCGCCTTTTCCGGATCGGTAGTCACCGCTTCGGAGCGGATCACCGGCAGCTTGTCTTCAGCCGGCGCCGACTGCCGGGTCAAAGTACGAATCGGCGGCGATATGTCCTTGGACTGCGATGCGGCACAGCCGGCAAGAAACAGGGCCGCAACCGACAGGGCCAGCGGCGTGCGCAGCCCGGCAACGAGTTTTGCAGATGGATTCGGGCAGGGATTCGATTGCATCAGGGCGTCGCTCCCTTGAGCTGGCGGTCGTAGATGCGAGCCATCGAGAAGCGCGCTTCGATCAGATATTTCTCGGTGTAGCGGCGCTGATCGGCGAGATTGTCGAGCGCCAGCTTCTCGATCAGCTTGCCCTGCGCCTTCGCGGTGGTGTCGACCCGAGGCAGCAGTTCGTCAATGCGCAGCTTCAGCACGTTCATGCGTTCGTAGACGCCACTGAACGCCGCCGACGCCGGTGCCTTGGCGGCCAGCAGGATGATCGGCGAACCGATGACCGGCGGCGTTGCCGAGACCGTTGCGAAATCCGCCGGGCTCAAGGTTTCGCTGAGTCGCAAGCTCACCGGCGGTGGCGGCACACCGGGCGTGGTCACCTTCGGCGTTTCTTTCTGCTTGCTGATCTGCAGGCTCAGCAATTGCTCGGTCGAGACCGCAGGCCCCTTGCGGGCCAGCCAACCGGCCTGGGCATCGCTCATGCGATCTTTCCAGGCTTCGAGATTGCGCTTCAGCAGCAGGGCATCGCGATAGTTCTTCAGCGGCTCCTGGAAGCGGTTCTCGGCGATCAGACGTTGCAGGTAATAGGTTTCCTGTGCATCCGGCAGATCCTTCAGCTCCCAGTCCCAGCCCGATTCGACATTCTGCGTGCGCCGGACCATCGTCGAAATCATGCGGCCGCTGCGGACATAAGCGGCGCTTTCGTCAAGGCGCCTGCGCGCCGCCGTGAGTGCGTCGATGGCCCGCTGGTAGAACGCTTCCGACTGCAGGTGGGCACCCAGCTTGTCGAGTGTGAACGGAATCGCCAGCAGCACTTCCTGCACCGCCGGGTCGATGGTATCGCGCGTGGCGAGTTCGACCCAGGGCACCAGCGCTCGCTTCAGTGCGGCTTCTTCGTCAGCCGATGCCTTGGTCAGCTTGACGGACTGGAGGCCGGCGCGCTTGTAGATGTCGTTATCGAGAAATCCGGGCCGCAGCAGCACGCCGATGGTCGACAAGGTCTTGGAGATGCTGGCGCCCTCGTCGCCGGCCTTCTGCGATTTGCCGCCCGGTGCCAGATACGCCCAGCCAAGGCCGAGCAGTGCGCGATTCGACAGCGGACCATCGCTGCGCACGCGCTGGAGTACGCCGACCGCCGAGCCGCCCTGCTGATTGCGCAAAAAGTGATAGCCGAGCGCCAGATTGGCCTTGTCACGCACGGCCAGCTCATCGGGATCGTCTGCAGCGATCTGACCGACCTTGTCGAGCACGCTCAGCCCTTGGGGGATGCGGCCGTCCTTGATCAGCGCGACGCCGTAGTTGTAACGGGTCAGCGCTCGCTGCAGACCGGCATCCTTGAGCTCGGCAAGCACCGCCGCCGCTTCCTTGTAGCGGCCCTGAGCGAGCAGCGCACGGCCGAGCAGATCCTGCCATTCCAGCGTCGCCTGCTTCGGCAGCTGCGGCTTCAGCGCTTCGAGTTCGGCGATCGCCTCGGCGAGCTTGCCGCGCTGGTAGTCGAATTCCGCCAGTTGGATGCGGGCGCGGGCCAGCGACAGAGCGGTGGTCGGCTCCGGCACCAATTCGCGGTAGATGGTGCTGGCGCGCTGTTCGACGCCGAAGTTCAGCGTGGCATCGGCCAGCCGCCGGAAGTAGACCTTCGACAACTGGCGATCCGGCTTTTCGCCGATCAACTGCAGCAGTTCGGTCGAGGCACTGAAGTAGCGCTGGTCGCCGATCAGAAACTCGGCAGCACGCACATGCGGATCGTTGGCGCTGCCCGGTTCGTAACGATCGATGGCCAGCGCTGGAATCGATGCGGTCAGCAAGGTGGCACAAAGAATGCTGCGGATCATCGCGACGGTCTCCAGTCGCGCAGCGCCATGGTCGGCTGCTGACCAAGGCCTGGCGTTGCAATCAGGATTTCGAGATCAGATGCCCGATCAGTCTTGTCGAACAGCGCTTCGTAACGGCCGCGCAGGCGCTGGCCATCGACACCGGTGTCTGCGTAGCGGCCACTGAATTCTGCCCACAAGCGGTGCGCGCCCGGGGTGACATTCAGGCGCAGCGCTCGATACAGGCCGCGGCGCTGCAGGGCAACGGCTTCGGTGACTTCGACCTTGCGGCGAACCGGCGCGTTGCCGTCGACGGTGACCACCACCTCGTCGAGCAGCAGGCCCGGAGCATCCATGCCGACATAGATCGTCACCCGGGTTTGCTCGGGATAGAGGAAGGCGTCCTCGGTGCGGATCGCTTGCTGGTTGATGTCGAAGACTTCCGACTTCAACACCTGCAGCGTCCGGTCGATTTCCAGCACGGCCGGATCGGCTGGCTGCGGCGGGGCGGCGTGCACCGCGGCAGGCAGGCAGGCAAGCACTGTGCACAAAAACAGGCGGCTCGATGGGCGGAAAGCCATGTTCGTTTTCTGAGCAGGGGGTGTTGAAGAGGCGCGAGTCTAACAAATGGCTCGGGGCCTACGGAAACAGACAGCGGGTTCAGCGGATGCGCGGTACGTGTCTGTCTTTCAGGCGGCGCAGAGCCGCGAAAACTTCCACGGAATCAGCCATCGGTTGCCCGGTCTGCGCGGTCATCGCCGCTGCCAGTCCAGGCTCGGTACTGCGCAAGAAAGGGTTCAGCGCTCGCTCGCCGGCGATGGTGCCCGGCACGGTTGCCCGGCCCTCCGCGCGCAGGGTCTGCAGGCGGGTGAATTCGCGGGCGATGGCGGCATTGTCCGGCTCGACTGTCGCGATGAAGTCGTAGTTCGACAAGGTGTATTCGTGCGCACAGTAGACCGCCGTATCGCCTGGCAGCTTGGCGAGCCGCGCCAGCGAATCATGCATCTGCACCGGTGTGCCTTCGAACAGCCGGCCACAGCCGCCGATGAACAAGGTATCGCCGCAGAACAGCAAGCGCTGTGCCCGCTCGAAATAGGCGATATGACCGAGGGTATGCCCCGGCACGGCGAGTACGTTCAAGCTGACGCCAAGGTCAGCGAGGTCGACTCGATCGCCGTCGTCCAGTAGCACGGTCAGGCCCTTGATCTTCGCGCTCTCGGCGCGCGGGCCATAGACCACGGCACCGGTCTCGGCCGCCAGGGCCGCGAGCCCGCCGATGTGGTCCGGGTGGTGGTGGGTGATCAGGATCGCATCGAGCACCAGGCCGCGCGACGCCAGCGCCTTGCTGACGACTGCGGCATCGCCCGGGTCGACGACGGCAGCATGGCCATCGCGTTCGAGCAGCCAGAGGTAGTTATCGGTGAACGCGGGCAGGGCGGTGACGGTTATCATGGCGGCATCGTCTTCATAGTGGGTCGCTACGTCAACCATGCCTAAGCGTCTCGCGGTCAGCGGCGGCCAGCCGTTCAACCGCCTAGCTCTGAAAACCTGGCTTGCCAGCCCGCGCGGCAAGCGTCTGCTGGCGCTTGAGGAAGTCGAACTGGCGCGGGTGTTGCCGAATCTTTTTGGCCGTCATTGCCTGCAGATCGGTAACTGGGGCGACGGCCAGTTGCTGGCGTCGGCCGACATGCTGCATCGCGCCGTGCTGGGCACGCTGATCGACAGTCTGGGCGATGCCCAGGCGGTGACCCAGCCCGATGCCTTGCCGATCATGGAGCGCAGTGTCGACGCGGTGCTGTTGCCGCATACGCTGGAGTTCACGCCGTCGCCGCACAACCTGTTGCGCGAGGTCAATCGCATCCTCAGCGATCGCGGCCGTCTGATGATCCTCGGCTTCAATCCCTGGAGCTTTTGGGGTTTGCGCCGCGTGCTCGGTATGGGGGCTCGAGCGTTTCCGCCGGGTGCTCGTTTCCACAGTGCCGGGCGGCTTGGTGACTGGTTGGAGTTGCTCGATTTCGAAATCACCGAACTGCGGCGTTTCGGCGTCGGGTTTCCGTGGGTCGAGGCCCGCACAGCAGGTGAACCGTTCACGGTAGCCAGTCTGGCAACGCCGCTCGCCGAGGCTTACCTGATCGTTGCCAAGAAGCGGGTCATCCCGATGTCGATGATCACTCGACTGCCACGTGCGCTGGTCAAGCCTATGGTCGGCCGCAGCCTCGGCGGTATTGCCGCCACACCTGTCGCTGGACCGGAACTCAATACTCCCGCTGAATGAAAGCAGTCATCGCGTACACCGACGGCGCCTGCCGCGGTAACCCTGGCCCGGGCGGCTGGGGCGTGTCTCTCCAGTACGGGGAACATCTGAAGGAACTCTGTGGTGGCGAAGCGCCGACCACCAACAACCGCATGGAATTGATGGCGGCGATCGGCGCGCTGGAATCGCTGCGATCAGCGTGCACGGTGATCTTGCACACGGACTCCAAGTACGTGTTGCAGGGATTGACGGAGTGGCTGCCAAACTGGAAGAAACGCGGTTGGAAGACGGCCGACAAGAAGCCAGTCAAGAACCAGGATTTATGGCAACGGCTTGACGTTGCCGCCGCACGACACCAGATCGACTGGCGGTGGGTCAAAGGACATTCCGGCGATCCAGGCAACGAGAATGCTGACCGTCTCGCCAACAAGGGCCTCGAACTGGCGCAGTCCGCGAAAAACTGAGCGCAGGTCGGTAAGCGTTTCCTGGGTCGTGCCAAGGGCACGACCCAGGAAACGCACTCGACTACTTCTTTTTCTTCTTGCCTGGCTTCTTGCTAGGCTTCGTTGCGCCGGCCTTCGAGGCTCGTGATGACTCCTTGTTGCCTGCGGCCTTTGAGGCTCTTGACGACTCCTCGTTGTAGACCTTCACGAAGGCAGGCTTTTCGAGCAGCTTGAACTCGACACGACGATTGTCAGCCCGGCCTTCAGGAGACCCATTGCTGCTGATCGGCTCGCTTTCGCCATAACCCTTGGCGATCACGCGGGACGCGTCGACGCCCTTGCTGATCAGGTAGCTGCGCACGGAATCCGCACGACGCTGCGACAGCTTCTGGTTGTACTGATCCGAGCCAGTGGAATCGGTATGGCCGCCAACCTGCAGCGACAGCACCGGCTGACTGACCAGGACCGCTGCCACCTCATCGAGTGTCGCCTTCGCCGGGGTCGTCAGTTCATAACCGTCGAGAACGAAGTTGACGGCTCTGAGCACGACGGTCTGCTCGATCACGCAACCGGTAGCGTCGACCCTGTAGCCCTTCGGCGTATTCGGACATTTGTCGAGCGCATCCTCGACGCCATCTCCGTCGCTGTCGACCCGAGGAGGGGGTGGCGCACAGGTCTCGCAAATCTGCGGGATCGGTGCGACCTCCTTGATCGGTGCCGCCGGCCTTACACCGCCGAGTTCCCAGGAAACTCCGAAGGTGTACTCGAAGTTGCCGATCGACGGGCTGAAGCCGAGGACGTGGCGAATGTCGGCGCGCAACGCGAAGTCCGGACCGACGAAGTACTTGAGGCCGCCGCCGTACTCGGCCAGCGTCTTGTTGGTCTTCGGCCGATCGAGATCGGGAATGGTGATGTTGTAGCGGCCGACACCGACCGCCAGGAACGGCACCAGCTGTTTGGTCGGCTGGAAGTGATAGAGCAGGTTGCCGCCGAACCGAAACACATCCGACTCGACATTCACTTCCGGTCCCGAGTCGCGGTCCGATTCTGTCAGCGTGTAGCTGCCAAACAGTTCCGCACCCCAGTTCTCGGTGAAGTTGTAGCCGGCGCGCATGCCAAACAATGGGGCCGATTCGAGATCCTGCTTCGAGTCGAACAGGTAGCCACCCACATAGGGCGTCAGGGTCCAGGCTTCGGCACGATTCTGGGCAGCGGCACTCGACACCAACCCGAGCAACGAGGCTCCAAGCAGGCCGACGGTCATTTTCTTGTTCATGAGTATTCCCTATGTCTTTGGGCGTGATCGTCGGAGGGTTTAAGGCGCGGTCGTACTGATCGTTGCGCGACGTACGGCTATATCGCCAAACGACATGAGCCTTCCAAAGATTTGCGTCCCGTTTCCGAGGTTGACCGAATTATTGGAGATCAACGTGCCGCCCGTTACGGCATTGCTGCCGCTCGCGATACTGCCGTTGACGACCCAGAAGACGTTGGAGGCCGTCGCACCGTTCAGTAGCACGACCTGCGAACGCGCTCCAAAAGTCAGATCGGTTCCGACCTGGAATACCCAAACGGAGTTGCTATCTCCCAGCGCATCAAGTGTCAGCACGGAATCGGCACCGAGGGACATCGTTGTCGCCGAACTGAAAACACCCGGTGTCAGGACTTGTCCAGTCAGCAGAGGCGTGTCGGGGCCGACAGGACGGCCACGAGCGTCGTCGAAGGCGAGTTGAAGATCTACTTTCGCCTGGGTTGCGATGTCCGTGTTGGCGTAAATAGTGCCGTTCAGCACGAGATCCGGGGCGGTGCATAGCAGACAAGTGGTCACCGGTGCCAATGCAATATCTCCGGTGACGGTCGTTGGCCCTGCGGTGTTGTTGATGTTGACGCCATTGCCGGCTACCAACGCGAAGCTCACTAGCGAGCGAAGCGGTACCGGAAGCTGGCAGACGGTATTCGTCGGGCCGATCCGGAACGTCCACGGGTTGGCTGCCGTGCCCAGCACCAGCGCATTGCCAGCCCGGTCGGTCACGGCGCTGGTAACCGTTGCGGTGTAGATGGTATCGGCGAGAAAATTTTCCGCCTGCCGGAACGTCGCCACGCGGGTGGTGGCGTTGTACGTCACTGCCCCCGGAACCTGCGAGCCATCCGGTGCCGTCACGATGAAGCTGGCGGCGCTGATCGTGTTGGCATCTATCGTCTCGCTGAACCGCGCGTTGATCGTCGAGTTGATGCAGACGTCGGTGGCGCTGTCGGGAGGCGAGGTCAGGTTGACGAACGGCGGGATGATGTCCGGTGCGAAGCCGGTCGTGAACTGGTAGGGGTTCATGATGATCGAACCCACCAGGGCATTGCCGGCGAGGTCAGTCACCGCGTTGGTGACGGTCACCGTGAACAGCGTGAGTGCCGCCAGCGGGGTGCTCGGAGTGAAGGTCGCCGAGTTGCCAGAGTAGGCAATTGTGCCGGCGATGACGGTATTGCTGGGATCGGTGACCGTGAAGCTGGTCGCTGTCAGAGTGGCCGCATTGATCACCTCACTGAAGGTGACCGTAACCTGAGCGTTGACGGCGGTGCCGGTCTCGCCAGCGAAGGGGTCAGTCAGCACGATGGTAGGCGACGTGGTGTCGTCGATCACACCCGTAGTGAAAGTCCAAGTGAACGCGGTTCCCAGCGGATTGCCGGAAAGATCTGTGATGTCCGCTGCCAGTGTGGCCGTGTAGGTCGTGTTGTTCTGCAGCTGGGCGGTGGTCGTGCCGTTGCCCGGCGTGAAGGTCAACACCGAGCCGGCGACGCTGGCGGTCCCCGCGACCGGCGTGACACCAGGACCCGTCAGCGTGAAGCTGGTAGCGCTGATAGAGGCGGGGTCGATAGCTTCACTGAAGGTTGCCACGACCCGACGGTTGCTTGGCACATTGGTCGAGGCGTCGATCGGATCGACTGCATTGACCTGCGGCGGCGTCGTGTCTCCGAGCGCGCCGGTGGTGAACGTCCAGACGAAATTGCTGGCCAGCGGGTTGTCGACGAGATCGCGAACTGCGGTTGTGATGGTCGCGGTATACGTCGTGTTTGGCGCGAGCGGTGCGGCGAGCGCGTAGCTCGCGACGACACCGGAATAGCTGACGGTGCCAGCAACGGCCCCGCCTTCGCCGGCTGTCAGCAGGAAGCTGGTGCCGTTGATCGTCGCCGGGTTGATCGCTTCGCTGAAAGTCGCCGTCACGGCGGCAGTCGACACGGGCACCCCGGTCTGGGTGTTGATCGGCGACGTGGCGATCACCGTTGGTGGCGTTACGTCGCCGGTCTGGTTCTCGCCGCAGGCGGACACGAGGGTCGCCAGCGATAACGCCATCAACCAGTTGCCGATGGTTCTAAAATGAAGTTTACGATCGCGCATTGGGCAGATCTCGATCTCGTTGATTTTTGAAAACGGTCAGCTAGATGACAGCGTCATCGCGACCAACCTGAGCATGACGGGCGAAGTTGCAGCAGCTCTATAGCCTTGGGCTGATGTCAACCGCAGTAGTGTACTGGCGTCCGGCCATGAATGTAACGAATTTGGACGAGCCGTTCAGTGTGCCGATGTCGTTTTTTTGATCTTTAAGTTGATTTCGATAAAACCATGATCCGTCAGATTCTGCTCGACACTGAAACCACCGGCCTCGAAGCGCGTGAGCACCGGATCATCGAGATCGGCTGCATCGAATTGAGCAATCGCCGGGTCACTGCGGAGCAGCGCTGGTATCTGAATCCGGACCGCGACAGCGACCCGGGTGCGCTCGCGGTCCACGGGCTGACCACGGCCTTCCTTGCCGACAAGCCGCGCTTTCATCAGGTCGCCGATGAGGTCATCGAATTCCTGCGCGGCGCCGAGCTGATCATCCACAACGCCGCGTTCGATGTCGGCTTCATGGACAAGGAGTTCGAGCGTGCCGGTCGCCCGGAGCGGATCGCCGGCTTGTGTGTGGTGACCGATACCGTGCGGATGGCGAAGCGATTACATCCGGGGCAGAAGGCCAGTCTGGACGCGTTATGCAGGCGCTACGGCATCGACAACTCGCATCGCGAACTGCACGGCGCGCTGCTTGATGCACGGCTGCTGGCCGAGGTCTATCTGGCGATGACTGGCGGTCAGGCAGCGCTGGGCCTGATCAGCGAACCGGTCGGTGGCCCGCGGGACGCTCCGGCCGCCGAAACCGCTGCAGCGTTTGCAGCTGATCTGAGCCGGCCGCTGCGGGTGATCCGGGCCAGCGAAGAAGAACTCGCGGCCCATGTCGAGCGGCTGCAATACATCGTCAAGAAGAGCGGCAAGCGATTGTGGGACGCAGACTTGGTTCCGGCGTCGGCACCTGCGGACTGACGCCGAGCGAATCGGCGATGCAAAGGAAAACGGGCAGCCTTCTGGCTGCCCGTTCTGCTTGCAGCGGCTGCCGGATTACTTCGGCAGCAGCACTTTGTCGACCACGTGAATCACGCCGTTGGACTGATACACGTCGGCGATGGTGACCTTGGACTTGCCACCCTTTTCGTCGGTCAGGATCAGATTCTTGCCTTCCATCGTGGCGACCAACTTGCCGCCGGCAACCGTCGTTGCGGTGTGCTTGCCGCCGCCCTTCTTGATCGCGTCGGCGATCGCGGCGGAGTCGTACTTACCGGAGACCACGTGGTAGGTCAGGATGCCGGTCAGCATTGACTTGTTTTCCGGCTTCAGCAGGGTGTCGACGGTGCCGGCCGGCAGCGCGGCGAAGGCGGCGTTGGTCGGCGCGAACACCGTGAACGGGCCTTTGCTCTTCAGGGTTTCAACCAGACCGGCTGCCTTGACGGCGGCTACCAGCGTGGTGTGGTCCTTGGAATTGACGGCGTTGTCGATGATGTCCTTGGTCGGCAGCATCGGCGCACCGCCGACGATCGGATCAGCAGCGAACACCGGCAACGCAAACACCAGCGCCAAGGCGGACGTCAGTACGATTTTTTTCATGGGTCTCTCCAGATTGTTTCGCTGAATGTGGAACGCATGGACGGATACTGGCGAGGCTCGATTCCAGACGCAGTCGCCCTGTGAATCATTCGTGACGATCCGCCGGAAAATCCAGCTACCGCGCCGCGATTCCGACGTTCACGCCACCGCGCGTCGGGCCAGCGCGCTCACCACTTCAAAGTAAGGAGGGCGTGGATCGCGTGAGGTGATCCGGCACAGTTCAACCTCGAGTCCCGCCTTGCTGAGCCATTTGTCGAGCATCTCGGCAGTTGTCCCGAGATTGACGTGGTCGTATGCCTGCATCGCCGCCTCATGGTGATGGGCACTCAAGGTTGCGATGACCAGACGACCTCCCGGGCGCAGGCACCGTGCGGCTTCGGCGAGCACCGCTTCGGGCTTGCGCGCGTAAGTCAGTGCATGCATCAGGAAGACATGATCGAAGCTGGCATCGCGATACGGCAGCTGACGCATGTCGGCCTGGGTGAAGGCGACGTTCCGCGGATCGCCGAGCCGGCGTCGTGCCGCGCCCAGCACCTTGGCGCTGATATCGGCACAGGCCACGCTGCGCGCGCGCTCGGCGATCAATTCGGCCAGCACGCCGTCGCCGGAGGCGACATCGAGCACGTCGCCGAGATCGAGCAGGCCGATCAAGGTCCGCGCCGTCGCTTCCCAGGTACGGCCCGGCGAATAGTGCAATTCCATGCGTCCGGCGACCGATTCCGCCCAGGTCTGACCATGCTTGCGGACGCGCACTACTTCGCTGGCGCGTTCGCGATCGAGTTGAGCTTGTGGATCTTCGAGCCGCTCGCGCATCACCGCCCAAAGTTCGAAGGCGCGACCGCGATCCGGACTCAAGGAATAGAGCGCGCCGCCACCACTGCGTCCAGCCTGAACGAGACCGGCTCGCTTCAAACGCCCGAGGTGGGTCGACACGCGGCTTTGCGCCAACCCGGTAATTTCGGTCAGCTCGGCAACCGATAGCTGATGCGCCTCCAGCAGCAACAGCAGGCGCAGCCTGCTGGCGTCCGCGAGCAGACGCCACAGTTCGGTACTTTGCGCGATGCTCAGTTTCATTCGGAGATAGCAAGCGACAACAACGAAAAAGCCTGCCGACGACCTGTCGGCAGGCTTGGCGTAGGGGCAGCCGAACGCCGCGATCAGCTGCGGCTTGGCTCCGGATCAACCCTGCGACTTGACCGCATCGACGGCCGAGTTCACCGCAGAACTGACTTTCGCCGAAGCTGACTCGGCACCGGCCTTGGCGGCATCGACAGCCTTCTCCGCGCTTGCGGTGACTTTGGTGACCACCTTCTTCGCAGCGCTGGTCGCGCGGCTGGCGCGCGAATTCGGTGACGGTGTCGGCACTGCGCGGCTGACAATCTTCTTCGCTTCGGCAACACCCGCCTTGGCGGCGTCTTCAACGGTCTTCTCGACGGACTTGGCAGTCTTGATGACATTATTCTCGACTGCCTTGACGACCTTCTTGATCGCCTTGACGTCAGCCTTGACGGTCTTCTTGGCTGCTTTGACGTCGGCCTTCAGAGATTTCTCGACCTTGGCGACTTCGGTCTTGATGTCCTTCTTGGCGCTCTTGACCGTGGCGCTGGCAGTCTTGCCAGCCTTCTGGGCATCGGCCTTGATCTTGGCGAGCGCTTTCTGCGCTGGCTTTATCGCTTTTTCGAGACGGGCGATCGATAGCGGCGCGCCGCCCTTGCCACCCTTGACCAGCTTCGCGAGTTCGGCGCGGGCATCGGAGACCACGACCAGCGACGCGCGGGCGTTGTCGATCAGCTTGGTCACCGCATCCTGCAACAGGGTGGCCTGCTTCTGGGCGGCGGACTTGATGTTCTTGTCGCCCTGCGCCTTCTTCAGCGACGCGACGGCGGCCTTGTAATAGTCGTTCAGCGCCTTCAGTTCGGCATCGGCCAGCTTCTGCACGCCACCGTAAACGATCTGGTTGGCGTTGCCGAGCGTGTCCAGCGATTGCCGGACGATCTCCAACAGATCGCTGATGGGCTTGGTGAAAGTCTTCTTGTCAGCCATGTCGCGTTACCTCGGTGCGGTGGACGATGGGGGATTCTAGGTTGGCGTTGACAACAGCGTCAAAACAAGTAGTTGCAAGGACATTGCCGGGCTCGGCATTGGCCGCACCGGCCGCGCCGCCAACGCCGGAACGCAGTCTGCCGCCGTGCCTCGGCGGCGATGGCAATCCAGCCGGACAAGACGCGTATAATTAGCGTTCCATACGGTACCGAATGGCCTGTTTGACCCGGTCCCAGCCGTAGCTTCCGTACAACCCCCACGAGGACTCACGCCCCATGTATCAAGGCAAATCGATCCAGGTCACGCGGCTCGACGGCGATGTCGCCGAGTTGAAGTTCGACCGCCAGAACGAGTCGGTCAACAAGTTCGACGCTGCGACCATCGCCGAACTGAAAGAGGCCGGCAGCCTGCTCGCCGCCGATGCGACGCTCAAGGGCTTGATCGTCACCAGCGGCAAGGACGTGTTCATCGTCGGTGCCGACATCACCGAATTCGGCAAGAGTTTCCAGCTGCCGGAAGACGAGATCGCCAAGTGGGCGATCGAGACCAATAAAGTGTTTTCGGCGATCGAAGATCTGCCGTTCCCGAGCGTCACCGCGATCAACGGCATCGCCCTCGGCGGTGGCTTCGAAATGGCGCTGACCACCGATTACCGGGTGATCTCGGCCAAGGCCAGCATCGGTTTCCCGGAAGTGAAGCTCGGCATCATCCCCGGCTTTGCCGGCACCGTACGCTTCCCGCGCCTGGTCGGTGCCGACAACGCGATCGAATGGATTGCCGGCGGTGAAGCCGCGAAGCCGGATGCCGCGCTGAAGATTCGCGCCGTCGATGCCGTGGTTCCGCCCGAGAAAACCCGCGAAGCCGCGCTCAAGCTGCTCGCGCTGGCCCAAAGCGGCGCTTTTGACTGGAAAGCGCGCCGCGCCCAGAAGACCGGCAAGCTGAAGCTCGGTCCGATCGAAGCGGCAATGGCCTTCGAGACCGCCAAGGGCTTCATTGCCGGCAAGGCTGGCAAGCATTTCCCGGCCCCGGTTGCCGCCGTGACCTCGATCCAGAAGGGTGCCGGCAAGACCCGTGACGATGCGATCGCCATCGAATCCGCCACCTTCGCCAAGCTGGCCAAGACCCAGACCGCCGACTCCCTGATCAGCCTGTTCCTCAATGATCAGCTGCTGAAGAAGAAGGGCAAGGCCTACGCGAAAATCGCGCGTCCGGTGAAGCAGGGCGCCGTGCTCGGCGCCGGCATCATGGGCGGCGGCATCGCTTACCAGAGCGCTTCGCGCGGCACGCCGGTGATCATGAAGGACATTGCCGACAAAGCGCTCGACCTCGGCATGAACGAGGCGAACAAGCTGCTGTCGGCGCAGGTCGGCCGCAAGAAGATGACGCCGGAGAAGGCCGGCGCCGTGCTGTCGACGATTCGCCCGACCTTGAACTACGGCGACTTCGGTGCCGTCGACGTGGTCGTCGAAGCGGTGGTCGAGAACCCGAAGGTCAAGAAAGCGGTGCTCGCCGATGTCGAGGCGATCGTCCGCGCCAACACCGTGATCGCGTCGAATACCTCGTCGATCTCGATCGACCTGCTGGCCGCCGATCTGAAGCGCCCCGAGAATTTCCTCGGCATGCACTTCTTCAATCCGGTGCACAAGATGCCGCTGGTCGAGGTCATCAAGGGTGCCAAGACTTCGCCGGAAGCGGTCGCGACCATCGTTGCCTACGCCAGCGCGATGGGCAAGACGCCGATCGTGGTCAACAATTGCCCGGGCTTCCTGGTCAACCGCATCCTGTTCCCGTACTTCGGTGGCTGGAGCCTGTTGCTCCGCGACGGTGCCGACTACCAGAAGATGGACAAGGCGGCGGAAAGCTTCGGCTGGCCGATGGGCCCGAGCTACCTGCAGGACGTGGTCGGCATCGACACCTCGCACCATGTCGGTGACGTGCTCGCCGAAGGCTATCCGGACCGCATGGGCAAGGAGTTCCGTACCGCGCTCGACGTGATGTATGAGGCCAAGCGCTATGGCCAGAAGAACGGCATCGGCTTCTACAAGTACCAGACCGATCCGAAGGGCAAGCCGAAGAAGGTCGTGGTGCCGGAAACCTATGAGCTGATCGCCCAGGTGCAGCCGAACGGCACGCATGATTTCAGCGACGAGGAAATCATGGAGCGTCTGATGATCCCGATGATCATCGAGACGGCGCGCTGCCTCGAAGAGAAGATCGTCGACACGGCGAACGAGGCCGACATGGGCCTGATCATGGGCGTAGGCTTCCCGCCGCATCTCGGCGGCGCGCTGAAGTACGCCGATGCCATCGGCCTCGCCAACCTGGTCGAGAAGTGCGCGAAGTACGCTTCGCTCGGCAAGCTCTACGAACCGACCGCAACGATGAAGGCGATGGCCGCCGCCGGCCAGCGCTACTACCCGCTATAAAGGCCAACAACTTATCTCACGCAGAGAACGCAAAGGACGCAGAGAACAGCAAAGAAAGAAAAGCTTTTTGTCTTGAAGCTTTTCTCCGCGTATCTCGGCGTTCTCTGCGTGAGCAAACGATTTAGGAGAATTTGAAATGACTGATGTCGTCATCGTTGATGCGGTTCGCACCCCGATGGGCCGCTCGAAAGCCGGCGTGTTCCGCAATGTCCGCGCCGAGAATCTGTCAGCTGAACTGATCAAGGCGCTGATGCGCCGCAACCCGGCCGTCAACCCGAAGGAAATCGAAGACGTGATCTGGGGCTGCGTGCAGCAGACCAAGGAGCAGGGCTTCAACATCGCCCGTCAGGCGTCGCTGCTGGCCGGCCTGCCGATCGAAGTGTCGGGCCAGACCGTCAACCGCCTCTGCGGTTCGTCGATGACCGCAATCCATTCGGCGGTCGGCGCGATTCAGGCTGGTGCCGGTGAAATCTTCATCTGCGGTGGTGTCGAGCACATGGGCCACGTGCCGATGGACTACAACTTCGATGGCAATCCGGAACTGTCGGTGACCACCGCGAAAGCGGCCGCCATGATGGGTCTGACTGCCGAAATGCTGGCGACGGCGTTCCAACTCAGCCGCCAGAAGCAGGACGAGTTCGCGCTGGCCTCGCATCAGAAGGCGGCGGCCGCGCAGAACAACGGCGGCTTCAAGAACGAGATGGTCCCGGTCGCCGGACATGATGCCGACGGTCTGCCGATCCTCGTCGACTTCGATGAGGTGGTCCGTGGCAACGCCAACATCGAAGACCTCGGCAAGCTGAAGCCGGCGTTCAATCCGAAGGGCTCGGTCACCGCCGGCAACAGCTCGGCGCTTTCCGATGGCGCTTCGGCGGTGCTGGTGATGACGGCCGACAAGGCTAAGGCGCTGGGCCTGAAGCCGCTGGCCCGCATCGTGTCGATGGCGAGTGCTGGTTGCGATCCGTCGACCATGGGCCGTGGCCCGGTGCCAGCGACCTTGAAGGCACTGAAGCGCGCCGGTCTAACCCTGGCCGACATCGACTACTTCGAGCTCAACGAAGCCTTCGCCGCACAGGCGCTGTCGGTGATGACCGAGCTGAAGATTCTCGACCGTATGGACAGGGTCAACCTGAAGGGCGGGGCGATTGCCCTCGGCCATCCGCTGGGTTGCTCCGGTGCTCGCATCACCGGTGCGCTGGCCCATGTGCTCAACGAGCAGGGCGGCCGCTATGGTCTGGCGACGATGTGCATCGGCATGGGCCAGGGCGTGGCGACGATTATCGAACGCCTGCATTGAGCGAGTGTCGCGCGTACAACAAACCGTTAGCGCCGCGTCTCGCGGCGCGACTCGGCGTTGTGAACCGTCGCCGTAGAACCACGATAGTAGCCGGCCTGCTGGTCGAATTACGGACCAGTAGCTGCTTAAGATTCTGGCTCCCGCCACGAGCCAGGAGCACATGAAGCGGGCACGATTCATTCTGCGCTGACGAGCAGATGGTTTGGATGCTCCGAGAAGTGGGCAAGGAATGCATGGTTGGTTTCTAGCCCGGCTGGTTTGAAATGTGGTGGCTCTTGAAAGCGGCAGCGGATGAACCCAACAAGGCGGGGTTGGCCAACATCACCGAGAGCGCTCCATGACCACCGATACCGTCGCCCCGCAGCAATTCGAATTCCAGACCGAGACCCGCCAGCTGCTGAAGCTGATGATCCACTCGCTGTACTCGAACAAGGAAATCTTCCTGCGCGAGCTGATCTCGAACGCCTCCGACGCTGCCGACAAGCTGCGCTTCCTGGCGATCCAGGATCCAGCGCTGTTCGGCGAGGACACCGCGCTGGCTGTCGATCTGATCGTCGACAGCGCCGCCGGCACCTTGACCGTGCGCGACAACGGCGTCGGCATGAGCCGCGAGGATCTGGTCGACAACCTCGGCACCATTGCCCGCTCCGGCACCAAGGCGTTCATGGAGCAGCTGTCCGCCGACGGCAAGAAGGACGCCCAGCTGATCGGCCAGTTCGGCGTCGGCTTCTACTCGGCGTTCATCGTTGCCGACATGGTCACGGTCACTTCGCGCCGGGCCGGCGAGACCGCAGCACATGTCTGGGAATCGACCGGCGAAGGCAGCTATTCGCTGGAACCGGTCATCAAGAACGAGCGCGGCACCGATATCACGCTGCATCTGCGTGACGACGAGAGGGAGTTTCTCGAAGCCGGCCGCATCGGCCATCTGGTGCGCAAGTACTCCGACCACATCGGCCTGCCGGTGCGGCTGAAGGTCGATGACGGCGAGGTCGAAACGCTGAACAAGGCCGCAGCCCTGTGGACGCGTCCGAAATCCGAGCTGAGCGACGAGGACTACCACAGCTTCTACAGCGCCCTGTCCTTCGATCCGGGCAAGCCGCTGAGCTGGGCGCATCAGAGAGTCGAAGGCAATCTCAGCTACATCTCGCTGCTCTACATTCCGGGCACCGCACCCTTCGATCTCTGGGATCGCGACAAGGCGCGCGGTTTACAGCTGTACGTGAAGCGCGTGTTCATCATGGATCACGGCGCCGAGCTGCTGCCGGCCTATCTGCGCTTCGTCCGCGGTCTGGTCGATTCCGATGATCTGCCGCTCAACGTGTCGCGCGAACTGCTGCAGGGCAATCGCAATGTCGAGAAGCTGAAATCAGCGCTGACCAAGCGGGTGCTCGACCTGCTCGACGATCTGGCCAGGAACAAGCCGGACGACTACGCGAAGTTCTGGGATGTCTTCGGTGCCGTGCTGAAGGAAGGTCTGGTCGAGGACAACGTCAATCGCGAGCGGATCGCCAAGCTGTGTCGCTTCGATTCCACCACCGCGACCGATGGTGCCAAGGTGTCGCTGGCCGATTACGTCGCCCGGATGCCGGAAGGCCAGACCAAAATCTATTACGTGACTGGTGACACGCCCGCCGCTGCGCGCGCCGTGCCGCATGTCGAAGGTTTCCGCAAGAAGGCTTGGGAAGTGCTGCTGCTGTCCGACCGCATCGACGAATGGGTGGTCATGCACCTCAACGAGTTCGACGGCAAGCCGCTGGAATCCTGCGCCGTCGGTGGCGCCGATCTGGCGTCGGACCTCAGCACGCCGGAGAAGGAAAAGACCGAGACCGAGTTCGCGCCGCTGCTGGAGCGGCTCGGCAAATCGCTGGGCGTGAAGATCGAAAGTGCCAGGCTGTCGTCACGGCTAGTCGAATCGCCGGCCTGTCTGGTGGCACCGGATTTCGGCTACAGCCGTCGTCTCGAGAAGATTCTCAAGCAGGCCGGGCAGGCAGCACCCGCCATGCCGCCGGTGCTGGAAATCAACGCCGAGCATCCGCTGGTCGAGCGTCTGAAAGCCGCTGCCGATGGCGAGTTCGATGACCTGGCGGCGATCCTGTACGACCAGAGCGTGCTCGCCGAAGGCGGCCAGCTCGAGGATCCGGCGGCCTTCGTGCGCCGGCTCAATACACTGATCCTGTCGAACGCCAAGCCGGCGGCAGAAGCGAGCCGGATCATCATCGACTGAGCTTCAAAAGCTTCGCCGGATTCCCGCCTGAGCCGACGGCGCGACAATGATTTGTCGCGCCGTTTTTCGTGGCCGGCACCTCGTTTGCAGCCAGGAACGGAAGTTGTAGCGACTCGTCCAGAAATGGCGAGGAATTGACGTGCAGGGATGGCAACGACGGCGATGCGATGCGCCGTCAGTGGACGGAGGCGACTTGCGGCCCCGCCGGTCCGGCCCCCGGCGGCTTGCTGCCGCGTCGATGATCGGCGCGTCGGTGTTGACGCCGTTGGTGCTGCTGTTGACCGCTTCGATGATGGCGCTGCTGCTGCAGGGCCATCTGATGAGTCCTCACGCCGACATCGCGCGGACGCTGGATTCACTGATCCGTTCGATGCCGGCCGCAACACCACCGGACAGCAAGCGCCATTACGGCGCCTGCGGCGATATCTGCACCGTCAGCGGGGCTTGCCGTCACGTGGTGCTGCATGGCGGCCTGCATGGTGGGCAGAAGGTGTCGATGGATGTGCTGACCAAGGCGGAATCCTGTCGCTGAGCCGGCCAGCACACGGCTGGGCTTACGGCAGCAGCCGAATGGTTTCCAGATAGCGCTTCTTCCAGATCGGCGAGGCGACTTCCACCAGGCTGACCTGCCGGCCCGAGGCCGGCGCGTGAATCATCCGGCCATCGCCCAGATACAGGCCGACATGCAGGCCGCCGCCGTACTCGAAACGGTAGAACAGCAGATCGCCGGGCTGCGCCTGGCTCAGTGACAAGGTCTTGCCGGCTTCGCGTTGCGAACGGGTATCGCGCGGCACGATCACCCCGGCTTCGCTGTACGCGAACTGCACCAGGCCGCTGCAATCGAAGCCGTCCGGGTCTCGGCCGCCGTAACGATACGGCCGGCCAAGCTGGCCGAGCGCGGTCTCGAC
Source organism: Nevskia sp. (assembly GCA_030694365.1). Lineage (GTDB taxonomy): Bacteria > Pseudomonadota > Gammaproteobacteria > Nevskiales > Nevskiaceae > Nevskia. The sequence continues at coordinate 10,117 of JAUXYM010000083.1, read as the reverse complement.
GATGTGCTGGCGCAGTTCGAGATGATCCGGCGTCGGGCGGCTCGCACAGCCGCCGAGCAGGAGCGCCAGCATCAGCAGGACAGGAACGACGAGACGAGGCAGCGGCATGGCCGCACTGTGCCAGTCGCACAGCCAATAAAAAACCCTCGCGTCGACATTGATCGAGCGAGGGTTCTGCAGTGACTGCCGACGATGCTTCAGCCGCCGTGCAACTTGTCCAGATAGCGTTCGGCATCAAGCGCGGCCTGGCAGCCGGTGCCGGCTGAAGTGATCGCCTGGCGATAGACGTGGTCCATGACGTCGCCGGCCGCGAACACGCCTTCGACGCTGGTCGCGGTGGCATTGCCTTCGCTGCCGCCCTTCACTTTCAGATAGCCGCCGGCCATATCGAGCTGACCCTCGAAGATGCCGGTGTTCGGCGAGTGGCCGATGGCGATGAACACGCCGGCCAGCCTGGTTTCGCGGGTGCTGGCGTCCTGCAGGTTCTTGACCCGCATGCCGGTGACGCCGGTGGCGTCGCCAAGCACTTCATCGAGCGACGAATTCCAGATGATCTCGACCTTGCCTTCGGCCTGCCGCTTGAACAGCTTGTCGTGGAGGATCTTCTCGCCCTTGAACTTGTCGCGGCGGTGGACCACGGTGACCTTGGCCGCGATGTTGGCGAGATACAGCGCTTCCTCGACGGCGGTATTGCCGCCGCCGATCACGGCGACTTCCTGGCCCTTGTAGAAGAAGCCGTCGCAGGTCGCGCAGGCCGACACGCCCTTGCCCTTGAACGCGTCTTCGGACGGTATGCCCAGGTATTTGGCGCTGGCACCGGTGGCGATGATCAGCGCATCGCAGGTGTAGCTGCCGCTGCCGCCGTGCAGGGTGAACGGCCGCTTGCTCAGATCGACCTTGTCGATGTGGTCATAGATGAACTGGGTGTCGAAGCGCTCGGCGTGGCGGCGCATGCGGTCCATCAGATCCGGACCCTGCAGGTGTTCGACATCGCCCGGCCAGTTGTCGACCTCGGTGGTGGTCATCAGCTGGCCACCCTGCTCGACGCCGGTGATCAGCACCGGTTTCAGGTTGGCGCGGGCCGCATAGACCGCAGCCGTGTAGCCGGCGGGGCCGGAGCCGAGAATGATCAGTGGGTGATGATTGCTCATGATTTTTCAGTAACGAATTGAGAAAGACCGGTATTGCCTAGCGGGGCAGGCGCGAAGCATAAGGCCCCGCAGTGGGCAGCGGTGCGGCAGTGCACCATCGGTGGTATCGAGCGGATGTTGGGGACGCATTCGCCGCTTCAAAGCCCCGTGGCGAAACGCCCACCCGGCCGCGTACTGGCAAGCCCCGTGCGATACTTTTCCCAGTCCCAACCCCTTCCCATAGCCTCGGATTTCCCCCTCATGAGTGAGCCGCGCCCCCTGATAGTGCGTCTGTTCAGCTGGATCTGGACGCTGATCGTGTTCTGCTTCCGCGCCCTCGTCGTGCTGTCGCTGGTGGTCCTCGGTTTCGGCATCTGGGCCGGCAGCCGCGACCAGACGCCAGTGATCGAGGACAACATCGCGATGACGGTGATCCCGTTCGGCGATCTCAGCGAACAGATTCCTAACGACCGCAGCCGTGCCTTGCTGCAGCGCTTCAGCGACAACAAACCGGATCAGACGTCGTTGCGCGAAGTGGTCGACGCCATCGATGCCGCGGCCAGCGACGCGCGCATTCCGTCGATCGTCGTCAAGCTCGACGACATGGCCGGTGCCGGTCTTCCGCAGCTCGAGGAAATCGCTGTCGCCCTGCGCAAGTTCCGCGCGGCCGGCAAGCCGGTTTACGCCTATGGCGATTCCTACGACCAGAAGCAGTACTACCTGGCGGCGCAGGCCGATGAAATCTCGATCGATCCGCTCGGTTCGGTGCTGCTCGAAGGCTTTTCCGTTTACACCAACTACTTCAAGGACGCGCTCGACAAGCTTGGCGTGCAGATCAACATCTTCCGCGTCGGCGAATTCAAGTCCGCCGTCGAGCCTTACGAGCGCAACGACATGTCGCCCGAGGCCCGCACCGCCAACCAGGCCTGGCTCGGCGATCTCTGGAGCCTGTACGGCACCACCCTCGGCGAGGCGCGCAAGCTGACCCCGGATGCCGCCGATCGCTACATTGCCGGCCTGTCGGCGGGGCTGGAGAAGCACAAGGGCGATCTCGCCGCTTATGCGCTGGAAGCAGGCCTGGTGACCCAGATCGAGACGCAGGCGGACTTCCGCAAGCGGATGATCGAACGAGTCGGCGAGGATGACGAGCACGGCTCGTTCCGTCAGATCGATGCCGGCAGCTACCTGGCCGCCATCCGCGCCGAAAAATCCAAGCGCCAGGCCGACAAGATGGCGGTGGTGATCGTCCAGGGCGAGATCGTCGACGGTGACAGCGAGGACAACAACGCCGGCGGCGATACCATCGCCGATCTGCTCGATCGCGCTCGTCGTGACGACAAGGTCAAGGCCGTGCTGCTGCGGGTCAACTCGCCGGGTGGCAGCGTGTTTGCCTCGGAAAAGATTCGTCGTGGCGTGCTGGCGTTGCAGGCTGAAGGCAAGCCGGTGGTCGCGTCGATGTCGACCCTGGCGGCGAGCGGCGGCTACTGGATTTCGATGGACGCCGATCAGATCTGGGCCGAACCGACCACGATCACTGGCTCGATCGGCATCTTCGGCATGATCCCGACCATCAACGAGCCGCTGAACAAGCTCGGCATCCACACCGACGGCGTTGGCACCACGCCGCTGGCCGGCGCCTTCCGGGTCGACCGGCCGCTGGCCGACAGCGTCAAGACGCTGTTCCAGCTGCAGATCGAAAAGGGCTATCGCAACTTCATCGAAGGTGTTGCCAAGGGCCGCGAGATTCCGGTCGAGCAGGTCGATACCATCGCCCGCGGCCGGGTCTGGAGCGGCAAGGCGGCGAAAGAACTCGGGCTGGTCGATTCACTCGGCAGTTTCCAGGATGCCGAAACGGCGCTGGCGCAACTCGCCAAGCTCGCCCCCGGTCGCTATCAGCTCAACGAGATGCAGCCGGATCGCGATCTGTTCAAGCAACTGCTCGGCGATCTGTTCGGCAAGGGGCAGGGCATGAGCGGCCAAGGGAACATTTATGGCGCGCTGTTGAACCAGCTTCCGGGCGGCGTCCTGGCAGCCCCGGCGCGGGCGATCGGCGATGCCGTGCGCCGTCTCGACGATCCGCAGCGGGTCTACGCCTACTGCTTCTGCACGCCGGCGCTCGGCGGGCGCTGAGCGAGCTGAATCAGAGATATCCCGAGTCGGTGGCGTCGTTCGGTGCCGCCGGCTTGGCGCAGGTTTTCTGACCGACCTCGGCCAACTGGCGGCGCAGTTCGGCCAATTCCAGCAGCACCTGGCCGATGCCGGTTTCGTTCTTAAGATTGACCCGGTAGTCGGCCTCCGCGTGCAGCCGTTCCTTCAGCACCTGCCGGTTCTGGCTCATCATCAGCAGCGGGCCTTGCACGGCGACCAGAAAGGCCAGAAAGAAGTTGAAGAACTGGTACGGATAGGGATCGAACTGCAGACCGGGCACGGCGTTGATGCCGGTCCAGACGGCAGTCGCCATGATCAGCAGGATCAGGAACGACCAGCTGCCATTCCATTGCGCCACCCGGTCGGCCAGCTTCTGCGACCAGGTCTGCTGCTCGTCGGATTCCCGGTTGATGTCGCGGGACGCCGGGGTGCCGAGCAACTCGGCGGCGCTGCGCAGCCGCCGTGACATCACCGCCAGCATCGAGATGCCGATGCGCGGCGAACGGTCGAGCTGGGCAACGAAGCTTTCCCGCGTCAGTTCGGCCAGCTCGGCGCCGTGGGGCACGTCGACGCTGGCGCTGCGCGGCTGGTTGTCGATCAGGGCCATCTCGCCGAAGAACTCGCCGTCGCCAAGTTCCTGCAGCACCACCGGCGCGGCACCCGGCCGCGTGGCTGGCAGCAGCACGCGCACCTTGCCGCTGACCACGATGAACATCGAACCGCCGTGCTCGCCCTTCGAGAACAGCAGACTGCCGGGCGCGACCTTGCGCGGCCGCAGCAGCTGTTCCAGTTCGCCGAGATCGCTGTCGGAAAAGCCCTGGAACAGGGGCACGCGCTTCAGCAGTTGCAGGTAAGCAGTCACCGGAACATCTCCCGACATGGTGTTGCCGACGACTCGGAAGGTCGTCATCCAGGCATGGTGCGCTTTGCCTGCCGAGCCTCGTCAGGTGAAGCGCATCGACAGATCGACAGCGCGGACGTGCTTGGTGATCGCGCCGATCGAGATGCGGTCGACGCCGGTTTCGGCCATCGCGCGGATGTTGGCGAGCGTAGCGCCGCCGGAATATTCGATCAGCGTGCGGCCACCGGCAGCGCGATGAGCGCGGGTCAGACGCACGGCGGCGCGCAGTTCGGCGTCGGCGAAATCGTCGACCAGCAGCAGGTCGACATCCTGATCCAGGGCAATGCGCGCTTCGTCCAGCGTTTCCGCTTCGGTCATCAGCGGCACGCCGGCACCGAGTGCTCGCGCAGCGGCGATCGCTTCGGCAATGCCGCCGGCGGCAGCGATGTGGTTTTCCTTGATCAGGATGCCGTCGTACAGGCCGATGCGATGGTTGACGCCTCCGCCGCAGAGCACCGCGTACTTCTGGGCATTGCGCAGGCCGGGCAGGGTCTTGCGGGTATCGACGATCGCCGTACCGGTGCCGGCCACGGCGTCGACGTACTCGCGCACCGCAGTCGCGGTGCCGGACAGCGACTGCAGGAAATTCAGCGCCGTGCGTTCGCCGGTCAGCAGGCTGCGTGCCGAGCCCTGCAGGCGATAAAGCAGCTGATCGGCGGCTACCTGCTGGCCATCATCGACCAGCCATTCGAGTTGCACTTCAGCATCGATCTGCGCGAACACCGCATCGACCCATGCGCGGCCGCAGATCACCGCGGCTTCGCGGGAAATCACCCGCGCGCAGGCTTGCTGATCGGCCGGCACGAGACGCGCTGTGTGATCGCCGCAGCCCAGATCTTCGGCAATGGCCTGGGCGACGACGGCGTCGAGATCATTGACGTAAGCCGGCAGCTTCATCTGAAGACTCACTGCGAAAGCAGATGTTCGAGCAGCGCCATCTGCGCCCATAGGCGGTTTTCGGCTTCGTCCCAGACCACGCTTTGCGGCCCGTCGATGACCTCGGCCGATACTTCCTGGCCGCGATGCGCCGGCAGGCAGTGCATGAAGATCGCGTCGCGACCGGCTCTCGCCATCAGCGCAGCATCGATCTGGTAATCGGCGAAGGCGGTGACCCGACGCTGCTGTTCGGCTTCCTGACCCATGCTGGTCCAGGTGTCGGTGACCAGAACGTCCGCGCCATTGGCGGCGAAGCTGGCACCGCGCAGCAGTTCGACGTGGCTGCCCGCCGCCGCAACGATATCGGCCGCCGGCTCGAAACCCTTGGGGCTGGCGATGCGCAGCTGGAAGCCGAACAGCACCGCGGCTTCGATCCAAGAATGGCAGACGTTGTTGCCGTCGCCGATCCAGGCGGCAACCTTGGCCTTGGGATCGCCGCGATGCTCGAACCAGGTCTGCATGTCGGCCAGCAACTGGCAGGGGTGATGCAGGTCCGACAAGCCGTTGATCACCGGCACCCGTGACGCCGAAGCCAGCGCTTCCTGATCGGCCTGGGAATCGTTGCGGATCATGATCGCGTCGCACATCCGCGACAGCACTTTCGCGGTGTCCTCGATCGGCTCGTCGCGGCCGAGCTGGGTGGCGTTGGAGTGCAGGAACAGCGCATGGCCACCGAACTTGGCCATGCCAGCTTCGAAGCTGACCCGGGTCCGGGTCGAGTTCTTGGTGAAGATCATCGCCAGCGTCTTGCCTGCCAGCACGCCGTTTCGGGTCGGGCCGGACTTCTTCATCTCGATGGCGCGCAGCACGATGGCGCGCAGTTCGTCGGCGCTGAAGTCGCTGAGCTTGAGCAGGTGACGGGTCATTCTCGAAATCCGGTGGAGCGCGGCCCGGGTCACGGCGGGCAGCGGGTCATGCAAGGGTCTGAAGGGGAGGCCGAGGCCAGAAACAAAAAGGGTCGCGAGACGCGACCCTTTCAACCATAAATGAACCGGGCTGCCCCCGTCCATCGGGACGAGGGCAGCCGATCAAGCCGTGATCAGTTCAGGTTCTTCTCGACAAATTCCCAGTTCACCAGCGACCAGAAGTGCTCCAGGTAGCTCGGACGGGCGTTGCGGTAGTCGATGTAATAAGCGTGTTCCCAGACGTCGCAAGTCAGCAGCGGCAGGTCGCCAGCGGTCATCGGGTTGCCGGCACCGGTGGTCGAAACGATCGCCAGCGTGCCGTCGGACTTCTTGACCAGCCAGGCCCAGCCCGAACCGAAAGTGCCGATCGCGGCTTCGGTGAACTGCTTCTTGAAGTCTTCGATGCCGCCGAAAGTCTTGACCAGGGCATCGGTCAGCTTCTTGCCGGGAGCGGCCTGGGTCGGCGTCAGACAGTGCCAGAAGAACGTGTGGTTCCAGATCTGGGCGACATTATTGAACAGCTTGCCGGACGATTTCTTGATCACGTCTTCAATCGACGCGTTCTCGAATTCGGTGCCGACGATCAGCTTGTTGGCCATGTCGACATAGGCCTTGTGATGCTTGCCGTAGTGGTATTCGAAGGTCTCGCGAGACATGTGCGGCTCGAGTGCTTCGCGGGCGTAGGGCAGTTCCGGCAGGGCAAAGGTCATGGAAATTACTCGTGAAGGCGGGTTGACGGTTCCGAGGGGGTTCAGCGTCCGATGAGTTGTGTGCCGGACTGGCATCGACTGCGACCCCACCGATGGCGCGATTTTAGCATTGCCGATGTGCCCGAAGGACAGCTTCAATGTAGCTGATCCGTCCGGGTGTTAAAATCCGGTCATCCGCCGCCACAGTCAACACGGAAACAGGACCATGGACGCACTCGAAAGAATCAAGCAGCAGGTTACCCAGAACCCGATCATCGTCTACATGAAAGGCACGCCCGATTTTCCGCAGTGCGGATTTTCCTCGCGGGTCATCAAGGCTTTGAATACCTGTGGTGCCGAATACGCCTACGTCAACATCTATGAAGACGAAGAGGTCTACCGCGCGCTGCCGAAGTTCGCCAACTGGCCGACCTTTCCGCAGCTCTACGTGAAGGGCGAACTGGTCGGCGGCTGCGACATCACGCTCGACCTGTTCCAGTCCGGCGAGCTGCAGAAGATGCTCAAGGAAGCGACCGTCGCCGCCTGATCGCTGAACGGCCGGATCCAAAACGCCCGCCTTGCGCGGGCGTTTTTTATTGCGTCGCATGCAACGGGAACCGCCTTTTTCCTGGCTGAACGATGCCGGCCATCGCGACAGCGGGAGTTGACTGCCAATGGGTGATGGCGGTAATTTGGTAATACGCCATTACTGATGGATGACCGATGAGCGATATTGCCAGCCGCTTGACGAGCAAGTACCAAGCGACGATTCCGCAGCCGGTACGGGAGGTACTGGGCTTGAAATCCGGTGATGTCGTGCGTTTCGAGATCAACGAACGCGGTGTCGTCTACCTGCGCAAACAGCAGCCGTTCGATGCCGAGTACGCCCGCGCGCTGAACGGCACGCTGGCGTCCGAGTGGTCGTCCGAGGACGACGAGGCGGCCTATCGTGACCTCTGAAGAACTCGAACAGCTTGACGCCTACGATGTCGTCGTCGTGCCGTTTCCGTTCACCGATCGCGACACCGCCAAGCGCCGTCCAGCGTTGGTGCTGTCATCGAAAGCCAGCTTCAACGCCGAAATCGGCCATTCGGTGCTGGCGATGATCACCAGCAGCAAGGAAGGTCGCGATGCCTGGCCGCTCGATACGCCGATCGCCAATCTTGCCGCTGCGGGCCTGCCGGCACCCTCGGTGGCCCGCATGAAGCTGTTCACCTTGGATCACCGGCTGATCCTGCGCCGTGCCGGCCGGCTGACGGCGAGCGATCAGGCCGGTGTCGGCCTGGCGCTGCAAGCCTTGCTGGTCTGCGACCCGCCACGCGTGCAGCCGTGAGCGTGGAACTCAGACATACGGAGGAATCGAGATGGCAGTAGGTCTTCTGATCGTCGGTGACGAACTACTGTCCGGCAAGCGGCCGGACAAGCATTTGCCGCAAGTGATCGAACTGCTGAACACGCGCGGCATCAGCCTGGAATGGGCGCATTTCGTTGGCGATGATGAGCTGCGGATCGCTGAGCTGATCCGCGCTGCGCAGGTTCGCGGTGACATGCTGCTGTCCTGCGGCGGCATCGGCGGCACTCCCGACGACCGCACGCGGCAGGCGGCCGCTCGCGCCTTCGACGTGCCGATTGCCCGTCATCCAGAGGCACTGGCGATCATCGAGCGCCAGTACGGCGACAAAGCCTGGCCGAACCGCGTGCTGATGGCTGATTTCCCGCTCGGTGCCGGCTTGATTCCGAACCCGATCAATAACATCGCCGGCTTTCATATCGGTAACAGTTACTTCGTGCCGGGCTTCCCGGAAATGGCCTGGCCGATGCTCGAATGGGTGCTCGACGAGCGGCTGCAGGGCCTGCACAACGCCGAGCCGCCGGTCGAATTCAGCTTCCGCGCCTATGGTTCCGGCGGCGAGGGCGATCTGATCGGCTTGATGGAGGCGACGCTCGAAAAATATCCGTCGATCAAGCTGGCCAGCCTGCCGTTCCGGGGCAGTGCCGAGCGCGAGCGGCACATCGAATTCGGCATCAAGGGCCCGAAGACCGACGCTGACGCTGCGACCCGCTGGTTCCGCGAGCGGCTGCTGGCCCGCGGCGACATCCGTATCGAAGACCTGCACCAGCCGTAAGCGACCGGCCGGAATCTTTCGGCAGGCACCCAGTGGGCCAAGCGAACTGCACGGAAAACGCTGACCGCGCCGCGCGTTGGCGGTAGCATGCGCGCCCCGGAAAGCAAGGTTCCGGTCTCCAACACCACGAGCAGACGCGCATGAATCCGATCGACGCCCAGCGCCAGGCCGCGCTCGAATATCACGAGTTTCCGACCCCCGGAAAACTCGCCGTCATGCCGACCAAGCAGATGGTCAACCAGAACGATCTGGCGCTGGCTTATTCGCCCGGTGTCGCCGCGGCTTGCGAGGAGATCGTCAAGGACCCGGCCAACGCCTTCCGCTACACCGCGCGCGGCAATCTGGTGGCGGTGATCACCAATGGCACGGCGGTGCTCGGTCTTGGTGCGATCGGTCCGCTGGCGGCCAAGCCGGTGATGGAAGGCAAAGCGGTGCTGTTCAAGAAATTCGCCGGCATCGATGTCTTCGATCTGGAAGTCGAGCAACGCGATCCGGACAAGCTGATCGAACTGATTGCCGCGCTCGAACCGACCTTCGGCGGCATCAACCTCGAAGACATCAAGGCGCCGGAGTGCTTCTACATCGAGCGCAAGCTCCGCGAGCGGATGAAGATTCCGGTCTTCCACGATGACCAGCACGGCACCGCGATCATCGTCGGCGCGGCGGTCAGCAACGGTCTGGAAGTGGTCGGCAAGAAGATCGGCGAAGTGAAGCTGGTGGTCAGCGGCGCGGGTGCGGCGGCACTGGCCTGCGTCGAACTGCTGGTCGAACTCGGCATCCGCATCGAGCACGTCTGGCTGACCGATCTCGCCGGCGTCGTCTATCGGGGTCGTACCGAGTTGATGGACGAGGACAAGGCCCGCTACGCGCAGGTCACCGACGCCCGTACCTTGGCCGAAGTGATTCCGGATGCCGACATCTTTCTGGGCCTGTCCGCCGGCGGCGTGCTGAAGCCGGAGATGGTCAAGGCCATGGCGGCGCGTCCGCTGATCCTGGCGCTGGCCAACCCGACGCCGGAAATCCTGCCGAGTGAAGTGCGCAGCGTCCGCGACGACGCGATCATCGCCACCGGCCGCACCGACTACCCGAACCAGGTCAACAACGTCCTGTGCTTTCCGTTCATCTTTCGCGGCGCGCTTGATGCCGGTGCGACGACGATCACCCGGGAAATGGAAATCGCCGCCGTCCGGGCGATTGCCGAACTGGCGCGGCTGGAGCAGAGCGATGTCGTGGCCAACGCCTATGGCATCGAGGATCTGTCGTTCGGCCCCGAATACCTGAT
>JAUXYM010000082.1 GCA_030694365.1 Nevskia sp. | reverse complement strand
CCTCAAAATGTTGAACAAGCAAGCCGACGATGGCAGGAAGTGACTCAGGGTTGTAGACCTCGCCGGCCGCCTCAATAACAAAAAACATATTGATTTTGTTATTGATTCGGCCACGTGCCGACCTCGCCGGGAAGATCAGGCATCAAATTCAGACGTATCACCTTGTTCAACTATTTCGTGGCCGAATCAATAGGCTCTCTGAAACGTTCCGGAATCGCCCATGAAACGCTGTACCTGCGTGTCAATCCTGATGATGGTTGTCGTGCTGGGTGCCTGCCAGCGCGAGGTGCCGGCACCGGCCGCTGCGCCGGTGGAAATCCCCGAACCGGCACCGGACTTAAGCTTCTGCGTGGATGAGGCCGACGGCGATTATCTCAATCCGAACAGCTGCCGCAGCCTGGTGATCTGCCGCAGTCAGCAGATCGCCGAACTGCGCATCTGCCCGAAAGGCGAAGTGATCAATAGCCTGTCGGAACAGCGGCCGTTGCGCTGTCTGCCGCTGGCGGAATCCGGCCTGAATGCCGACTGCTCGTTCAAGCCGCTGCCGCTGTCGGACGTGCTTCCCGAATAGCCTTGCAGCTCAGCGCCGATAGCCGCTGACGAAGCTCCAGATCAGGCCGGTGGTCTTGATGTCCTGGCTGGTGACGTACAGGGCGCCGGTCAGGCCGCCCGGCCAGGCATGGCCACCGCCGGTGACCGTGTACAGGCGGTTTTCAAGCGTGCCGCCATTGCAGCCGGTGTAGCGCGTCAGCTGCACCGTGGTGCCGTCGGCGGCGCGGTCCGGAATGATGCTGGCCAGAGTGCCGCCGCAGCCCTGCTTGCCGCTCCAGTAGGCCAGCGTCGACAGCGCCGACTTCATGTTGAAGTAGCCGTCGTAAGGGACGATGAGATCGGCGGTGCCGAGGAAATAAGCCTTGGCGCGCGGCTTCGAAGGCGCGCAGACATTGGCCAGGCCGGTGCGCAAGGTCGCGGCATCGATACCGAACGCGGCGACCTTGTCGGACAGCTCGCAGGCCAGCCGTTCGGCCATGAAGCCGCCGCTCGAATAACCGCCGGCGTAGACGCGGCTGGCATCGACACCCTGGGTGATGAGGGTGTCGATCAATGCCGAGATGAACAGCGTGTCGTCCTTGTTGCCGACGCTCGGATCGTCCTTCCAGCTACCGCCGATCGCCGCCGGCAGCACCGCCCAGAAACCCTGGGTCTGCACGTAGTCGGCAACCTCGGTCAGGTTGGCCATGGTTTCCGGCGTCACGCCGCTGGCATGCAGCAACAGCAGCGCCGGCGCGCCCGCCGGTGCCGGGTTCGGCCGCACGATGATGTAGCGACGGCTGACGCCGGCGACCTTGATCGTTGCCGCGATGGCCGTGGTGTTCGAAGTGGTCTGCACGTAGCTGCCATTGACCACGGTCCAGGTCCGCTTCAGGCTGCCGCTGAGCGTCTGGTAGCCGCTGACTGGATCGACGCTGCCGGCCACTGCAGCCGTCTTGGGCGCGACCGCCGCAGCGGTCAAGGAAACGGCCAGCAACAAGGTGGCAACGCAGAGACCGCGCCTGGATGGCTGATGTTTTTTCACGGCTTGCTCTTGGTGATCGAGAGATTTCGTGAACACCTTGCGGCCGACCACCGGCCCCTCGCAATCGAGGCGCGACGGGCGGTGCCGGCCCTGCGATAGCCGCTCAAAACATTGAAAAGCGCGCCAAATTTGCGTCGCTCAGCGGAGTACTACCAGCGCAACACCGAGCATTGCCAGGGTGATTCCGGCGTACTGCCGAGGCCGCACCCGCTCATGCAGGAACAGCACCGCGAACAGCACGATGAACACCGCCGCCGTCTCGTTGAGCACCGCCGATACCGAAGCACTCGTGTACTTGTAGCCGGCCAGCCACAGCAGCATCGACAGATAGGTACCGGCAAACGAGCCGGCGAGCACCTGCGGCCAGTGGCGCACGGCGCGGAATTCGCGGATCAAGGCGGGCACATCGCGACGCCAGACGACGATCAGCACCATACCGATCAGGCCACCCATCACGCGCAGCCAGACCACCCAGAGAAAATCGTGGATCGCCAGCATCGGCTTGGCCATGACGATGCCGATCGCCATCAACAGCACCGACAGCACGCCGATCGCGGTGCCGACTCTCAGGCTGCGGGTATCGACCGCGCTGCGGGCCGGGTCGCGGCTCCAGGTCACCAGCACGACGCCAAGCAGTACCAGCGACGCGCCCAGCCATTGCGGCCCGCGCAGATGCTCGCCAAGGAACAGCGCCGACAGGCCGATCACGAATGGCGAATACAGGGTCTGCGCAACCGCCATGCGGCTGGCACCGATCTGGTTCAGCGCGCGCAGATACCAGGTATCGCCAAGGCAGATGCCGAGCCAGCCGGACAGCAGGATCAGCAGCAGCGACAAGGGCGGCAGCACCGGGAGGATCGGCGAGAGCGCCAGCACGGTCAGGCCGAGCAGGACCGCGGCCAGCGCGTTCTTGAACAGGTTCAGCGCGAATGGGCCGAGGCTTTCACCGGCCTTCTTGAACAGCACCACGGCGATCGCCCAGACCAGCGCGCAGCTCAGGGAATAGAACTCGCCGATGCCGAAGTTCATCTGCTCATGAGGGGTCAGGCCAAAGGCGTTCAAGGACGGCAACGTCCAATGGAGACGTCATTCCCGCGCAGGCGGGAATCCAGTTCTTTGTTTCCAGCGGTGCGCGAACGTCGAAACTGGATCCCCGCCTGCGCAGGGATGACGTTCCGAGTGGAGCGCGACTGCTCAGGCGGGTGTGACCACCGACACCGGAAAGCCCATCGTGAAACGCGGCACCTTGACGCAGGCCACCACCCTGCCCTGGGCAAGGTCCGGAAACCGCGTACTGTCGAACGACCAGTCCAGCACTTTCGCGAACTGCACATGGCCCTTGGCCGAAGGCGCGTAGACGAACTGCCGGCCGCCGTGAATCTGCGCCAGTTGCAGCAGCGCATTCGGCACCATCGCGGTCGAGAACGGCCACTTCAGCTTGCCGGGTTTGAAAGTAAAGCTGGCGAAGCGCTTGCCATCGAGGCTGGTATCGAAACGGTCGATGCCATCGACGCCGTAGCGGTAATCGAAGCTGGCCAGGTCTTTCGGAATGCCCCAGTTGCGCCGGCCGTTGACCACCGATTCCAGGCTTGACACGTAGATACGGGTGATCGACTGGTAATTTTTCTTGGGCTCGCCGTCGAAGGCGAACTTGCCGGGGATATACAACAGCTCGCGATACGGGCCGACCGCGGAATCTTCGTAGTCGACCAGCATCACCATCGCGTAACGGCCACGGCGCTTGCCGCGCAGTTCCGGCGGCACATGGCGCGGATCGTCGAGCACCGAGGCCGGCAGCCTGACCATCAGGATGTAGCCGCTGCCGGTCAGCGACCACGGTGCCGGGGCGAGCGCTACGTTCGGCAAGTCCCAGTCAGGGGTCAGCAGAATGGTCATGGTGCCGATTCAGGTTGACGCGCGTGGCCCGCCGCCGAGCAGTCGCGCCGGCAGCAGCAACAGGGCGCGCAGCAGTTCGAACAGCCCTTCGAAAGCAATGCCGACCAGCCGGAACGGCAAGGCGATCAGCCAGAACAGCGGGTAGAGCACCAGCGCCAGCAGCGCGAGCGGCCAGCAGAAAACCAGCAGCAGCATCCAGAGCAGGAACTTGACCATCGGTTCAAACCTCCTGGTGCAGCGCACACAATGAAGCGTTAGTAATGTGCCGATGGATTGTGGTACGAATCAAGGCGCGATGAGGAGCCATAGTTGTTCTATGGCGACGATTCGCAACGAAGAGTCGCGCCGCAAGACGCGGCACAGTGCTAACGGTTTGTTGTACGCGTTGCACTAGCTTCAGACCTCGACTTCAGCCACCGCCGGCTCGCGCATATGGGCATTGGCGGTTTCCCGCGCCGCCGCCACCAGCGCCAGCCGGGCGACCACGCCGTAAGCGTAGAAGCGGTTCGGCGAGGCGTCCGGGTTCTGCATGGTGTCCGGGCAGTTGCAGGGATCGGCGAACGCCAGCGGCTCGAAGCTGGCACCCGGCGCGTTGAGGTTTTCGGTGTTCGAGCGGCCGCCGTGCACGCGGTAGAAACCGCCGACCACGTGGCGGTCGATCATGTAGACCACCGGCTCGGCGGTGGCCTGCTCCTCGCCCCATCTTTCGAAGGTATAGACGCCTTCCTGGATGATCGCGCCGGTGACTTCGTTGCCTTCCTTCGCCGATGCCATCTTCTTGCGCGCATCGCGATTCATGTTGCGAATCTCGTCGGCGCTCTTCACCGTCATCACGCCCATGCCATAGGTTCCAGCATCGGCCTTGACGATCACGAACGGCTCGTCCTTGACGCCGTATTCGCGATACTTCTCGGCAATGTCTTCGAGCAGCAGTTCGACATTCGAAGCCAGGCAATCCTCGCCTTCGCGAGTCTTGAAATTGATCTGGCCGCAGTTGCGGAACAGCGGATCGACCCACCAGGGATCGATGCCGAGCAGCTTGCCGAACTCGGCCGCCACTTCGCGGTAGATGCCGAAGTGCTGGGTCTTCAGGCGCGTGCTCCAGCCGACGCCGAGCGGCGGGATCACCGGCTGGACGATGTTCTCGAGCAGCGGCGGCCGGCCCGCCGACAGGTCATTGTTGAGCAGCACCACGCAGGGCCGGAAATCGCCGACATAGACGTGATCGCCGTCGCGGTGGATCGGCTCCAGATGCAGGGTCCGGCCGGAATCGAGGGTGATGGTTTCCGGTTCATTCAGATCGCTGCGCAGCGAACCGAGCCGCACGGTATAGCCGGCCTTCTGGATCAGCCCCTGCAGGGTGGCGACATTTTCCAGATAGAAGCGATTGCGGGTGTGGTTCTCGGGCACCAGCAGCACGTCGCAGGCGGTCGACATCACTCGATCGAGCGCCGACTGGATCGCCTGCACGCACAGGGCTTCGAAGGCCAGATTGAGGTTGTTGAAGCCGCCGGGGAACAGGTTGGTATCGACCGGTGCCAGCTTGAAGCCGGCGTTGCGCAGATCCACCGAACAGTAGAACGGCGGCGGCGTCAGCGCCCACTGATTGCGGAACCAGCGCTCGATTTCGGCCGCGCGTTCCAGCAGCAGGCTTTCGAAGCGCAGCAGCGGCGCCGTCTGGGCGGTGGTCAGATTGGGTACGGCGTGGTGCGAGAGCGAAGGCATGCGGCGTCTGCCAGCTGGCGCGAGGGTGCGCGCGGGAGCCGTAGCGTAACCGATCGTAAACATCGTTCCAGACCCCCGTGGGCGCGCCCGGCCGACTGCTCGACAGCCGACGCCTGAGGCCTCTTGAACCGCCGCTGCTCGCCCCTAACGTTCTGGCACGGGCAAACGCCCTGATCTTCAACCCACAACCTTCAGGAGGCTTTTCATGTCTACCATGATCCGTGATCGCGCTTTCGGGCCCTGGGCCATGCACCGGGATCTCATCAACGAATTCAACCGCTACGTCGGCGCCGGCGACAACGCATCGAACGATGCCTCGAGCGGGGCAACCGCCGACTGGGCCCCAGCCGTCGACATCGAGGAATACGGCGACCGCTTCGTGCTGCACGCGGATGTGCCGGGCATGGACCCGGCGAGCATTGAGGTGACGCTGGAGAAAGGCGTGCTGACGCTGTCTGGCAGCCGGGACAAGTTGGCAGACAGCGCCGCTGTCGAGCGCCGTCGCGTCGAACGCGCCAGCGGCCGTTTCCATCGTCGTTTCAGCTTGCCAGACACCGTCGATGCTGAAGCGGTCAGCGCCCGCGGCAGCAACGGCGTGCTGGAAGTGGTCATCCCGAAACGTCCGGCCTCACAGCCGCGCCGCATCGCCGTCGCCTATTGATCGGTCTTTTCGCCGGTCCTTGACTTACATTGCGGGGCGTCGCGGCCATCGGGCGCCGCGGTGCCCCGCAGCTGTTTTGGAAAACGATGGAATACAAGGATTACTACAAGATTCTGGGCGTGCCGCGCACCGCCAGCGAGGCCGAGATCAAGCGCGCCTATCGCAAGCTGGCACGTGAATTCCACCCGGACCGCAACCAGGCCAAGGACGCCGAGGATCGCTTCAAGGCGGCCAACGAAGCCAATGAAGTGCTGGGCGACCCGAAGAAGCGCGAAGCCTACGACCAGCTGGGACCCAACTGGCAGAACGGCCAGCGCTTCACGCCGCCGCCGGGCTGGGGCGGTGCCCGTGGCGGGATGGGCGGCGCGGGTGGTGGCGATTTCTCCGATTTCTTCTCGACGCTGTTCGGCAATGCTGGCGGCGCGGGAGGCGGATTCGATCAGGGCGGTGCCGGCTTCGGTGGCCCGCCGCGTGATCAGCAGGCCAAGCTGTCGATCGCGCTGGAAGACTCCTACAGCGGTGCCACTCGCAATATCTCGATCGGCAATCGCACCTTGAATGTGCGCATTCCGAAAGGCGTGGCCTCCGGTCAGACCATCCGCCTGCCCGGCCAAGCGCCGCGCGGCGGCGACCTACTGCTGGATGTGACGTTCTCGCCGCATCCGCTGTTCAAGCCGGAAGGCCGCGATCTGCACATGAGCCTGAACGTGGCGCCCTGGGAAGCCGCGCTGGGTCAGTCCGTTCCGGTGCAGACGCTTGGCGGCACCGTTGAATTGAACCTGCCCGCAGGCACGCTGTCTGGACGACGCCTGCGCCTGAAAGGACGCGGCCTGCCCGGCAGTCCGGACGGCGATCAGTTCGTCACCATCCAGGTGCAGACACCGGCACCGGAAACGGATGCGCAGCGACAGGTTTACGAGCAGATGCAGGCGCAATTCCCGAACTTTGACCCACGCACACGGAGCACATCGTGAAAATCGGGGGCGACTTGCGGCGCGCTACGCGGCACAATGACGGTTTGCCGTTGCCAGCTCCGGGTTTCACCCGCGCAGCGCGCGGCAATGACAGGGTTTATGGACAGGGCCTGAGCACGATGGCACGCGACACCTTCAGCAAGTTACTGGCGACGACGCCGGCCGCGAGCCCGCTCTCGTTCGCGCTGAACACGAAGCGCTGCCTGCCGCTGATCCTGGGCCCCAGCCCGGATGCCCTGGAAGGCACCGACCCGGCCGACGCCGCCGCGTTCCATCGCTGGATCCTGCGCAAGCTGCGCGCCGCCAACGCCGATTTCGCCGCTGGCGGCTACGGCGAGGATCGCGCGCTGTACCGGATGAGCGATCTCTACGGTACCGGTTCTGAGGAGCCGCGCACCGTGCATCTCGGCATTGATCTGTGGCTGACCGCTGGCACCGTGGTTCACGCGGTGCTGCCGGGTGTCGTCCATTCGACGCGCGACAACAAGGAGTTCGGCGACTACGGCCCGACCCTGATCCTCGAACACGAGCTACAGGGCATCCGCTTCCACACGCTGTACGGGCATCTGTCGCGGCAGTCGCTGCAGTTGTCGCCCAGGGGCCGCAAGGTCGGCATCGGCGAACCGCTGGGCTGGCTCGGCCAGCCGCACGAGAACGTCGGCTGGGCACCGCATCTGCACTTCCAGATCATCCGCGAGCTGGATGGCCGCGAAGGTGACTATCCGGGCGTCTGCCGAGCCTCGGAAAAAGCCACCTGGCTGGCTCGCTGCCCGGACCCGAACCTGCTGCTGCGCATCGATGCACTGAGGAAGCCGGCACGCCGGCCGCGTCCCGTCACTGCTGCCAAGCCGAAGCCGGCGACGACTCCGAAAAAAGTCCGCAGCGCCTAGGACTGGGCCTAAATCGGCGCTCGCCGGCCGGCCCAGGGCTGAGCCTGCTCCAGTTGCGACGCCAGCCTGATCAGCAGGCCTTCGCCGCCGGTGGCGGCGACGAACTGCAGCCCCAGCGGCATGCCATCGGCAAAGCTGGCCAGCGGCACCGACATGCTCGGCGTGAATGTCAGGTTCGACAACTGGGTGAACGGCACGCGGCCGAGGCTCTTGGCGGCGATCCTGTCGACCAGCCCGCTATCGAGCAGCCGGCGACCGAGGCCGAGCTTGAGCACCGCACGCAAACCGATTCTTTCCGCCAGCGGCGTGTCCTGCGCACCGATACCGGCAGCCGGCTGCGCCACCGTCGGCGTCAGGTACAGATCGAAGCGGCTGTGGAAGCGGCCCATCGCGCGCAGGAAATCATTCCAGCGCTGACGGCTGGCCACGTATTCGCCGGCGGTCAAGCTGCGACCGAACGCGGCCAGCGCGCGGGTATCGAGCTCGAAGGCGCTGTCGCTGGCACCGCTCAGCTCGCAGGCGTGGTCGACGGCTGCTGCGGTCTGGCCGTAGTACAGGGTCAAGTAGCAACGGGCGAGCGCCGCGCCGTCGATCGCCGGCGCGGCTTCCTCGACATGATGGCCCAGGCTTTCCAGCAGCTTGGCGGTCTCGTGTACGGCACGGACGCAGTCGAGATCGACCGGCTGATTGATCGGCGATGCGGTCGAAAAACCGATCCGCAGACGACCCGGATCGCGGCCGACTTCATCGGCATACGGTCGCTCCGGTGCGGCGATGCGGAACGGGCTGCCCTCATCGGCACCGTGGATGGCGTCGAGCAGACCCGCCGAATCGCGCACCGTGCGGCTCAGCACATGCTCGCTGGAAGCGCCTTCCCAGAACTCGTCGTGGCGCGGCCCAGGCGGCACCCGGCCGCGACCGGGACGCAGGCCGAACAACCCGCAATACGAAGCCGGGATGCGGATCGAACCGCCTCCGTCGGAAGCACTCGCCGCCGGCACGATGCCGGCCGCGACGGCAGCCGCCGCGCCGCCGGACGAACCGCCCGGCGTGCGCGACAGATTCCAGGGATTGCGCGTGGCACCGAACAGTAGCGATTCGGTGCAACCCTTCAGCGCCAGCTCCGGCGTGGTGGTCTTGCCGAAGGTCACCAGGCCGGCGCGCTCGAAACGCAGCACGATTTCGGAGCTGACATCCGGACGCCAGTCCTTCAGCACGCGGCTGCCGGCGCTGGTCGGCACGCCGGCGATGTTCTGGGCGATGTCCTTGATCAGGAACGGCACGCCGGCAAACGGGCCGCTCAGCGGGCCGCTGGCGCGCTGCCGGGCGGCATCGATCATCGGCGCGCAGAAAGCGTTGATCTGCGGGTTGACGGCATCGAGCCGGGCGAGTGCGGCGTCGAGCAGTTCGCTGGCGCTGACTTCGCGTCGGGCGACCAGGTCGGCCAGGCCGGTGGCGTCATGCGCCGAGTAATCCTTGAACATGAGGAAGAAAAAAGTGGTGGTGCGATCAGCGGAAGATGCCGTCGCGGTCAGCGGAAAATAAAATAGACCGCAGCGCACATGCACACGCCGGCCCACAGGAAGTCCAGCTTCATGGGCTGCTTCATCACCAGCAGCGCGAACGGCACGAACACCAGCAGGGTAATGACCTCCTGCAGGATCTTCAGTTGCGCGAGGCTCAAGCTGCCGAAGCCGATGCGGTTGGCCGGCACCATCAGCGCGTACTCGAACAGCGCAATGCCCCAGCTGGACAGGATGGCGATCCACAAGGGCTTGTCGCCGAGCGTCTTCAGGTGGCCATACCAGGCCCAGGTCATGAACAGGTTCGACAGCAGCAGCAGACCGGCAGTCTGGGCGACAACGGAAAGATTCATCGGGTGTCCGTGACGATGACCCGCTTGCGGCGGAAGGAACGTGATCGAGGATAGCTTGCCTTCCGTCCAACGGTCGCGACGGTCGCGACGGTCCGCCAGACGCTGTTTCGCGCCCGAAGCAAGCGGGACATCGAGCCGCTAAACTCGTCGTTCCTTTGCTGGCAACCACTCGAGGGCATTACCTTTGACAATCGTGAACCGTCCGGTCCTGTCGGCTTTACTGGCATTGGGACTCGCCGCCTGCGGTGGCGGCGGTGATGACCCTGACAGCGGTGGTGGTGGTGGTGGCTCGCCAAGTCCATCGTCATGCCAGAACGACTTCACGCCCGCTCGAGTCGCGGCGGGCGAGAACTGCGACCCGGCGCTGAACCGCGCAACGTTCTGCCCGCTGGTTTCCGGCGCGGACACCTTACGCAGCCGTACCACGGTCATCCCCTGCGACGGCGTAGAGGTCACCGAGAACAGCGCTTCCGGCGGCGGCTTCACCGTGCAGTACCTCGCGATCCGGCCAGCAGCGGGCGGCACGCCGTCGGCGGTCTATCTGGCGCTGCACTACCTGAACGCCAATACCAGCTACTACGCAAACCTGATCCGGATGAGCGAACTGGCCAAGGCGCGAAACGTCCTGGTGCTGATCCCGCAGGCGCCCGGCGATGGTGGCCTGCTGACGCTCCCCTTAGGCCTTCCTTCGCCCAACTTAGGACTTCTCTCGCGGTGGCCGACGATGGTCAACCAGGCCGTCGAGAACAATCTGCAATTGCTGGACGGCGTGGTGGCCGATGCCCGTAACCGCTTCAGCGCCAGTACTGCGCCGCTCTATGTGTCCGGACTGTCGAACGGCACGCCGATGGCCTACTTCTACGCCTGCGGCCGTGCCGATCAGGTTGAGGCCGTACTCGCAGTGGCGGGCACCCAGACCGCTGAAGCCGCCGCGACCTGCCGCCCCAACCGGCCGGTAGGCCTGGTCATCATCCATGGCACTTCCGATCCGGTGGTGCCCTACAACGGCCTGCTCGGCCTGACTCGCAGCGTTCCCGAGAACTACGCGGACTTCAAAACCTACGACCAGTGCACCGGTACCGATCAGATGGCGACGCTGACCACCGGCGGCTCGACGATCCAGTTCAGCTACGCGGCCACCTGCGCGAGCGGCCGCAAGGTGGTGCTGGCCCAAGCCGTCAACAACGGCCACAACTGGCCCGGCGATGACGCCAGCGTACTGCCGGATACGGGACTGAACATCGGTCTGTTCGGCCCCGCGCTGGATGGCATGGACGCCACCGTTCAGGGCTTCGACCTGCTGCGCTATACAGCCGGCCGATAGCGTTACGGTAGGAAATACGGCGATTCAGACTTATTACGAGGAAATCGGACGTATTCGTCGAAGAGGCGCATGAGGAGGTCAGCTGGCGCTGAGGAGACATTCGGGAATGAATGCCTGATCGTCATGGGGCTTGATCGTAACACTGCGTCTTTGAGTCTCGAGTCCGAGGCCTGCGTAGGACTGCGAGGCCTTATCGCTGGGCGCTACGCCGACCTATTTGCAGCCGTGTCATCAGTGGCTGGCGGAACGCGTTCGCAGCCCCTCCGGAGTTGTTCAGCTCGGGAATCGAGGCTTTACCAGCCGGTTGAGAAGCAAGGTGCGAGGGCTGGTCGGAATGGGTGGCGACGGTCAGCCGACTGTACAGTCGGCTTCAGCCCTCTGAGCACCCGTTGTTGATGATCTTGATCAGCGTCGTAATGCTGCTGAACAGTTTCAATATTCTGGTCATCGGAGAGAGTGCGAGGCAGTCAAGCAAACTTCTGTGCGGCGGCGGTAGATCGGTTGGTCACCGTCGTAGGTGGCTCGTACAGGAGCGTCAGTCTGGGCAGCACCCAAATCTATGGATGGGACACATACTTCGATCCCATGGATGACCACGAAAAATGTGCGCGGCGCTGACCGCAGCTTCAATAGTGGCACCCGGGTCCGCTTGTATCGCCTAGCTCGCCGAGACAGCTTTGATGATCATAGTGACGGCCGCCAAAAGACTGATCGTTCCGAAGGCCTGCTTGAGCAGCCCAGGAGAGAGGCGTCCCGAGAGTCGGCTGCCAGTCAGCATCCCGACCACCGAGCCCAGAGCGAATGGAGTCGCGATGTTCCATAGCAGGAGGCCGGAGACAGCGGCGACGGTGACGCTGCCGGCGGACACGAGGGCGATCACCCCCAGAGAAGTACCGACAACACTTTGCTGACTGAGATTGGTATAGCGCGCCAGTGACGGCACGATCACGAAGCCCCCGCCAACGCCCAGCGCCCCACTCAGCACCCCTGATAGTCCGCCAGTGGCCATCAGCGCCCGGGCACAGGGCGCCGTCCAGTTCAGGCGGCCTTCGTCGGGATTCAGCACGCACGGTAACTTTTGATCTGCTGCGATATCGGCTGGGGCCGTACGTGCATCTCGAAGCATTCGAATTGCGACATAGCTCAGCACCAGCGCGAACACCACCGTCAAAGGTGCGATCGGCACTTGGTGCGCAGCCCAAGTACCCAGGGGCGCCGTCAGCACACCAACGATGCCGATGAGTCCGGCAGCGCGGTAGCGCAATCGCTTCTCGCGAAAGGCGATGGCGGCGCCAAGAAGTGCCGATAGTCCCACCGCCAGTAGTGCGATAGGGGCGGCCTGAATCACCGTGAGATGCAGCGCGAGGATCAGCAGGGGCATTGCCAGAATGCCGCCGCCAGCGCCGGTCAGAGCCAACGCCAAACCGATCAGGGCGCCGAGACCGGCAGTGAGCAGCATGGTGTCCATCAACCGACCAACTCCGGCTTGGCCATCCATTCACGCCCCTTGAGCATGGCCCGCCAGTAAAGCGGCGGCAGGACGCGCTCCTTGAGCAGCCAGGCCAGGCGCGAAGGCTTGCGGCCGTCGATCAGCCAAGCCGGGAAGCTCGGTTGAACCTTGCCACCGTAGACAAACTCGGCCAACACAATTTTGCCGCGCTCGACGGTCAGCGGGCAGGAACCGTAGCCGTCATAGCGGGCGGACATCGCCGCCCCGCGCAGCGATGCCAGAAGATTGTGAGCCACCACCGGCGCTTGCTTGCGGGCAGCGGCAGCAGTCTTGGCGTTGCTGGTATTGCCGGCATCGCCGAGGCCGAAAACGTTGGCGTACTTTTTATGTTGCAGCGTGCCGGGGTCGATATCGGTCCAGCCGGCGGCATCGGCCAGAGGGCTGACCTTGAGGAAGTCCGGCGCACGTTGCGGTGGTACCGCGTGCAGGAAGTCGAAAGAACGCTGGAGGGTCTCCCGGCTGCCGTCTGCCGAGGTCCTGTTAAACGTGGCGACACGACGCGGCCCGTCCACTGCGCTCAGCGTGTGTGCGAAGTTCAGCTGCACCTCGTATCGCTCGATGTACTCCATCAATGCAGGAACGTAATCAGCCACGCCAAAGAGGACCGCGCCGGCGTTGTAGAACTCGGCCTGGACCTCACCCTGCCGGCCAGCCCGCCGCCAGTGGTCGCAGGAAAGATAAAGCGCCTTCTGAGGCGCGCCCGCGCACTTGATCGGCATCGGCGGCTGGGTGAATAGCGCGCGGCCGCGGCGCAGTTGCTGCACCTGCTGCCAGGTGTACGGCGCGAGGTCGTAGCGATAGTTCGAGGTGACGCCGTTCTTGCCAAGTGTTTCGGAAAGCCCAGGGATGGCCTCCCAGTCGAGCTTGAGGCCCGGACAGACCACCAGTTTCTCGTAGCGAATGACGCGGCAGCCTTCCAGGATTACGGCGTTCTGGTCGGGCTCGAAAGCCGCCACGGCGGCCTTGATCCAATGCACTCCTTTCGGAATCAGCTTGGCCATGACGCGCGCAGTCTGTTCGGCCGAGAAGATTCCGGCCCCGACCAAGGTCCAGCCCGGCTGGTAGTAGTGGGTATCGGCTGGATCGATGATCGCGATGTCGAGCTTGGGGTCGCGTGCCCGCAAGCTTGCGGCGGTGGCGATGCCGGCGGCACCGCCGCCGACAATCACCACGGTATGCCGTGCGTCGGTGCGCTCGCCGATAATGTCAGGGGCAGAAGTCGCATTCGCGAGTCGTGGCGCCAACGCCGAGAGATCGTAGCCCGCTTCCTTCGCCGAACGGATCAACTCTGCCGCAGATTGCTGATGAGCTGCGGACAACGCCCACAGCGTCGCGGATCGCATTCCGCTGCGGCAAAAGGCCAGAACGGGGCTTTCTGCGGTGGCCAACAAGTTGCCGAAGGCCTGAGCATCGGCATCTCCCACCTTGCCGGAAATAACCGGAAGGTATTGAACGGTCAGCCCCAGCGAGCTGGCAGCATCGGCGAGTTCCTGGTGCGTGGGCTGATCGGCCCCTTCGCCGTCAGGGCGGTTGCAGATCAGGGTTTTGAATCCCTGCTTGGAGACTGACGCCAGATCGCTGATTTGCAGCTGCGGCGATACGGACAGTTGGTCGGTGAGTCGGGCAATCGTCATGAGCGGCCTCCAGGCTGATGCAGGGATCAAAGCGCGTTGAGCGGAATTTTCAGATACCGGGTGCCGTTATCTTCTGGCTCCGGTAGCTGGCCCGCGCGCATGTTGATTTGTACCGAGGGCAGGATCAGGTTCGGCATCGCCAGCTGCGCGTCGCGCTGGGTGCGCATCGCTATAAAAGCGTCTTCGCTGATGCCGTCCTTGACATGGATGTTCTGCGCGCGCTCCTCAGCCACGGTGGTTACGTAGCGCAGTTCACGGTCGTTCGGCCGGTAGTCGTGGCACATGTAAAGCTTGGTTTCGGGCGGCAGGCTCAGCACCTTGTTGATCGAGCGATACAAGGTGCGAGCGTCACCACCCGGGAAATCGCAGCGCGCCGTGCCGTAGTCCGGCATGAACAGCGTGTCGCCGACGAAGGCAACGGTCTCGGTGCCGTCGGTGACCACGTAGGTCAGGCAGGCCGGGGTATGGCCGGGCGTGTGCAGTACGCGGGCGTTGAGTGAGCCGATCTTGAACTCGTCGCCATCGTGGAACAGGTGATCGAATTGGCTGCCGTCGCGAGCGAAGCGGTCATCGGCATTGAAGATCTTGCCGAATACCAACTGCACGGTTCGGATTTGTTCGCCAATTCCAATCTCGCCGCCGAGCTGCTCCTTCAGGAGGTGCGCACCGGAGAGATGATCGGCGTGGACATGTGTCTCCAGATGCCACTGCACCGTGGCGCCCAACTCGTGAACGCGACGAACCAACGTGTCGGCGCTGCCGGTGGAGGTGCGACCCGACTTGGGGTCGTAGTCAAGGACGCTGTCGACGATGGCGCATTGCTGGGTGCTGCGATCCAGCACGATGTAACTGATGGTCGACGTAGCCGGATCGAAATGGCCCTCCACGATCAGACGATGAGCTAAATCCATGTCGATTTCCTCCTTCGAAGTCTGCCCGGGATGATGGGCGCGACAACTTAGGATCAATTGACGTGCCAATGCCCAGTGCGATTTATATGTATGTTTTATATAAATTTATTTTCTGGCTTTTGCCAAAGTAGGAGCCGTGGCAGTCAGCAATCTGGCAGTTTCGGCAGAACTTGGCGGCAGGTTGGCAGAACTACCGGTCGGCGTTAGTCTGTACTCGGGCGACGCGTGACGTGGCCAGTGATGGAGCGTTTATGTCGACCGAGACCGATTCAGTACAGGCCCTGATTTCATACCTCGAACACGAGTCCACCCCCATGATCGTGATCGATGTCGAGTACAACATCCTGGCGGCCAACACCGCTTACCAACGCCAGTTCGCGACGCCGCGCCAGCAGGTGCATGGGCAGAAATGCTTCCGCGTCTCCCATCAGTACAGTGTTCCTTGCGATCAGGCCGGCGAGCATTGCCCGATGAAGCAGGCGCTGGCCACGCGCGCACCCGACCGGGTGCTGCACATTCACCACACTCCCCGCGGACCGGAGCATGTCGATGTCGAGTTGAGGCCCATCCTCGACGACACCGGTAACGTGATCGCCTACGTCGAACGGCTCACCAGCGTCGCGACTGCCTCGGCACAGCCGCGTGAAAATGGCCTGGTTGGACGCGCAGAATCCTTCAATTCGGCCTTATCGGCGCTCCAGCGCGCCGCGCCATCGCAGATTCCGGTGCTGTTGCAAGGTGAATCCGGCACTGGAAAGGAGCTGTTCGCTCGCGCCCTCCACGCGGCCAGTCCGCGCGCCCGCGGACCGCTGGTGGTGGTCGACTGCACCGGTCTTTCCGAGACGCTCTTTGAGAGCGAGTTGTTCGGCCATGAGCGTGGGGCCTTCACTGGCGCCATGCACCGAAAAATTGGCCTTGCCGAGACGGCTCACGGCGGCACGCTGTTCCTCGACGAGATCGGCGACGTGCCGCTGCCGATGCAGGTGAAGCTGCTACGGCTGATCGAGTCCGGCACGTTCCGCCGCGTTGGCGGCGTCGAAACCTTGCACGCCGACTTCCGGCTGGTGGCCGCAACACACAAGCCGCTGAAGCAGATGGTGGAGGCCGGCACGTTCCGGCAAGACCTGTACTACCGCATCAGCGCCTTCCCGGTACACCTGCCGTCCTTGCGCGATCGCCCCGACGATATCCCTCTGCTGACGCAGAGCCTGCTGCAGCGGTTGGCCGGCAATGACCGGATGCGTATCGACGATGAGGCGATGGCGGCGCTCAAGCGTTATGCCTTTCCAGGCAATGTCCGCGAGTTGCGCAACCTGCTGGAGCGCGCGCGGCTGTTCGCCGATGAGGGGGTGATCCGACTTCGTGATTTGCCCCAGGACGTATTGGGCACCGAACCCACGACCGCGCTGCCGCGCGGCAAGCGCCAAGACTCTGAAAAGGCCCGGCTATCGCATGCGCTGGCGATGTTCGACGGCACTCGCGAGGAGTTGGCCCGGCACCTGGGGCTCAGCGAGCGAACTCTGTACCGACGTCTCAAAACCTACGGCCTGGAATAGGCCACAGGACTGCCACTGCCAGAGAACTGCCGCCATCCTGTTGTGGCAGTGATTCTGGCGTAAAACGGTGGCAGCCGAAGCGGATCGAGGATCAATAAATCATTGATCCATAAGGTTCTACTCCCTTAATCAGGGTTGGCACGTGCCTTGAGTTGTAGCACCGCCTAGTTCACGGAGACCGCAATGTCAGACCCCCTGATGCTCGCCCGCATCCAATTTGCGGCCAACATGAGCTTTCACATCTTGTTTCCGACCCTGTCGATCGCCCTCGGCTGGCTGTTGCTGTTCTTCAAGCTGCAACTGGGCCGGACCGGCGATCAGCGCTGGATGGCGCTGTACCGCTTTTGGGTGAAAGTGTTTGCGCTCTGCTTTGCGATGGGTGTGGTCAGCGGCATCACCATGAGCTTCCAGTTCGGTACGAACTGGCCAGGCTTCATGCTCAAGGTCGGCAACATTGCCGGGCCGCTGCTGGCGTACGAGGTGCTCACAGCCTTCTTCATGGAGGCGACCTTCCTCTCCATCATGCTGTTCGGCATGAACCGGGTCAGCGAACGCGTCCACACGCTGGCGACGGCACTGGTCTGCATCGGCACCACGCTGTCGGCATTCTGGATTCTGGCGTTGAATAGCTGGATGCATACTCCAGCCGGCTTCGAGATGCGTGACGGGGTGGCACATGCGACGGACTGGCTGGCCATCGTGTTCAATCCTTCGTTGCCCTATCGACTGGTGCACATGCTGCTGGCCAGTGGCCTTACGGCGTCATTCCTGGTCGCGGGCCTTTCGGCCTACCGACTACGCCGCGGCGATACGAAGCCCGAGGTCCATTTGGGCATCAAAGTCGGTGTCTGGACCGCCGCGGTCTTGATCCCGCTTCAGATTGCCGTCGGCGACTTGCACGGCCTCAATACGCTCCATCATCAACCCGCCAAGGTTGCGGCAATGGAGGGCCTGTGGGAGACGCAAGCCGGTGCGCCCGCCGTGCTGTTCGCGTTGCCCGACGACACGACGCACAGCAACCGCTATGAAATTTCGGTGCCGAAGTTGGCCTCGCTGTACCTCACGCACAAGACCGACGGCGTGGTGCAGGGGCTCAACGACTTCCCCGACCATCCGCGCATGACGCCAGTGTTCATGGCCTTCCGGATCATGGTCGGCATGGGCCTGCTGATGTTGATGGTCTCCTGGGCAGCCGTCTGGATGCTGCGCCGCCGAGGCTCCTTGCCCGGACTGCTGCTGCGCAGCCTGGTGGCAATGAGCTTTTCCGGCTGGGTCGCGGTGATCGCTGGCTGGTACGTCACGGAGATCGGTCGACAACCTTGGCTGGTCACCGGCGTGCTGACAGCAGCGGATGCGGCTTCGACCGTGCCCGCGCCCATGATCGCCAGCACGTTGGCGATGTATCTCACGCTCTATGCAGCCCTGCTCATCGCTTTCATCTCGGTGCTGTTCCACCTGGCGAGAAAAGGCACGCCGCCTGCCTACGAGCCCGCCATCGCCACAGTCCCCGGAGTCGTCTGATGAACGCACTCGATATCGTTCCCGCGGGCCTGAGCGGGCCTGCCTTCTGGCTTCCCCTGATCTTCGCCTGCCTCATGGGCTTGTCGATGTTGCTGTACGTGATCCTCGACGGTTACGACCTCGGTGTCGGCATCTGGCTGCGACTGGCAGCGCCGAGCCAGCGCGACTCGATGATCGCCTCGATCGGACCATTCTGGGACGCCAACGAGACGTGGCTGGTGCTCGGGGTCGGCTTGCTACTGGTGGCGTTTCCACTGGCGCACGGGGTAATCCTGGGAGCGCTCTACCTGCCCGTGGCGCTGATGCTGGTCGGGTTGATCCTGCGCGGCGTGGCCTTCGATTTCCGGGCCAAGGTAAAGGCGGCGCATAAACCGCTGTGGGACGGCGCGTTCTTCTCGGGGTCGCTGCTGGCTTCGCTGGCGCAGGGCACGATGCTGGGGCAGTTGATCGTGGGCTTTTCCAGCACGCCGGTCGCCTGGATATTCTCCGCTTTCATCGGCGTGGGACTGACCGCCGGCTATGCCCTGCTCGGGGCAAGCTGGCTGATCCTGAAGACCGAGGGCGAACTGCAAATGCGCGCCGTGCACTGGGCGCGAGCCGCCGCCTGGGGCACCGGTGCCGGCATTGCGGCGGTGTCGCTGGCGACTCCAATGGTGAGTCCGGCGATCTTCGCGAAATGGTTCTCTCTGCCGCAATTCATCGCGCTGCTGCCGATTCCGCTGATCTCGCTGGCGATGTTTGTACTGCTGCAGATTTTTCTGGCACGACTCGCCGCCGACGTTGCCCGCGGAAACCTTCGAGGTCTGCAGCGCTGGGCCTGGGCGCCATTTGCCTGCAGCGTCAGCTTGTTTCTCATGGCCTTCTTCGGCCTGGCCTACAGTCTGTTCCCTTACCTGGTGCCGGATCGCATCACGATCTGGGCTGCGGCTGCAGCGCCTGAGTCACTGATGATCATGCTTTATGGGGTGATCTTGGTATTGCCAGTCATTCTTGGCTACACGGCGTTCGCGTATCGGGTGTTCTGGGGCAAAGCGTCGGAACTTCGATACGAGTGATTCGCGGCATTCAGTGTCTGGAATTCAATAAAAACAGGTTCGTCAGCGAACATGAACATGGTTGTGGATTACACCGCCTGGGGTTACGCCCTGTTCGGAGGCGCATTGATAGGGCTTTCCTCTGCGGTCCTGTTTCTGACGACAGGCCGCATCGCCGGCATTAGCGGCATCCTCGGTGGTCTGGTGCTCGATAGAACATCCGGACAGTCGGGGTGGCGAATCCTGTTTCTGTCGGGCCTTATGATTGGACCGTTGATGGCGACCATGATGGGGGTTGCAAAGGTGGGCGAGACGGCCACGAGCTGGACCGGATTGATCGTGGCAGGTCTGCTCGTGGGATTCGGGACGCGCATGGGCAATGGCTGCACCTCCGGCCACGGCATCTGCGGTTTGGCTAGGTTCTCGAAGCGTTCGTTTGCGGCGACGCTGACGTTCATGGCTTTCGGATTCCTGACGGTTTTTGTCGTTCGTCACCTGATGAAGCCATGAAGAACAGCAGCTTATATGTCTGAATAAGAAAAACCCCGCGATGAACGCGGGGTTTTTCTTATTCAGCGCCGCCAATCAGCCGCCGATCAATCGTCGCCGGCAGCGAAGCCGAGCAGATGCAGCAGGCTGGTGAACAGGTTGTAGATCGCCACGTACAGGCTGATCGTCGCCAGGATGTAGTTGGTCTCGATGCCGTGGATGATGTCCGAGGTCTGCGACAGGATCATGCCGCACATCAGCAGCGCGAACATCGCCGAGATGCCCAGCGCCAGCGGCTGGAAGTAGTAGCCGAACATCGACGCCACCAGCAGGCCGATCGACATCACGAAGGCCAGCATCACGCCGCCGTAGACGAAGCCGCGCATGAAGCTGAAATCACGGCCGGACTTCACCGCGTAAGCGGACAAGCCGACGAAGATCGAACCGGTCAGCCCGAAGGCCATCATGACGATCTGCGAGCCGTTGGCGAAGCGGCCGATGTAGCTGTTGAGCACCGGGCCAAGGCCGAAGCCGAGCAGGCCGGTGACCGCGAACACCACCCAGATGCCGTTCGCTGAGTTCGCCGTGCGCGGCACCACGAACCAGAGCAGGCCAAGCGAGACCAGCGAGCAGACCATGCCGGCACCGCGCGGTGCGCCGATCGCCATCGACAGGCCAGCCATCAGCGCCGAGAACAGCAGGGTCGCGGACAGCAGCAGATAGGTATTGCGCAGCACCGAATTGGTGCTCAGCGCGCTGCTGCCACCGCGTGACGCGGCACTCCCGGTGACCGGGACACTGCGGAATGGATTGGGCGTACTCATCAGGTCTTGCTCCTTGTAAACAAAAGGTTAGTGACGTTCAGGCGTCACCAGAGTGGACCGATCATAGCAGCCGGGAGTTCCCGTTCAGCAGCCGGACGGCGCAGCCGATGATGCGAACGACCAGCCATCGCCATGACCGGATTTGCAGCTCATCCCGACATGCCCCCAGACTCCCCGACACGCTGCCAAGTCCACCTGTCGCGAGCCCGTTCATGACCCAGATCATTGAGATCACCGATTCCTCAGGCCGTATCGTTGCCGGTAACTGGCTGCAGCAGGCTGAATCCGTGCACCGCCAGTTGCGGCCGCAACTGATGCCGGAATATGTCGGCCAGATGCAGCGGGTGTTCGCCGGCGGCGCGCGGATGCTGGTGCCGTCGACGACGGTTTCGTGCTCGGCCTGACCGTCTGGCGCATCCTCGAAAAGACCTTTTCGCGCAGCGAGCTGTACATCGAGGATCTGGTCACCGATGCCGGCCACCGCTCCACCGGCGTCGGCAAGGCCCTGCTCGGCTGGTGCGAAGCGAAGGCGCGCGATGCCGGCTGTACCCAGTTAACCCTGGACTCCGGCACGCCGCGCCTGCAAGCGCACAAGTTCTATTTCCGCGAAGGCCTTCAGATCACCTCATTCCATTTCGTCAAATCGCTGGATGGCTAGGGTCTGTTGACACTTACTTTGCTCGCTGCGGCGGAGGTCATTTCTGCGCAGTGCAACGAACGAGGAGCGGCCAATGGCCGACCCATTGGCGCGACGAGAGAGGCAGCAATGCGCAGAAATGGCTCCGCCCCGAAGGGTTGCGGCCCCAAGTAATTTGTCTGGGCCGCCGGGACTTCGTTGCGAACCTTGGCCATAGGTAAGCTATGGCCTGCAGTTCGCGCCTTGCCCGGCGTCTTTTTGACTCGCAACGCAGTGACCAAAGTAATTGTTAACAGGCCCTAACCATCACTGAACTCGAACCCCATTCCCCGGCACCCGATGCGGACGCCGATGCCGCCCCGGCTGGCGAGCAACGCGCCATCGCCGCGATCCGCGAAGCGACCCACAACCTGTACAGCTTCGGCGAGGAACTGGTCCACAGCCTGACCCACGGCCTGGGCGCGTTGCTGGCGATCGTCGGCCTCTGTGTGCTGGTGGCCCGCTCGGTACTTCACGGCGGCACCCGGGAACTGGTCGCCAGCAGCATCTTCGGCGGCTCGCTGATCCTGATGTACGCGGCCTCGACGCTCTTTCACAGCATTCCGATGCCGCGCCCGAAGCACATCTTCCGGGTGCTCGACCACTGCCTGATCTATGTGCTGATCGCCGGCACCTACACGCCGTATACCTTGATCGCGCTGCGCGACAGCCCCTGGGGTTGGCCCTTGTTCCTGTTCGTCTGGGGGCTGGCCTTCGTCGGCATCGTGTTCAAGATCTTCACCACCGGCCGCTTCGAATGGCTGTCGCTGGCGGTCTATCTGCTGATGGGCTGGTGCGGCGTGGTCGCCGGCAAGTCGATGATCGCGGCGATTCCCGATGGCGGCCTGTGGCTGCTGCTCGCTGGCGGCCTGTCGTACAGCTTCGGCACCATCTTCTACGCCTCGACCCGCCTGCGTTATCACCATGCGATCTGGCATCTGTTCGTGCTTGCCGGCAGCATCTTTCACTTCTTCAGCGTGCTGTTCTATGTCCTGCCCGGACCTGCCAATCCGGTGAAGCCATGAGCAAGAAACCGATCGTCGACGACAGCCCTTATCTGGTTCCGGACGACGGCAGCTTTCGCATCGACAAGGCCCGTACCGCGCCGCCGAAAAGTGCAGCGGATGACGAGGCGCAGAAAGACCGGCTGCGCGATCAGGTCGCCACGCTCGACGATCTGCAGAAAATCCTCTACGCCCACGATCACCACTCGGTGCTGCTGGTGTTTCAGGCGATGGACACCGCCGGCAAGGACTCGACGATTCGCGCCGTGCTGTCCGGCGTCAATCCCGCCGGCTGCCAGGTGCATGCCTTCAAGCGGCCAAGCGCTGAAGAGCTGGACCACGACTTTCTGTGGCGCACCGCCTGCCGCTTGCCCGAGCGCGGCCGCATCGGCGTGTTCAACCGCAGCTACTACGAAGAAGTGCTGGCGGTGAAGGTGCATCCGCAGTTCCTCGACGCGCAGCACTTGAGTGTCGGCAAGCATCCGAAGAAATTCTGGAAACAGCGCTACGCCTCGATCCGCGATCACGAACGCCACCTGGCCCGTAACGGCACGGTGATCATCAAGTTCTGGCTCAACGTTTCGAAGGAAGAACAGCGCCAGCGCTTCCTCGCCCGCCTGACCGAGCCGGAAAAGTATTGGAAGTTCGAAGCCGCCGACGTCGCCGAGCGCGAGCACTGGGACGCCTACATGCAGGCCTACGAGGACGCCCTCAACGAAACCTCGCGCCCCTGGGCACCGTGGTACGCGATCCCGGCCGATTCGAAGCCGTACATGCGTGCGGCCGTGGCCGACATCGTGGTCCGCACGCTCGAAGGCCTGAACCTGCATTACCCGGTTTCCGGTGACGCGGAGCTTGCGCAGTTCGCGGATCTGCGCAAGCGGCTCGAACGCGAGTAGGCGCGTCCGCTAAAGCGGCAAGTCATGCACCTGCACGCCGCCAGTCGATAGACGAGCCTTGAGCAGCATCGCATCGGCGACTTGTTCCGCCGTGATCGGCCGGTACTTGCGCAGCGGCCCCACGCATAGCGGAGACAGCAGCGGCGCGAGCTTCTGGCCCAGCGCCTCGGCCGGCCGCGATTCGCTGCGGGCACCGAGCAGCAGTGACGGCCGGAAGAACTGCGTGGACTCGAAGCCGACCGCTGCCACGTCTCGCTCCATGCGCGCCTTGAGCCGCGAGTAGAGCGCCAGCGAGGTCGCGCTGGCACCGGCGGCAGACACGCCGAAGAAGCGCTTCACACCCCCGGCCTGCGCAGCGCGGGCTACCGCCAGCACCATCGTGTAATCGACCCGCTCCAGCCCGGCATGGCCGCCGGCTGCTTTGGTCGTGGTGCCGAGGCAGGAGAACAGATCATCGGCGGCAAGCGGATCGGCGAGGCCGTCGAGATCTTCGAGCGTCGACGGGACGAAGCGCAGCTTCGCGTGAGTGACCGCCGGCGCACGGCGGCCGAGCACCGTCACCGTGACGTACTCGGGCGCCGCAAGCAGGCGATCGAGCAGTGCGGCGCCAACCAGGCCGGTGGCACCAACCATCAAAGCAGTACGAGCCATGCGCGATCCTCCAGCCGTTCATTCAGGGCAATGAGTGTAAGCGAGCAGGTCGGGCCGACCCGGCAGTCGCGTTAAAGTGACGGCCCAACTTCTGCGCCCCTTGATCATCGATATGAGCATCTGGAAACAGCCGGTCACCATTGGTCAGCAATGGCCGATTCCTGCGAACAGCCTCGGCGGCCATCTCGGCCTGAAAATCACCGAAGTCGGCGTCGATTACCTGCGCGGCACCATGCCGGTCGACCATCGCACGGTGCAGCCGTTCGGCCGCCTGCATGGCGGCGCGTCCTGCGTGCTGGCCGAGGAACTCGGCAGCATCGCCGCCTACTTGTGCATCGCCCCGGGCACCGGCGCAGCGGTGGGGCTGGATATCAACGCCAACCACATTCGCCCGCCGACCAGCGGCATCGTCATCGGCACCGCGCGGCCGCTGCACATCGGCCGCACCACGCAGGTCTGGGAGATTCGCATCGTCGACGAGCAGGATCGGCTGGTCTGCATCTCGCGGCTGACCGTTTCGGTGATCGCCGTCGACAGGGCCAGGCCCGCTGGCTGATCGTTTTCCCGTGGCCGGACAGCGTCCTCTTCGCTCCGGCAGTCGCGCATTTGACGGCGAGAGCAGGCTGTCGGCAAATTGCTGCGCCCGCCAGAGGAGGGTCGTCCAGTGCGTCCCCTTACTGCCAATCTGATTCTGAGCCTCGTCCTGCTGTCGCCAGCCGCGCGCGCTGCGACGCCGAAACTGAGCTTCACTGCCGAGCCGACAACCATCGCGCTGGGCGCATCGACGACGCTGCGCTGGACTTCGTCCGGCGCCACCGCCTGCACTGCCAGCGGCGCCTGGAGCGGCAGCCAGGCCACCACCGGTTCTCGCGTCAGCAAGCCGACCGCCGGCACCAAGACCTACACGCTTACTCAGAAGTCGCCAAGTAAAGCGACATTTTGTATTTCTATGTTATTGAAAAACATAATGAATATTTTCTCTTCTGTGCTCCTACTTCAGGTCCGCTGAGTAAGTGCACCGGCGGCGGTGGCTCGGTGACCAGCAGCGTCAGCGTCGTGGTGGTGCCGCCAGCGCCGGAACTGACCTTGAGCGCCAATCCGACGACGATCACGCTCGGCCAGTCGGCCACGCTGAATTGGGTCAGCAAGAACGCCACCTCCTGCACCGCCAGCGATGCCTGGTCGGGCAGCAAGCCGCTCAAAGGCAGCGAAGTGGTGAAGCCCACTGCCGTCGGCATCGCCGGCTACGACCTGCGCTGTCGGGTCAGCGGTGGCGGGCGGGTCGATCGCACGGTGGCGATCACCGTCAACCCCGCGACCGCGCCTTACGGCCTGAGCAGCCGCCCGGTGCTGACGCCGCTGGCCTTCCCGTCGCAGAGCGTTCAGCAGGGCGAGGTAGCGATCACCAACGCTTTCCCGAATCTGCTGTTCCAGCTGCCGCTGTTCATCAGCGCGCCACCGGCTGACGCCGGGCGGCTATTCGTCGCGACCCAGCCGGGCCTGGTCCAGGTGTTCGCGAACGATCCGGCAACCAGCGTCGTGAAAACCTTTCTGGACCTGCGCAGCCGGGTCAGCCAGAGCGGCGGCGAACTCGGCCTGCTCGGCTTCGCCTTCGATCCGGACTACGGCAGCAACGGCTGGTTCTACGTCAATTACAACCCGGCGAGCGGCGCACTGCGCACCCGCATTTCGCGCTTCCGCGTCAGCACAAACCCTGATGTCGCGGACCCGGCAAGCGAAACCGTGCTGCTCGAATTCGCTCAGCCGTTCGCCAATCACAAGGGTGGCTGGCTAGGCTTCGGTCCGGATGGCAAGCTTTATGTCGCCACCGGTGATGGCGGCAGTGCTGGCGATCCGATGGCCAACGGCCAGAACCTGAACGTGCTGCTCGGCAAGACGCTGCGCCTGAACCGCGATGGCAGCATCCCGGCCGACAACCCCTTCGCCGGCCAGACCGGCCGGCGCGGCGAAATCTGGGCTTACGGCCTGCGCAATCCGTTCCGGATGAGTTTCGACCGCGCCACCGGCCGGCTCTGGTCCGCCGATGTCGGCCAGAGCAATTATATTATGAAGAGGTCGACGTCCTCAGCCGCGGCGGCAACTACGGCTGGAGCGTCCGCGAGGGCCGACACGGCTACCCGACTGCCGATGTCCAGAAGCCGGCTGGAAACGACTTCATCGACCCGGTGGCCGAGTACGACCATGCAACCGGCTGCAGCATCAGCGGCGGCTACGTCTATCGCGGCAGCGCGATTCCGGCGCTGATCGGCCAGTACCTGTTCTCGGACTTCTGCTCGTCGGCATTGCTGGCGATTCCGGCCACCGGTGAACCAGCCAACCCGACGGCGCTGGCGCAGATTCCCGGCAATCCCAGCTCGTTCGGCGAAGACGCCAATGGCGAGGTCTACATCACCTCCTACGACGGCCGCATCTACAAGCTGGTGCGCGGCACCGGTACCACTCCGGGGCCAAGCTTTCCGCAAAAGCTGTCGCAGACCGGGTTGTTCAGCAATCTGACGACATTGACGCCGAATCCCGGCCTGATCGAATACAGCGTCAAGGCCACGTTCTGGTCCGACGGCGCGACCAAGCGGCGCTGGCTGGCGCTGCCGAACAACGGCCTGATCGGCTTCACGGCGGATCGCGCCTGGACCTTCCCGGCCGACACCGTCACCGTCAAACACTTCGAGATCCGCCTCGCCAACGGCAGCACGCGGCGGCTGGAAACCCGGGTATTCGTCCATCAGGCTGACGGCTGGGCCGGCTATACCTACAAGTGGAACGCCGCCGGCAACGATGCCGATCTGCTCGCCAACGCCGAGTTCGAAACGCTGACCGTCGGAGGCGGCACCATGCAGTTGTACGAATACCCCAGCCGCAGCGCCTGCCTGAACTGCCACAACAGCGCCGCCGGCTTCGTGCTTGGCATCAAAACCCAACAGGTGAACCGCAGCCAGCGATTCCCGAACGGCGTCAACGACAACCAGTTGCGTGCCTACAACCATGTCGGCCTGTTCGATCGCGACATCGGCAGCCTCAGTCAATATCGCTCGCTCGCCAACCCGACCGATACCACCGCCACGCTGAGCCGCCGCGCCGGCGCCTACCTCGATACCAACTGTGCGCAGTGCCACCAGCCCGCCGGCCCGACACCGGTCGACATGGACCTGCGCGCCACCACCGCGATGTCTGAAACTCGCACGCTGAACATCCCGCCGAGCGGCACCACGCTAGGCCTGCCCAACGCCCACCGCATCGCCTCCGGCAACAAGGAAGCCAGCCTGATCTGGGAACGCATGCGCCGTCTCGACGACAACCGCATGCCGAACATCGCCAGCCATGTCGTCGATGCCGAAGGTGTTGCGCTGATCGGCCAGTGGATCGACTCCGGAGCACCCTGACCCATGAGCAAGGCCCGCCACATCGACGACGCCCGACGCTTCACCGATCTGCCGAACATCGGCCCGGCGATGGCCCGCGATTTCGCGCAGCTCGGGCTCAAGCAGCCGCAGGAACTGCGCGGCGCCGATCCGCTGCGGCTGTATCGCCAGCTCTGCAAACTGACCGGCCAGCGGCAGGATCCCTGCGTGCTCGATACCTTCATCGCGGTGGTCGACTTCGCCGACGGCGCTGCGGCGCGGCCGTGGTGGGACTACACCGCCGAGCGCAAGCGCCTGCATCCTGATCTCTGAACTAACCAATGAACGACGCCACCTGGTCCCTGCATCCGCGGCTGGCGGCCGACACCGTGCCGGTTGGCGATTTCGCCTTGAGCCGCCTGCTGCTGTCGAACGACGCCAACTATCCCTGGACGATCCTGGTGCCGCGCCGCGCCGGGATTCGTGAAATCCACGACCTGAGCGAGGCCGATCAGCAGCAATTGCTGCGCGAGTCGATGCTGCTGTCGCGAGCATTGATGACGGCGTTCTCGCCGACCAAGCTGAACATCGCCGCCCTCGGCAACATGGTTCCGCAGCTGCACGTCCACCACATCGCCCGTTACGAAAATGACCCCGCCTGGCCAGCGCCGGTCTGGGGGCGGGTGCCGGCGATCGATTACGAGGGAGCCGCGCGCCAGGCGCGAATCAGCGCGCTGCGCGAGCTGCTGGGCAATGCGCTGAACCCCGCGCACTGAACCATCGTCGCGCGAACGGCGTTCACGGAATCCGGGCATTCCGAGTTCTGTACGCCACAGTATCGAAACCTGCAGCACTACCGGTACATTCGTGCACCAGCGCGCCGCAAGAGCGCGTCCCAGGGCATAAAAAGGGACTGCAAATGAATCGGAAACTATCTGCTGCGACCGTGCTGGCTGCGGTCCTGACGCTGTGCTTGGCCAGCGCTGCCACCAAGCCAGCGAAGCCTGAGGCTCTCCCAACAGTCACAGCCCCGCCGGTCGCCGATACGCCTTACGGCATGACCCTCCGCTCGGTGTCACTGGAGGATCTCGCCAAGCGCGATCTGCTGCCGCTCGGCACTTACAAGGGCACGCCGCAGCTCAACGATAAGCGCGCCTGGTACGACGAAAACTTCTACGCGACCCTGGCCGCCCGCAAGGTCTGGCCCGACGGTGGCCGGCACTACACGCACGACTGGCAGAGGCCGATCAGCTGGAAGTTCGCGCCGATCCCGCAGGCTGCACCGCCGCCCTGCGGCGAGCCGCAGCCGACTGGTTACGACAGCGAGTCCTGCCGTTATGTCGGCAGCTTGTTCAAGGACATCGAAGCAACGCCAATGCCGACGAAGCCACCGCGAAAGCCAATCCCGGCGTGAAGACCTGGCTGCCGAAGGACGCGCTGCTCAGCGATGCCGATGTCGCCCGCGCGGCCTTGCTCGGTGCAACCCTGAGCAAGGCCGACGACAACACCATCTACATCCCGCTGGCCGATCAGCGGCCGTCCGGCACGGCGCTGATCTTCGCAGCCGTTTACCAGGGCAAGCCGTTCTACCTGCTGCTGACCACCGACCGCGCGCTGACCGTCGCCAGTGTCGAGCCGATGAACACTCGGCAGGTGCCGGAGGCGGAGAAGAGCAAGGTCTACGCGACGTTCAAGGGCGTGCCGGTGGACAAGCTGCCGGCGGCGACCGGCAGCGATCTCGATGCGGTGATCACGGCGGCGGTGAAGAAAGCCGGCACCCTGCTGTTCGTGCGCCTGAAGAATGCTTAGCTCAGGCCTTGCGGCCTTGCTGCTGACACTGGCCTGTCTTTTCTATTGGGCCAGTCCGCCGTCGCTGGCCGCCGACACCACGCCGGCAACGAGCGTAGCCGCGCCTGCGGAGCCGGCGAAGGACGGCTTCGACTTCTTCAGCGACAAACCCGTTGCCGCTGCCGAAGTCGTCGTGCTGCCAGCGGAAAAGCCTGCCTGGCGGACCATCGGTGGACCGATCGGGCTCGCCGCGTTGTTCTTCGCGCTGAACCTGATCATCTGGCGGCTGGTGCCCTTCTCTTCGCATTCGATCGACATCAACCTGCGCAATTTCCCGCCGGCGGCGAAGCGCGGCATCGCGATGGCGGTAGTGATCTTCGGCATCGCTTTCGTGTTCGGTGCTTCGGAGATTTCCTACCAGCTGAACCTGCACGGCTCGGCGAGTGCCTACTTCGAGCAGATGTCGCTCGGCAAGCTCATTGCCTTCAGTCATGCCCACCTGTTCGGCTTCACCACCAGCTTTTTCATCGTCGGCATTCCGTTCTCGCTGCAGTTCAACCAGCTGAAGCTCTACCAGTGGGTGTTTCCGGTCGGCCTCGCGGCCAGCCTCACCCTCACCGACGTGATTTCCTGGTGGGGATCAAATTCGTGTCGGCCAACTTTGAATGGATCAGCCTGTTCTGCGGTCTGTTGTTCACCATCAGCTACGGCTGGATGCTGATCGGCCTGTTGCGGGTGCTGCTGTTCCCGGAAGTGATCTGGGGCAGCGACAAGGACAAGGACGAACGGCTGGCTCGGCGCGAGGCTGAAGCGCGGCTCGGCAAACGCTGAGCCGTCACGGAAGTCTGCGAGGCTGGCGGCCAGCGTAGTGGCCCGCCAGCGCAGGGCTTAGGATAAAAACACAGCAACCATAAGCGGCCGCGAAAGGGCCGCATCACCGACCTCAGGGTCGAGGAGCAGACATGAATTACTTCGTCACCGGCGCCACCGGTTTCATCGGCAAACATCTGATCGAGCGCCTGCTGGCGCGCCCGGACGCCACCATCCACGTGCTGGTCCGCGAGTCTTCGGAAGACAAGTTCGCGCAACTGCAGGAGCGCTACGGCGATGCCGGCGACCGCCTGCTGATGGTCGCGGGTGACATCACCACCCCGGGCCTGGTGTCGGCCGCGGAGCTCAAGAAGCTGAAGGGCAAGGTCGGACACGTGTTCCACCTGGCCGCCGTCTACGACATGAACATGGACGATGCGACCGGCGATCGCATCAACAACGAAGGCACCCGCAACACCGTGGCCTTCGCCAACAGCCTGGGTGGCGGCGTGGTGCTGCATCACGTGTCGAGCGTGGCGGTGGCTGGCGGCGATTTCGTCGGCACCTTCACCGAAGCGATGTTCGACGAAGGCCAGCCGGTCAAGCATCCGTACTTCCGGACCAAGTTCCAGTCCGAGAAGATCGTCCGCGACGAAGCCAAGGTGCCGTTCCGGATCTATCGTCCGGGCGCGGTCGTCGGTCATTCGAAGACCGGCGAGA
This sequence comes from Nevskia sp., assembly GCA_030694365.1. Taxonomy (GTDB): domain Bacteria; phylum Pseudomonadota; class Gammaproteobacteria; order Nevskiales; family Nevskiaceae; genus Nevskia. The sequence goes on along the minus strand of JAUXYM010000082.1, from coordinate 102,454 downwards.
TGGACAAGATCGACGGCCCTTACTACTTCTTCAAGACCATCCAGAAACTCAGCCACCGGATTCCGAAGTGGCTGCCGCTGCTCGGCATCGAAGGCGGCAAGGTGCCGATCGCGCCGGTCGACTACATCGCCGATGCGCTCGATGCGATCGCCCACAAGGACGGCCTGAACGGCCAGACCTTCCATCTGGTGCAGTCGAACAGCCCCAGCGTCGGTGACCTGATCCAGTCGATCCTGAAGGCCGCCCACGGGCCGCGTTTCAAGAAGAAGTTCGAGCTGCCGACGATGCCGGCCTCGATGCGCAAGTTCGGCGGCCAGATGGGCGGTGCCTTGCCGGCCAGCGTCAAGAAGCAGATCGCCAAGGCGATCGGCGCGCCGCTGTCGGTGCTCGGCTACATCACCAACCGCGCCGTGTTCGACGACAAGAACGCCCGCGCCGCGCTCAAGGGCACCGGCATCAAGTGCCCGGAATTCCGCGACTACGCGAAGCACCTGTGGTCGTACTGGGAGCAGTTCCTCAACATCCACTACGAGCCGAGCGCCGAGCTGATCGCCAAGGTCAAGGGCAAGGTGATCCTGGTCACCGGTGCCTCGTCCGGCATCGGCTTCACCACCGCGAAGAACCTGGCGATTGCCGGCGCCCGCGTCATTCTGGTGGCGCGTACCGAATCGAACCTGATCGAAACCCAGAACATCATCGCCAAGGCCGGCGGCGAGAGCTACGTCTATCCCTGCGATCTGATCGACATGAAAGCGATCGACGTGATGGCCGCGAAAGTGCTGCGCGACTTCGGCCACGTCGACATCCTGATCAACAACGCCGGCCGCTCGATCCGCCGCGCGGTGATGGAAAGCTTCGACCGCTTTCACGATTTCGAGCGGACCATGGAGCTGAACTACTACGGCGCGGTGCGCCTGATCATGGCGCTGCTGCCGACGATGACCGCGCGCAAGAACGGCCACATCATCAACATCAGCTCGATCGGCGTGCTGGCCAACGCGGCGCGCTTCTCGGCCTACGTCGCCTCCAAGGCCGCGCTCGATGCCTTCACCCGCTGCCTGTCGGCCGAAGTGAAAGGCAGCAACATCCGCACCACGGTGATCTACATGCCGCTGGTGCGCACGCCGATGATCGCGCCGACCAAGATCTACAGCTATGTGCCGACCTGGTCCCCGGACGACGCCGCCGACACCGTGATCAAGGCGATCCTCGACGAACCGAAGTCGATCGCCACGACCCTGGGCACCGCTGCCGCAGTGAGCTACGCGATCTGGCCGAAGGTCAACGACTACATCCTGTCGAAAGGCTTCCAGCTGTTCCCGTCATCGACCGCCGCGCGCGGCTCGAAGGACAAGGACTCGAAGGCCGACAAGCCGACCCTCGAACAGGTGGTGTTCGCCAATGTCTTCAAGGGTGAGCACTGGTAAAAACCAAGGGCGGGATAGCGTCTTCACCGCGTATCCCGCCAGCCGGAATGGCGGAACACGCGACGGTGTCGATCGGTGGCCTTTTGCAAACCTGACGGGATACGCTGCAAAAAGCGCGGCTATCCCGCCCTTGGACTAGGTATCGAATCGATTTCAGAGCCTCAAAACACCTTCCGCCGCTTCAACCAGAACACCAATCCCGATCCCAGACTCACCAGCACGCCCAGCACCATGAAATAACCATACTTCCAGTGCAGCTCCGGCATGTTGTCGAAATTCATGCCGTAGAGGCCGGTGATCAGGGTCAGCGGGAAGAACACGATCGATACCGCGGTCAGCGTGCGGACGATCTCGTTGGTGCGGTGACTCATCGACGCGAAGTGGAGTTGCACCGCCACTTCGACATCCTTCTGCAGCGCATCGCCATGCACCTGCACGCGAGTCAAATGCTCGACCAGATCATCGAGCCGCACGCGCTGGTTCTCGGTCAGCTCCACGCGCATCCGGCGACGCCAGGTGCCGATGGTCTGCAGGTTGTGTTCGCAGAGCAGTTCGAACTGATGCGCCTGCTTGCGGTAGTTGAGCAGTTCCTGCCAGTCGTCGAACGGGTCTTTCGGATCGAGCAGCGCGTCCTGGAGCTTTTCGAGCCGGTCTTCGAGCTCGTCGACGATCATCAGGTAGCGGTCGACCATGATGTCGAGAATGCTGTGCACCAGGCCGATCGGCGTCGACGGGAAGCGCAGCTTGGTCTCGCAGAACTTCTCCTTGACGCACTGGAACGACACGTTCTGGGCGGCGTGAACGGTGATCAGCAGGCGGTCGAACATGAAGAACGCCGCCGATTTGGTGACGATCAGGTTGCTGGTCGACTCGCAGGCTTCCGGCGTCAGGCCCCGGAAGATCAGCATGTCGTAATCCTCGGTGCCGTCGAAGTACGAGGGGTGATCAGCGTTGAAGCTGTCGGTGACGTGGGCGTCGTGCACCTTCCCGCCACTCAGCTTCTGCGCCCACATCGGCCAGTCGGCGGCATCGCTGCGGGTGAAGTCGAGCCAGATGAAGCCCTCCGCCGGCAGCTGGTCGACGTGATCGATGCGCTTCGGAACTTCGCCCTGACGATTCAGCTGGTAGATCTGCATAAGGCTCCGGTCGCTACCGCTGCCGTGTAGGACGGTACAGCGGGCTTACTGGAAGCCTTTCTGCGGGCTGATCGACTTCATCTCGGTGAAGAAATCACGCAGGGCGGCATCGAGCTGCGCGCGAATCTGCTCGGGACCATCGACGCCGAAACGCTCCACGGTCTTGACCGGCAGCCAGGCGCTGACCGGGTACGGCTGGCCGCCGCTGACCGCTTTGGTCAGCTGCACGCGGTGGAAATAGATCATCTGGCCGGTGATCTTCGAATCGAGCGCCTTGGTGTAGACGTAGACCTTGATGTTGGCGTCTTCGGGAATGTTCTGACCGATCTCGCCGGCGATCGCGCCGACCGCCGAGCGCACGGCCGCTTCGCCGAGCTGCGGATTCTCGCTCTTCACCTTCAGCTCGAAAGCCGAGGCCGGCAGTGCCAGCGCGGTCATCAGCAAGGTGACGGAACAGGCTGCGGCAAATTTCATGGGCTTCATGGGTCTGATTGTCCGGATAGGGCGCATCCAAGGGGCCGCGCGCCGCCACGTCGGTTGACGTGAGGCGGCGCGCGGGTTCACTGGCAGGCCAGCACAGCGAGTGTCTTCGCCGACTGACCTGCAACGGCCTCGCTTAGTTCAGCAGCTCTTCGACGGCGGCGCGTTCTTCACGCAGCTCGTTTTCGGTGATGCTCATCTTGCCGCGCGAGAACTCATCGACCGACAGACCCTGGACGATCTCGTAGCCACCGTCCTTGCAGATGCAGGGATAGCCGTAAACGATGCCCGGAGCGATGCCGTAGCTGCCGTCCGAGGGCACGCCCATCGACACCCACTTGCCGTTCGAGCCCAGCGCCCAGTCGCGCATGTGGTCGACGGCAGCCGAGGCAGCCGAGGCGGCCGACGACAGGCCGCGGGCCTTGATGATTGCCGCGCCGCGCTGCTGCACCACCGGGATGAAGTCCTTCTCGCACCAGGCCAGGTCGACCAGGCTCATCGCCGGCTTGCCGCCGATGCTGCAATGGCTGACGTCCGGGTACTGGGTCGAGCTGTGGTTGCCCCAGATGATCACCTGGTCGATGTCATTGCCATGGACGCCAGTCTTCGATGACAGCTGCGACACGGCGCGGTTGTGGTCGAGGCGGACCATGGCGTGGATCTGCTTCGGGTCGAGGCCGCCCTTGGCAGCGGCGGTCGCGGCGATCAGCGCATTGGTGTTTGCCGGGTTGCCGACCACCAGCACCTTGACGTTCTTCGAAGCCTTGGCGGCCAAGGCCTTGCCCTGCGGACCGAAGATGCCGCCGTTGGCGGTCAGCAGATCCTTGCGCTCCATGCCCGGGCCACGCGGACGGGCACCGACGAGGAGGGCGTAATCCGTGCCTTCGAAACCGGTCATCGGGTCCGAATGCAGTTCGATGCTGTGAACTAGCGGGAACGCGCAGTCCTCGACTTCCATGATCGTGCCCTTGAGCTTTTCGAGCACTTCCGGCACCGGCACTTCCAGCAACTGCAGGATGACCGGCTGATCCGGGCCGAGCATCGAACCGGAGGCGACGCGGAAAATCAGCGAATAGGCAATCTGGCCGGCGGCGCCGGTAATGGCGACCTTGACGGGCTTCTTCATGGAGGAGGTCCTGTTGTTCGGGTTGGAGTTCTGCCGGAGCGGCGGCTTGCGTGCAGGCTTGCTTTGGATTTGCTTTTTGGGCGGCGAATTATGCCGTTTATGACCGATGGACGGCGAATGGGCAGCGGCCCTGCCCGCGACACAGCCAGACTCCAGACCTTTACGAAGCCGACGCGATCGATCGAAACCAACAGCCGGATCGAGGGTCGGAGTAGCGGCAAAACCTCCGATCCTCCGCAGGAATTCCCTGCTTTCAATGAAGGAACAAAAACGATGAGCGCACCTGACAAAGTGGTCTACACCGCCCACGCCCATGCCACCGGAGGCCGTGATGGCCATGCCCGCAGCGATGACGGCGTGCTCGACGTAAAGCTGGTGGTGCCCAAGGAAATGGGCGGCCCCGGCCCCAGTAGCGGCGCTGGCGGCAGCAATCCGGAGCAGTTGTTCGCCGCCGGTTATTCGGCCTGCTTCCTGGGCGCGCTGAAGTTCGTCGCCGGCAAGAGCAAGAAAACGCTGCCGGCCGACACCCAGGTGGCCGCCGCGATCGGCATCGGCCCGACGGCCACCGGCTTCGCGATCACCGCCGAACTGACGGTGACCATTCCCGGCCTCGATGCGGCGGAAGCGAAAGCGCTGGTCGACGCCGCGCACGTCGTCTGCCCGTATTCGAACGCGACGCGCGGCAATGTCGATGTGAAGCTGACGATCGCCTGAGTGGTTCCCAGCCGTCGGCGCGCGCCGGCGGCCGGTTGCTGGCTACGCAGCAGCCTGCTGGCATCCGCTGCTCGGCGATCAACAGCCGCGGCCCGAGCATCGCCAACGGGCCCTTGCTTCAGGCCTGCGGCCGAGCGCTGGTTCTTGAAATAACATTATTTCCATCAATGGCTTGGAACGCCTGCGCGGAAGCCGTCAGGCGGGGCGGTGCGTGGCCGTTCGGGTGGCGCGGTCGTTGCGCTCTACCGGTTTCCGGCGCCGTCCGGCGCGAGACCGCCTAGCGGTGAAAGCGGTCCTCGGCAACGGCGGCAAGTCCACTCACCCTCGCCATTCCAAGAACCGTGACCAAGCCTACCTGGACCGGCTTTACGCTGGTCCTCGGCAAGCGCCGCTAAGTGGCTCCAACGTAGGAGGTACTACATGGGAGTCTTCAAACGCGGTGATGTCTGGTGGATCGACTTCACTACCCCGAATGGACGCCGAGTACGCGAGTCTTCTGGGACTCACGACCAGCAGCAGGCGCAGGAGCTACACGACCGATTGAAGGTTCGCTGTTGGGAGGAACAGCGCCTCGGCGTCAAACCAGATCGCTCCTGGAAGGAAGCCGCCGTTCGGTGGTTGAAGGAAACGAGTCACAAGCGAATGCACGAGCGGGATATTGAAAAGCTGCGGTGGCTGGATTTCTTCCTGGGCAACCTGATGTTGAGCCAGGTTACACGGGGAGAAATCGACAGGATTGGCGAACGCAAGGCGCGTGATTCAAGCGCGAGCAATGCCAATCGTTACCTAGCTTTGATCCGCTCGATCCTGCGGAGGGCGCGGGACGATTGGGAATGGGTCAACCATATTCCGAAAGTCCGCCTCTACAGGGAAGCAAAGCGGCGAGTTCGTTGGATCACGCGGGATGAGGCGGGGCGACTACTTGAAGCGCTGCCTCGGCACCTGCGGGATATGGCGACTTTTTCACTTGCTTGCGGCCTACGCCAGCGCAACGTGTCGTTGCTGCATTGGGATCAGGTTGATCTTGTTCGCAGGGTGGCGTGGATTCATCCAGACGAAGCAAAGGCCGGTAAGGCCATCGCTGTACCGTTGAACCAGGACGCCTTGAGCGTGTTGCGGGGTCGCCTCGGAATTCGCGAGGTCTTCGTCTTCACGTACCGGGGGAAGCCGAACAAGGTCTGCTGCACGAAGCGCTGGAAGGACGCGCTGGCGACGGCAGGCATCGACGACTTCCGTTGGCACGATCTGCGACACACTTGGGCGTCGTGGCATGTGCAAAGCGGTACCAGCCTTCAGGAGCTGATGGAGCTAGGGGGTTGGTCGTCGTACGAGATGGTCATGCGGTATGCGCATCTGGCCGCCGATCATCTCCGTGTCGCAGCGTGCCGCATTGATGGCACGTTTCCGTCACAGTCACCGCTTCGCTTGGTCGCTTAAAGCCTCGCAAGCTCTTGGTTTTAATGGTGGGCCCTGTCGGACTTGAACCGACAACCAAGGGATTATGAGTCCCCTGCTCTAACCAATTGAGCTAAAGGCCCGTATGCGCAGATTGCAGCCGTATTGTGCCAGCGTCCGGGCCGGTTTCCGGTGCGACTTCGACTCGGTTCAGCCGTTGACGGCGGCGGCACTCGGCACGGCGTCGATCTGGGCGCTGCGCGCGGCTCGGCGAGCGCGGCCAGGGCCGTAGCCGTGAATCTTCTTGAAGGCGCGGCGGAACGCCGCTTCGGTCTGGTAGCCGAGCTTTTCGGCGATGGTGGCGGCGGAGGATTTCGGATCAGCGAGCAGGCGCAGCGCTTCGGCCATGCGCCACTCGGTGAGGTACTGATAGGGGCTGACGCCGAGCACTTCGTTGAAGTGCTGCGCAAACGCCGTCCGCGATTGATGGGCGAGTTCGGCGAGCATGGCCACCGTCCAGGCACGGCCGGGTGCGGCGTGCATCGCTTCCAGCACGCGGGCCATGCGCGGGTCGATCAGCGCGGCAATCAGGCCGCGCCGCTCGTTGCTGCTGGCGATGTGCTGGCGCAGCGCCATGACGAACAGCGCGTCGGCGAGCTTGTCGAGCACCAGTTGCCGGCCGAAGGATTCCTGGCGAGCCTCGTGGGCCATCAGCCGGGCCAGATGGCGGAATTGCTGCTGGCTGTCGGCTTCGCGGACCACGATCCAATCCGGCAACGCGTCGAGAATCGGATTGCGGCTGCCGGTGGCGAATTCGAATTCGCCGCACAGGATCGAGGTGAAGCGATTCGCCTCCGGGCCGGCATCGGTATCCGGCGGGCTGCGCAGGGTGTGCGCGGCACCATGCGGGAACATCACCAGATCGCCGGAATGCAGCAGGAGCGAAGTGCCGGTGCGGGCGAAATCGACCTGGCATTCGCCTTCGTCGATCAGATGGAACATGCCGTGCGGCAGGGCGCGTTCGGCCTCGATGAAGCTGCCGCAATAGTGCGGGTTGTCGCTGATGTAGGCGCGCAACTGGTGAGCGCCGAGCACGGCGGCAAACGCGGCTTCGGCCGAGCGATCAAGCATGGGGATGACTCTTGCGCCGCCGATGCCGGAGCGGCGTGGGTCGACAGCGGCAGTATAGGAAATCGGCCGCAGGTCGAAAGGCCTTGCGAAATCCATCGTTGATCGCCGGCCGTAACGCCGATCGCCAGCGCGAGCCGGTAAAGTTCGACATCCGCCAACATTCCCCGCCAAGCCCTTCGCGGGCCCGTTCAAGACAGGAGCAAACAGATGAGCATCACCAACAAGCGCAAGCCCTTGGCCATTGCCCTTGGTGCGGCATTCGTGATCGGCGGTGCGGCGCAGGCCTACGAGCTGTTCGTCGCCAGCGATCTGACCAGCGGCTACATGCTCGCTTCGATCGGCGACAAGGCCGGCGAGCATGCCTGCGGCGAAGGTGGCTGCGGTGCCGACATGAAGGCAAAGCCGACCGCTGCGAGCACCAAGGAAGCCGACGCCAAGGCCGCCGCCGACAAGGCCAAGCTCAGCGCAGCCAAGCCAAAGTAAGCCGCCGCCGAACGAAGCCACGGCTTGATGCCGACCACTGCCGTCGCTGCGGTGCGCGGGGCGGGCCTCGGCCTGCGCCGCGCGCTGCTCGGGCCAATCGCGGAACTGGCGCCGGGCGCAATCGATTTCCTCGAGATCGCCCCGGAAAACTGGCTGCAGCTGGGCGGGAAATTCGGCCGGCAGTTCCGGGCACTGAGCGAACGTTATCCCTTGGCCGCCCACGGCTTGAGCCTGTCGCTGGGCGGGACGGCAGCGCTCGACGAACCATTCGTGCTGGCGCTGAAACGCTTTCTCGACGAGCACCGCATCGCCGACTACAGCGAGCACCTGAGCTACTGCAGCGACGCGCGCGGCCAACTCTATGACCTGATGCCGATCCCCCACACCGAGGAAGCAGTGGCGCATGTCGCGGCCCGCATCCGCCGCGTGCAGGATCTTCTCGAACGACGCATCGCGATCGAGAACGTCAGCACTTACGCGGCACCCGGCCAGCGGATCAGCGAGCTGGCCTTCATCAACGCGGTGGTCGAAGAAGCGGACTGCGATCTGCTGCTCGACGTCAACAACATCCACGTCAACAGCATCAATCACGGCTATGACGCCGCCGCTTTTCTCGACGGCCTGCCGCTGGCCCGCGTGCGCTACATCCACATCGCCGGCCATCACGCCGAAACGGCTGCGCTGTGCATCGACACCCACGGTGCCGACGTGATCGAGCCGGTCTGGGCGCTGCTCGCGCAGGCCTGCGCCAAGCTTGGCCCGGTGCCGACCTTGCTGGAACGGGATTTCAATCTACCGCCACTGGCGACGCTGCTCGGCGAGGTCGATCGGATACGCGCCGTGCAGGCGCGCCATCTGCCGGTCACCGCTCGTGGCTGAGGACTCACTGCAGGCGCAGCAGGCGCGCTTCGCCGCCCATCTGCGCGATCCGGATGCGAATCCGCCGCCCGATGACGTCGCGCCGGAGCGCATGGCGGTGTATCGCCGCCTGTTCTTCAACAACATCGAAACCCTGCTCGCCAAGGCTTTCCCGGTCGTGCGGCGCATCCTGGCCGACGAGCACTGGCTGGCGCTGGTCCGGGATTTCTACGCCCGGCACGACGCCCGCACGCCGCTGTTCCGCAAGCTGGCCGAGGCGTTTGTCGACTGGCTCGCCGATGGCCGTGGCGAGCATGCGGGCGACCCGCCGTTCCTGGCGCAGCTCGCGCATTACGAATGGGTGGAACTGGCGCTGAGCACGGCCGAAGACCCGCCGCCAGCTACCTTGCTGGCCCATCCGAATGGCGATCTGCTCGCCGCGCCGCCGATCATCTCGCCGCTGTGCTGGACCCTGGCCTATGACTGGCCAGTGCAGCGCATCGGCCCGGATTTCCAGCCGACTCAACCCGGCGCTGCGCAGACGTTCCTGGTCGTCCATCGCAACCGGCTCGACGAAGTGAAGTTCGTCGAGGTCAATGCGGTGACGGCGCGGCTGCTGACCCTGGCCGAACAACAGCCGGAGGCCTCGGGCTACACACTGCTCGAACAGATCGCCGAGGAATTGCAGCACCCGGAGGTCGACGACGTGGTCAGCGCCGGTGCGGAAATCCTCGAAGGCTTGCGCGAACGCGGCATCGTGCTTGGCACGCGACTTAGCTGATTGACGCACCAGCCCGGCGTAAGATTTGGCGCAGCACTTTCCGGAATCTGCCTGATGGCCACGTCATCGCCGACCCTGAACCCGGCCCAGACCGCGTTCATCACCGCCCAGCAGCTCTACTTCGTCGCCACCGCGACCGCCGACAGCCGCATCAACCTGTCGCCGAAAGGCATGGACAGCCTGCGCGTGCTGGCCCCGGACCGGCTGATCTGGCTCAACGCGACCGGCAGCGGCAACGAATCCGCCGCCCACGTGGCGATCAAGCCGCGCATGACCCTGATGTTCTGCGCCTTCGACGGCGATCCGAAGATCCTGCGCGTCTACGGCCAGGCCCGCGCCGTGCATCAGCGCGATGCCGACTGGGCCGCGCTGTATGCGCAGTTTTCACCGCTGCCGGGCGCGCGACAGATCTTCGAGCTCGCCATCGAGCAGGTGCAGACCTCCTGCGGCTTCGCGGTGCCGTACTACGATTTCCGTGGTCCGCGAGACCGGCTGCGCGACTGGGCGATCGGAAAAGGCGATGACGGCCTGCGCGAGTACTGGACCAGCCGCAACACCCTGAGCATCGACGGCCTGCCGACCGGCATCATCGCCGGCAATCTCGGCGATCCGGCACCCTGAGCTCCCACCTGCTTACGACGACCCCGATGCTCCCCTATCGCAGCCTGTTCCTCAGCCACGGCGCGCCGAGCCTGGCGACCAGCCAGCACGCCGCGAACGCCTTCCTGCGCTCGCTCGGCAAGACCTTGCCGAAGCCGAAGGCGGCGATCGTGGTGTCGCCGCACTGGATGACCCGTGGCTTTCCGGTCAAGCAGGCGACGCGCTACCAGGCCTGGCACGACTTCGGCGGCTTCCCGGCCGAGCTGTACCAGTTGCAGTACGCACCCGCCGGCGATGCCGCCCTGGCCGAGCGCGTGCAGCAGGCGATCCGCACAGCCGGGCTGCCGACGGCCAGCGACAGCAATCCGCAGATCGATCACGGCGTCTGGGTGCCGCTGATGCTGATCTGGCCGGACGCCGATGTGCCGATCGTCCAGGTCAGCACTTCCAACGGCGATGCCACGGCGCACTGGGCGCTCGGCGAGGCGCTGCGGCCGCTGCTCGATGACGGCGATGTGCTGCTGATCGGCAGCGGCAGCCTGGTCCACAACCTGCGCGAGATCGGCCCCGAATTTTCACCGGCAACCGACTGGGCGATGGCCTTCGATCACTGGATCAGCGACAAGCTGCTGACTGCCGATCGCACAGCACTGCTCGACTATCGGGCCCAGGCGCCATCGGCAGTCCGCGCCCACCCGACCGACGATCACCTGATGCCGCTGTTCACCGCCGCCGCCGCCGGCAATGCCGCGACCAAGCTGCACGAGAGCTATGCCTTTGGCGGCCTGAGCATGTCGGCTTATGGCTTTGCCTGAACGTCAGGCGATGCCGTAAGCGAGGTGCCGGATCAGGCCGGCCTGCGGTGACTTGAGACCCAGATCGGCAAGGATCGCGTCCGCTGCCTGGGTGCCGGTTTCGGCACCGCCTTCCATGAAGCCCCAGTTGTCGAACGAAGCGTGCTCGCCGGCGAAATGCAGGCGGCCCACCGGATCGCCGATGCTGCCACGCAGGCTGGTCCAGTCGCCCGGCTGATAGCAGGAGTAGCTGCCACCGACGTAAGGATTCGACGGCCAGTGCAGGCGCACCTGCTTCTGATCCGCGCGCATCGCGGCCAGCCCCGGATAGACGCGATCGAGATCGGCAACGGTTTTCGCGGCTTGCTCGCTGGCCGTACCCTCGCCGATCGCCAGGCCATGCCGACCGCCGACGAAGTTGACCAGCACGCCACCCGTACCCGGCTGCAGGCGCGTGGTTTCCCAACTGGTCTGGTAGGGAAGATCACTGAACGTCGCCGCCCCGGCGTCGTAGCGCGTGCGCCACAGGCGTTCGCTGAAGCCGATCATCAGCTTGGCGTTGGTGCCGTAGCGCAGCTTCGCGATGGCATTGGTTTTCGATGGCGGCAATGGCAGCTTGATCTCGACCTGCCGGAGCATCGTGAATGGCAGTGCCAGCACTACGTGGCTGGCCGTTGCTACACGGGTCGCGCCATTGCGGCTGAAGCTCAGGCGATAGCGACCATTGCTGTCCTGCGCGAGCGCCAGCAGCCGCGACTCCGACTCGATGTTGCTGGCCAGCTTCTGCCCCAGCCGACGGACGATCAGATCGTTGCCGCCGCGCACGTGGAAGCGCTCGTCGCTGCTGCCGAAAACCACGAACTCGCCGGGATCGGTGCCGATCAGGGTCAGCAGATTGAGGGCTGATTGCTCGTCGCAATCCAGGCCCATCTCGGTGGTGTAAGCGACCTCGATCAGCGCTTTCAGCCAGCCGCTGACGCCTTCATGTTCCAGCCACTGGCTGATGCTGATGCCATCGAGCGCGCGTGCGGCGTCCGGTGTCTGCGCGCTCGGTGCGTCATCGCCGAGCGTGGCGGTGTCGCGAATGATCGCGGCCGCCACCGGCTTGAACGCTATGGCCACCTGTTCGGTGCTGTAGCGCGCGCCACCGAAGTACCAGGTCTCGGCCTCCTTGAGCGGAGCGTCGGTCGCGAAGTCGTCGAGGATCAGGCCGAATTCCTCGGCGAGGCCGCGCATGTGGCTGTGCGGCGTATCGATCAGCTCGGCCCCGAGTTCGACGACCTGGCCATCGGCGAAGTAATCGGACGACGACCAGATGCGGCCGCCGATCCGGGCCTGCGCCTCATACAGCGTCACCCGCACCCCGGCCTGCTTCAGCCGGTAGGCCGCAACCAGGCCGCCGATACCGGCACCGACTACGGCGACTTCGGCTTCGCTGCCGCTGCCGCTGCCCGTCGTCGCACATGCGGCCAGCGCGGCGGCTGTTGCCGCGTAGCCAGAGGCGCGCAGGAAGTGACGCCGCGAGATGGTCGCCGCGTTCGCTTCAAGCTCGGCGAGGCAATCGGCGATCGGCCGGTCGCTGGTTTCAGAAGCTTTCGCCAGCGCGATCGCCCGCGCCAGAAAGCCGAATGCCGGTGTTCTTGCCATGGCCCGCCCTCCCGAGTCCCGGTCTTTTTTACATTCTGCGAGCCGACGCTACCGCGCAGCCAGCGCATCGACAAGCTCGGCGCCAGGGTGGACAAAACCGGCAGTCAGGGAACTTTCACCCGCCTGTTGGGGGTCGCAATGTGGTGAACAGGAAGTTGCCAAGCCGGCGAAGGATCGCCAGCGTGCGAAACGCTGCATTGCCGATCGTGCTCCTGCCCGTCGTATTCGTGCTGGGCGGCTGCGCTTCACAGTCCACGGAACTGCCGGAATTGATCGATCCCGCTCGCTACCAGCTGGCGTTGAAGACCGACAACCCGCTGCAGCGCGGCAGCATCGACCGCAACCCGCTGCTTGATGGCAGGCTGCGTTTCGCCGCGCCCGCCAGCCTGCTCGATTACGACGCCCGCTATTCGCTGCTGCCGTCGCTGCCGCCCGCCGATGCCAGCGCCGCGGCCAGTGAAATCCCGCTGCTGCCCTCGCAACTGCTGGGCGGCGAAAGCTTCCAGCAAAGCCTGCGGATGCGCCTGCCGTTCCTGCTCGCGCAGCCGCTGATGATCAGCGCCCAGGAAAGCACTCGCGGCCTGCTGACGCCGGAAGCCCTGGCGACCAACCGTTCGGCACAACTTCAATGGTCGCCGGCGCCGGTGGCGATCGGCCTGCGCTGGACGCCGGCCGATGCCGCCGCGCAAGCGCTGCCGTTCAGCTGTCAGCTCAGCGGCAGCCTCGAACTTCCCGGCGCGCTGCTCACCGGCAGCAGCGGCGACGGTCTGAAGCTGCAGGGTCAGGGCTGCCGGGCGAGCGCACCGGATCGCGGCTGGTCCGGCGTCGAGGTCAGCCGCTATTCGGCAACCTGGCAATGGCAGCGCCAGCGCTCGAACAGCAGCGTGCATCTGCTGGTGCTGGAAGCCGCCGAACGTCTGAACGCCAACCGGGCGCTGCAAACGCCCGGCTACGAACTCGGTGCCAGTCGCTCGCAGACCATCGGCAAGCTGACCGCAGATTCTTCGGTCGCCGTCCGTCACGCCAGCGTGCCTGGCGATGCCCGCGCACCGTTCGACTGGTCGGCGCGCGCCAGCCTGAGCCGTCAGTACAGCGATCTGCTGCTGTCGGCCTCGCTGCAGCGCGAGGCTGATCCGCTGTGGTTCCTGCCGAACGAAACACCGGGCATCGGCCTGGCGACCAACAGCGTCGAGCTCGGCTTGGCCTTCGATCGCTGGATCGCCCGCCAGCTCGCCACTCGGCATGTCGGGCTCGGCCTGGTCGGGCGCTGGACCGAAATGCCCAACGTCAATCAGGCGGTCGACCAGGCCTACGACTACCAAGTGCTGTGGAACCTGACGCTGACACCCTAGAAGCCGACGATAGACCCTGCGATACAATCGCTGCCCGCAAGTTTTCCGTGCTTTCCCCGGCTGCCCGTTGCCATGACCGCTGTTTCCACTCCCGCCGGCGCGCTCGCCGAAGCCGCCGCACTGCGCCGCACCTTCGCGATCATTTCCCATCCCGATGCCGGCAAGACCACGCTGACCGAAAAGCTGCTGCTGTTCGGCGGCGCGATCCAGCTCGCCGGCACCGTCAAGGGACGCAAGGCCAGCCGTCATGCAACCTCGGACTGGATGGCGCTGGAACAGCAGCGCGGCATCTCGATCACGACGTCGGTGATGCAGTTCCCGTACAACGGCAAGATCGTCAACCTGCTCGATACGCCGGGCCATGAAGACTTCAGCGAAGACACCTACCGCACGCTGACCGCGGTCGACTCGGCACTGATGGTCATCGACGCTGCCAAGGGCGTTGAGCCGCGCACCATCAAGCTGATGGAAGTCTGCCGCCTGCGCGATACGCCGATCATCACCTTCATCAACAAGTTCGATCGCTTCGGCCGGCCGCCGCTGGAGCTGCTCGACGAAGTCGAGAAAGTGCTCGGCCTGGCCTGCACGCCGATCACCTGGCCGCTGGGCATGGGCACCGAATTCGAGGGCGTTTATCACCTGCTCGAAGATCGTTTCTATCTGTATAGCGGCGACAAGCACCGGATTTCCGACATCGAGACCGTCGATGGTCTGCACGCACCGGGCCTCGCCGAGCGCTTCGGGCCGGTCTACAAGACCTTGCTCGACGAGATCGAACTGCTGCAGATGGCCGGTACCGCCTTCGATCTCGACCTGTATCGCGCCGCCAAGCTGACGCCGGTGTTCTGCGGCTCGGCGATCAACAACTTCGGTGTTCGCGAACTGCTCAACGGCTTCGTCGACTGGGCACCCGGCCCACAGCCACGCACCGCGACCTTCAACGAGGTCGAGCACGAGATCTATCCCGAGCACAAGAAATTCAGCGGCTTCGTGTTCAAAATCCAGGCGAACATGGACCCGAAGCATCGCGATCGCGTCGCCTTCCTGAGAGTCTGTTCCGGCGTCTATCGCAAGGGCATGAGCCTGCACTCGGTGCGCCTTGGCGGCCCGGTGCGCATCAACAGCGCGCTGACCTTCATGGCGGCGGATCGCGAAGCGGTCGAGGAAGCCTTCCCCGGCGACATCATCGGCTTGCACAACCACGGCACCATCGCCATCGGCGATTCCTTCACCGAAGGCGAAGCCCTGAACTTCACCGGCATCCCGAACTTCGCGCCAGACTTGTTCCGCCGCGTGATCCTGAAGGATCCGCTGAAATCCAAGCAGCTCAACAAGGGCCTCGACCAGCTCTGCGAAGAGGGTGCCACCCAGGTCTATCGCCCGATCACCAACAACGACGTGATCCTCGGTGCGGTCGGCGTGCTGCAGTTCGAAGTGGTGCAGTACCGGCTGCGCGACGAGTACAGCGTCGAATCGATCTTCGAAGCCGCGACGGTATCGACCGCCCGCTGGGTGTCCTGCGACGACCCGAAGAAGCTCAAGGAATTCCGCGACAAGAACGAAGTCCGCCTGGCCATCGACCACGCTGGCTATCTGGTCTATCTGGCCAGCAGCAACGTCAACCTGCAGATGACCAAGGAACGGTTTCCGGACATCCGGTTTCTGGATACGCGGGAGCAGGGCGCGGCGGTGGAGCGTTGAGGGAGAGCCCGCCTGCTACGGTGCTTCGAACAGACGCAGGCCGTCTCGAACGAAGGGCTTGAAGTCAGCGGTATTGAAGGTCAGGAATTCGACCTTCGCTCTTATCGCCGCGGCGGCAATGAGCGCATCAGTCTTCAGGCTGCGTTTGCGCCCGGCGCGATTGAATAGTTCGGCGGCCAAGGCAGCGTCTTCCGCCGTCAACGGCACGACGTCATTACGAATAAAGTGCCGGGCCAGATCGCGCTCGGATTCGCTCAAGGGTCCAATCAGGAATTCGTACCAAACCGGCGCGCAGACGGCTGCTTGCTCGCCGTTGCCGATTCGTTCGATTAAGGGGTGATTCTGCTCGATCAGATACGGCAGCGTGACGAGAATGTTGGCATCGAGATGGATCACGTCTCTTTCGTCGTCCGGCTCAGTCGCTCGACATCATCTTCATGCCGCTCGCGACGCTGTGCCGCAATGATCTTTTTCATCTCGGTCCAACTCCGCGGCAGGCCGTGTTGCCGGTAATGCGCGATGACATCAGCCGGCGTCATCGGTGCCGGCTCCGCAGCCACCTGCTCGGCCGCGAGCTTCACAGAACGCCGCACGACCTCGGCCTGCGAGATCTGCCAGCGCTTCGCCAGCGCGCCGATGGTCTTCGTCGTCTCGGCATCAAGCGAGTAGGTGGCACGAACAGTCATCAGGGCCATGACAGCTTCCGAATGTGATGGTATGAGGTGATGGTATTACTTGGCTGTGCCGCTGTAAATGACCGGTGCGCCCTGCAAGAATGAGCGGCATCCGGAGGCGGCGTAACTATCTAACTCCGTGATGACGGTTTCTTTTCTCCTCGGAACCGAAAGCCCTTTGGAGTTGATGGTCCATGAAACCCTGTGCTTGCCCGCGAAGGCGCACGAATCACTTGCCTCTCAGGTGTATATGACACATCACCAGGGAGCCGAATGTGGTTGGCCTCGGCTTGCAGGCGGACGTAGCCGCGCAACATCTTCTCGCGGTATGTGTACAGGCCGGGCTTAATGTCACGAACAAGGATGCCTCCCGAAGTCTCCTTACGAAGCGTCTGTAGACGGCTCATAAATGTCTTTCGGTCCAGAGGAGCCTCGTCGAGCTGCTCCATGATGCGCTGGTAAGACTGATACATCTCGTCTACAAATCGCGCGAGAACATCGCCATCGGCGGTAGCCCAGATCACCGGCTCTATGTCCCCCGAACGCTGGCGAAGGGCTAGCTCGTAAGGACGCTTCAGCTGGGCAGCAATCGTTTCGATCGCATCTTTTACTGCCTCCTCAAAGTGGTCGTCGTTGGCCTCGTCAATGATCTCCTGATCATCGAAAACTCGCCACATCAGCTTCTCAGTCAACAGATGCACGTAATAGGGAAAGCCATCACTAATTGAGGCGATGCGAATGATGAAATCTCGATCGACAGAAACACCCAGACCATCTGCCACGTCCTGCACGATGTCCATGCGGGCCTGATATGCCAGTTTCGGGAGTTCGATGGTCTCAAGCTGGCGATATGCAGATTCGTTAGCGCCGAGCAGTTCGTTGAGGCTTTCAGCGACGCCTGTGAATATGAAGCGCAGCCCGACCTTCTTGTCGCCAAGTATCTTCAGAAGATCGGAGAACGCAGTTCGCTCGGCAGCGTCAGCTAGCAGGTTGAATTCGTCGAGCACCACCACCGGATTCTTTGAATGCGTCTCAGCAGCTTGACGCAGGACTTCGACCGCGTCGGGCAATGTCCGAATTGCACTCGCGATCACAGGGGCTGCACTGTTCACAGTGTGGCTGGCAGTTACGACACTAAGACTCGCACCAAACGACGTGGTGCTCGATTTGTTCTGAAGCAGGTTTTGACCTAATGCCGTCTGCGCAATGTTGGCTACGATGCTGGCCAAGGTCGCGTCGCGGGAGCACGACACGTCGATGTAGTTCGCATCGGCGCTCTGCTGCTGATTTGCTGCTGCCGCCGCAAGAGACGACTTGCCCACTCCCCGGCTGCCGTAAATGAAAATGTGGCGACCCTCCGCGAAGAAGGCACGATCGATTCGCTCCAGCTCTTTGTCGCGGCCGAACAACTTCTCGGCGGTCTGAACGGGACGAGAAGGAGACACCAGACTGTTTAGCTTCGCGCCGAAGGCGTTCTTTTCGGGGTAGGCGGTGATCATCGCGTGACTACATATCTCGGCGAAACAGCACAACCGGGCGGGGCTTCTGTTTGGTGATGATAGATCGCTTATCGCGCGCAGATACGATCGTTCGAAGCCGCTAGCGGTAGACCGAACCGGACGCCTGACAACGAGGGAATTACGGTGACGCCTCACTCATCTACCACATCCTTCGGTTGAGATCTGCGCCGCCGTCCAACGCCCCCTCCCCAGCCCTCCCTCGCTATCGCGGGGGAGGCGGACCTGCAGTTCAGGCGTTCAGCTTTTCGCAAAGCCCGGCCAGCGAAATCGCCTCCACCCCACCCACCATCGGATAGCGCTCGGCTCCGGGATAGACCACAAACCCCGCATCCGGCTGCACGTCCTCGCAGGCGTGGTGGAAGCCGCGTTCGAGTTTCGGCGCGAGGCTGCGCTTGATCTCGATCGCCCAGGGGCCCTTGCCGGGAATGCTCAGCACGAGGTCGATCTCCGCGCCGACGGCGGTGCGGTAGAAACAGGCTTCGGTGCCTTCCGGCACCGAGGCGAGCAGGGATTCGATGACCATGCCTTCCCAGCTGCCACCGGCGACTGGATGGCCGAGCAGCGCGTCGCGCGTCTCGATGCCGAGCAGGGCGTGGACCAGGCCTGAGTCCCGGACATAAACCTTCGGCGACTTGACCAGCCGTTTGCCGGCATTGCGATGCCAGGGCGGCAGGCGGCGGACCAGCAGCAGGTCGACCATCAGGTCGAGATAGGAGGCGATGGTTTTGCCGTCGACACCGAGCGCCCGCGCCAGTTCGGCCTGATTGAGCAGGCTGGCCTGGCGATGGGCCAGCATGGTCCAGAAGCGGCGCAGGGTTTCGGCGGCAATTCTGGGCCCAAGCTGTGGAATGTCGCGTTCCAGATAGCTGCGGATGAAGGCGCTGCGCCAGCGGAGGGATGCGGCGTCGCTTGTTGCCAGCAGGCTTTCGGGGAAGCCGCCGCGTAGCCAGAGCGTATCGAGCTCGCTTTCAATGACCTCACCGGCATGGACGGGGGTCAGCTCCAGATAACGGATACGCCCGGCGAGCGATTCGCTTGACTGCTGCATCAGTTCGATCGACGCGGAGCCCAGCAGCAGGAAGCGCCCAGTTTTGCGGCCTCGCCGCCGGCCCGCATCGATCAAGCCGCGCAAGGTCTGAAACAGCTCGGGCAGGCGCTGGATTTCGTCGAGGATCACCAGCTTGTCTTCGTGACTGCCGAGATAGATTTCCGGCTCGGCGAGCTTGGCGCGATCGGCAGGTGATTCCAGGTCGAGGTACAGAGCGGGCAGTTCGCTTGCCTGCTGCGCAACCGCCAGAGCCAGCGTGGTCTTGCCGACCTGACGCGGGCCGAGCAGCACCACGGCCGGTGATTCGGCCAGGGCGGTACGCAATGAAGTCAAAGCTTTGCGGTCGATCATCCTTGTAATTATGGAATGTAATTCCTTAATTATAAGGTTACTCAGAAGTCGCCAAGTAAAGCGACATTTTGTATTTCTATGTTATTGAAAAACATAATGAATATTTTCTCTTCTGTGCTCCTACTTCAGGTCCGCTGAGTAATAGCGGGCTTATATTCACTCAACTGGGATTGGAAATAGTGTCGGCAGGCCCTCCGAAGCCGATATCCGCAACCGTTCCGGATACAACGCCGAAGCCTCGTTGTCTTCCGGATTGATCTCGACCATCCGCGCGCCGCGTCGGCGGGCGCGTTCTGCGAAGCCAGCCGCCGGCCAGACGGCACCCGAAGTGCCGATGCCGACGAACAGCTCGGCATCGTCGACCAGCATCGCCGCGTGCTCGAACACGGCTTCGTTCACGGCGTCCTCGAACCAGGTGATGTCGGGCCGCAACCAGGGCGCGCGAGCCGGCGGGCAGTCCGGACATTGGCGATGGGCGAACGCTCCTGCCGCCAGATCTTCGCGAATGCCATGCCTCGGACAGCGCAGCCGCCACAGGCTGCCGTGCAGTTCGGCGGCGACGGCAACACCGGCGCGTTGCAGCAAGCCGTCGATGTTCTGGGTGATGACGTGGGTGCCGCTGTGCACGGCCTGCATCGCGCGGATGTGGGCGTGGCCGGCGTGTGGTGCGCAGCTCAGCACCTTGGCGCGACGGAGTTCGTGGAAATCCAGGACCTGGACTGGGTCGCGATCGAAAGCGCGCTGGCAGGCGTAGTCCTGATAGTTGTATTCGCGCCAGATGCCACCGGTGCCGCGATAGGTCGGCACGCCGGATTCCGCCGACAAGCCGGCACCGGTGAACAACACGATGCGGCGAAAATCTCGCCAGTGACTGAGCACAACAGGGATGGACATCGGGGTCCGGATGATCAGGTTTTCGGCCGAATTCTAGGCATAGGGCGGTAGCACATCGAAATCCGATGGCCGAACCATCTGCGTTTCAGGGGGTCCGAGAAGGGAATCAACAGGTCAGTTTCCGTTCAGCTTGCAGTGCTAACCTGCGGACACTTTGAAACCTGTTAAGGGAGACCCCGATGTACAAGAAATCATTGCTGGTGCTGGCACTTGCCATTCTGACCGCCTGCGGTCCCGCTCCGCAGCCGCCGGTTGATCCTGCTGCTGTGCCCGCTGAGGCCGCTGCTGCTGCGCCGCCGGTTGCCGCGCCGGCTGCCGCTGCAGAAGAACCGGCACCGAAGCCGAGGCCCAAGCCGCGTCCGGCACCTGCTCCGGCTCCAGTAGCCGCTGCTCCGGCCGCGCCGGCTCCGCCGCCGGTCTGTGGTGATTGCGGCGTGATCTCGTCGGTTGCCGATGAACGAGTGAAGGGCAATTCCTCTGGCGTTGGTGTCCTGGGTGGTGCCGCTGCCGGTGGTGTGGCCGGTTCCCAGTTCGGCAAGAAGTCCGGCAAGATCCTGGCGACCATTGGCGGTGCCGTGATCGGCGGCTTTGCCGGCCGGGAAGCTGAGAAGCAGGTCCGGGCTGAGGTCGTTCACCACGTGACGGTGTCGATGGATGCAGGCGGCACGCAGACGGTCACGGTGCCGGCGATGAATGGCCTCGGCGTCGGTTCGAAGGTGCGCGTGGTTGGCAACGGGCTGGTGCCGAACTAAGCTGGCCGCTGTACCCAGGGTCTGAGCCGTCCTGGCAACGGGGCGGCTCAGACCCTTATCTTTGCCCAGCGTTTCTGCTTCCACAGCCAGGCGAAGATGCCGGTCTGGAAAGCGCGGTAGCCGGTCATCAATACCCAGATTCCCGGCAGGCCACTGCCGAACAGCGTTGCAGCCAGGTAGCTGCCGGGCAGGAAGAAGCCCCACTGCAGGCCGACCGCGACCAGTGCCACCACGCTGCTGGCACCAACGCCGAGCAGGGCGTTCATCAGGATGAAGCCGAGGCCATCGAGGGTGACGCCGAGGCCGATCAGGCGCAGCGGCAGCCGGCCGATACCGACCAGCACATCAGCGGTGGCCGCATCGTTGAAGAACACGCGCAGCACCGCGTCGGTCGCAAACAGCATCGGCAGCGCCAGTGCGGCGAACACCCACCAGGTCGCGCGGAACACATCCCAGGCCCATTGATAGGCGTCATCGGCATCGCCACGGCCGAGGGCGGAGCCGGTCAGCGCAGCAGCCGCAAGCCCGAAGGCAATGCCCGGCAGCACGGCGGCCAGGGTGATGTTGATCAGCACATTGGTGACCGCCAGTTCCGCCGTGCCGATCTGGCCGATGATCCACAGCAACACCGAAAAGCCGCCGGCGAACAGCAGGTTCTGCGCGCAGGACGGCAGGCCGATGCGCAGCAGATCGCCGAGCTGCGCCATCGATGGCAGGCGGCGCAGGAAGCCGGCCGGCCGTGCCTCCCGCCAGGCCAGTCCCAGATAGGCGGCAGCACCGGCAAACGCGCTGATCAGGTTGGCCAGCCCGGCACCGCGGGTGCCCATTTCCGGCAGTCCGAACTTGCCGAAGATCAGCAGCCAGTCGAGCAGGATGTTTAGCGCGCTCATGCCGCCGAGCACGTAGAGATAGAGCCGCGCACGGCGGATCGCGCTCCAGTAACCCCGGAACGAGAAATTGATGCCGACGGCGACGATCGCCGCCAACCGGAACTGCAGGTAGACCGTGCCTTCGTCGCCGACCTCCGGGTCTGAGTAGAGCGTCGAGAACAGCCAGGGCGCAGCGGCGATCAGCACCAGCGACAGCGGCAGGCCGATCAGCAGCGACAGCAGCAGCCCGCCGTTCAGCGACACCGCGGTTTCGTCGAGCCGGCCTTCGCCGTGGCGCCGTGCGGCCATCGCCTGCACGGCGGACGACAGGCCGGTGATCGCCGAGAACGCGGTGAAATGCAGGAAGCTGGCGGCACCGACGCCGGCCAGCGCATTGGCACCCAGATGGCCGACCATCGCCAGATCAACCAGGTTCAGTAATACCTGGGACAGCATCGCGCCAAGGATCGGCAGTGCCAGCGACCACACTTCACGGAAACGCTGGGCAGGCACGGGCGCGAGTCGATCGGTCGGATGGATGGACGGAAGGCGGCAGCGTTCAGTCAGACATCGGGCAATCCCCGAACGGCCGCGATGCTACGCGAGCAGCATGACAAGCCGCCGCGCGGGCTTTGCTGCATGTTGCACTGCGGGTCTAGGCGACTGTAAAGAATGAGGCTAGTCTCCGCCCATCAAGCCTGCTGCACCGGCAACAGGTTCGAGGTTCCCGGCCACCGCAGCTCGCCGGATCATTTTGGGGGGAGGGTTTGAGGCGGGGACCGAAAGGTTCCCGCTTTTTTGTTGGCCGCGTTGCGGCGGCGATCAGCGGCGCTTTTCCTCCGCCACGTTGACCACCGCCGCGACCAGCTGGAACGGCTGATCGCCGAGCAGCGCGCTCACCGCCTTCGGCAGATGGCGCTTGTCGATCTGGATCAGCGACACCTGGGCAAAACCCGGCGTCAGACCGCCGGTGGAGCCGGCCCAGGTCTGCGCCAGCGGGCCATCGCCAGCGACCGTGGTATCGATGCCGAGCGCGCGCAGCTGATCGCTTTCCGGCAGCAGCGCGCGAGCACCGTCGATGAGATCGGCGGTCGAGGCGCGAACGTCGATCCAGGTGTTGACGTCATGACGGATCAGCGGCGCGGCCGCGCGGCGAATCGCCGGCACCTTGAGGCTCATCCGCAGCAGGCGGCCGACGCCGGCTGCCGGCAGGCTTTGGCTATCCGGGCCAGCGATCGCATCGTGCGCCTTGCCCGGCGATGGCAGCGGCGTCAGCGCGGAAGCCAGATGCGCTTGCAGATGCGCGCGCAGCCGGAAGCGGCCGCCATCGCCAAGTTCCTCGCTGAGCATTTCCAGCTTCAGGCGCAGCAGCGGCGCATCGGCGGTGAGCCCCGGCAGCTCGGCAGACAGCGAGAACGATTCGCGGCCGGCCAGTTCCAGCGCCCGGCCGGTGATCGCATCGAAGCCTCGCTCCAGCCTTCGGCGCAGGCGCTCTATGATTGCCAAAGCCATGGTTTGCGCTCTCTGAAGACAATTGCCGACATGCAGGAATCTTACCGTTTCGTGGTGACTGGCCGGGTTCAGGGCGTCGGCTTCCGGGTCGCGACCCGGCGCAAGGCGCAGGCGCTGGGCCTGGTTGGCTGGGTGCGCAACTGCCCGGACGGTTCGGTGGAAGGCCTGGTGGCCGGCATCAATGCCGATGCTGTGAAAGCGCTGCGCGACTGGCTGCGTCGCGGCCCGCCGACGGCCCAGGTCGAGACGCTGGAGTGGCGTGCCGTCGATGCGCCGGTGGCCGATGACGCGGGCTTTGTCGTCCGACGCTGAAGCCAATGCCGGACGGCTGGCAGATCAGATCGTGATCACGCGGTTGTAGATGAAATCGAAGCTGAAATCCCGGCTGCCGACGGCCTTGCCGTCCAGGTAATCGGCCATCCGCGCCAGACGCGCCGGAATCTTCATCAGTTTGTCCTGATACTCGCGGCCGCTGGCCGACAGGCCGGTCATCGCCCCGATCTGCCAGTGCTCGAGCAACTCCTCGACGATCGCCTGGTAGTTGCGCGGGCCGTAGATTTCGGCGCGGCGAACGACATCGGACATGTGATCGTAGCCCGGCATGTTGTGGCCGGGCATCGCCAGCGCCGGCATTACCTTGAGCAGCGAGTACAGCGCGTTGTTCGGATCGCGCTCCAGGATGCCGCCGAAGCAGGCGCGATAGAACGCGTAATGGCGCGATTCGTCGCCGGCGATGTAGGCGAGGATGCGCTGGATGCGCGGCTCGTACTTGCCGCAGGTGCGGCCGGTGTTGGCGTGGGCAACCTGGGTCGCCTTCTCCTGCATCGAGGTGTAGGCCAGCAGGCGATACGGGTCTTGCTGCCAGTCCGGATTGAAGCCGGCCTCGATGTAGTGGTACTGCATCTTCTCCA
This sequence comes from Nevskia sp., assembly GCA_030694365.1. GTDB lineage: Bacteria > Pseudomonadota > Gammaproteobacteria > Nevskiales > Nevskiaceae > Nevskia. Next base: position 78,298 of record JAUXYM010000082.1, on the reverse strand, counting down.
GCGCGCCCATGTTGAAGATGCGGGCATCGCGGCAGTAGTCGCGCATCGCGCAGCCGTGGCGGTCTTCCTCGGCCGTCCACATGTTGTTCCAGGTGCTCCACGGCGATTCGTTGCCGAGATGCGTAGCGATCAGGCGATGGAAATGCGGCAGGCCTTCCTCGGTCAGCAGGTTCAGGGCCAGCGCGACGCGGATGGTGTCCGGCAGGCCGCGCGCGGCTTCGCGCACTTCGGCAAGATCGGCCTCGCTGGCTTCGATGTCATGCGCGTCCGCCGACAGCAGTTCGTTCGGGAACCACAGCTTGCGACGTTCGAGATGATCGGCCGTCAGCTGTTCGACAGAAGCTTGGAGATCGACCATGACGGCGATCTGGTCCGGCGTGCCGAACGTGTGACGAGGCGCTGCGCTGCCCATGGCTTTGACTCCGGGATGCTGGACGCAGCAATCAGTATGATCACTGCGCCGGTTGGAACTTCGGCGATTATACGAACGTGACGCCGGCCCGTATCAATGGGTACGGTAGCCGACACCCCACCGGATTCAGCCGCGGATCAGGGTCAGGAACTCCTGGCGGGTGCGCGGATCGTCGCGAAAGCGGCCGAGCATCATCGACGTGGTCATCGACGAGTTCTGCTTTTCAACACCGCGCATCATCGCGCACAGATGTTTCGCTTCCACGACAACCGCCACGCCCTTGGCATCCGTCACTTCCTGCACGCAGTTGCCGATCTGCTGGGTCAGCTTCTCCTGAATCTGCAGCCGGCGCGCGAACATGTCGACAATGCGCGGAATTTTCGACAGCCCGATGACCTTGCCGTTCGGCAGATAGGCAATATGAGCCCGGCCGAGGAACGGCAGCAGGTGGTGCTCGCACATCGAATACAGCTCGATGTCGCGGACGATCACCATCTCGTTGTTCGAGGTGGTGAACACCGCATCGTTGACCAGTTCCTTCAGATCCTGCTTGTAGCCCTGGGTCAGGAATTCCATCGCTTTCGCGGCGCGCTGCGGCGTGCGCAGCAGGCCTTCGCGGTTCGGATCTTCGCCAACGGCTTCGATGATCGCCTTGTAATGCTCTTCCACGGACGTTCCTGTTGAATGGCAGATGAGATGAGATATGGGGGACAGGTCCGGCGCGCAGGTCGCGGCGACTCGAAGACCGATAGCAGGGAGACCGGCGCTGACCGCGCCATGCTCATGCACTTTGATGTTCCAATATCGGGATTATCCCACAGGGATCAAGCGTGACTCTTCCGGGCGAAACCATCCGCCGCATTCCGCTGGACCTGATCCGTCCGGGCAGCACCCAGGCCCGGCGCCGCTTCGCGGCCGATGCGCTGCGCGAACTGGCCGAATCGATCCGCGAATCCGGCATCATCCAGCCGCTGGTGCTGCGCTCGCTCGGCCACGGTCCGCGCCGCGAGTACGAGCTGCTGGCCGGCGAGCGCCGCTGGCGCGCCGCGCAACTGGCCGGGCTGCACGAAGTGCCGGCGCTGATCCGCGACGATCTCGACGAAGCCGAAGCCCGCGTGCTCGGGCTGATCGAAAACCTGCAGCGCGAATCGCTGTCGCCGATGGAAACCGCCGATGGCCTGCGCAAACTCGGCGATGCCCACACGCTGACCCACGAAGCGATCGGCACCCGGATCGGCAAATCCCGCGCCTATGTCACCAACTTCCTGCGCTTGCTGGCGCTGGCACCGGCGGTGCAGACGCTGCTCGATGAAGGTTCCCTGAGCCTCGGTCACGCCAAGGTGCTGGCAGGGCTGCAGACGCATTCGCAGTTGCGCTGGGCCGAAGCCTGCGTGCGCGAGCGGCTCAGCGTGCGGGCGCTCGAACGGCGCCTGGCCACCGGGGCAAGAGTGATTGCCGCAGCGGCCAAGCCGGACGACTGGCAGAAGCTCGCCAGCAAGCTGTCCGATCACCTCGGCTACAGCGCGGACTTCAAGCCGGGCAGCGCCAGCAGCGGCGAGCTGCGGATCAAGTTCCACGACCTCGACGAACTCGATGGCCTGCTGGCCCGCATCGGCTACCGCGAAGGCTGATGCGGTGGCCTGCTGCCGTTCGCCGCGTCCATTGCCACGCCTGACCCGTAGCCCGAATACACTCCTCTATCCGTTGCATGCTCGCGTCACATGATTGCTTCCCTGCCGACTGACCCCGCCGTGACCCGCGAGATTGCATCTCGCATTCTCTGTTCGGCCCGGCTGCCCCGGTTGAACTGATGGCCGATCTGCTCGGACCGTTCGCGCCGCTGCAACTGACTGAACGAGTCAGCGCGCGAGCCAGCAACATCCGCATCGAAGTCCGGCCCGACGGCAACGTGCTGCTGGTGATTCCGAAGCGCGTGCCACGCAGTACCGCGCACGCCTTCCTGAAGAGCCGCGAGGAATGGATCCGCCGCAAGCTGGTCGAGCTGAAATCGCGTGCCGCACGCGTGCCGGCGCATCCGTTGCTGCGCTGGGATGGCAGCGACACGATCCCGGTGCACGGCCAGCAACTGCCGCTGCGCATCGTGCTGTCGCGCATCGCCAGGCCGATGGTCCGTCTGGACCATGAAGTCAGCCTGTTCTGCTCGATCGCCGACAGCGTCGACACCGAACTGCTGGCTCAGACGCTGCGGACGGCGCTCAGCAAGCTGGCCCGCAACGATGCCCGCAGCCTGCTCGAAAGCGAAGCGGCTCGGCTCGGCGTCAGCTTCATCGGCCCGCGCATCGCCGATCAGAAATCGCTGTGGGGCAGTTGCACGCCGGATGGTCTGATCAGCCTGAACTGGCGGCTGGTGATGGCCCCGCGCGAAGCGCTGCGCTACGTGGTGATCCACGAGCTTTGCCATCGTCGCCACCTCGATCACTCGCCGCGCTTCTGGCGGCTGGTCGAAAAACAGATGGACGATCACGTGCACTGGCGCGGCTGGCTGCGCGAGCACGGCGCCGCCTTGCATGCGGTGCTGCCGAAGGCCGGCGTCGAACCGCCGCCGTCCGGATTGTTCGACGGCGCGCTGTGACGGAAAAAGCGGGTCGCACCCTACCTGTCAGCAACCGACCCCGGTTGTTTCCGCATTCCCTGCGCGCTACTGTCGGCGCATGCGAGGGGGAGAAAACTAAAATGGCAACGCTTGATTCCGTCAAGGTCCGCGATTACATGACGACCAAACTCATCACCTTCCGGCCGGACATGGAAGTGATGCACGCGGTTCATACGCTCGTCGAGAAAGGCATCTCCGGTGCGCCGGTCGTCGATGCCAAGGGCAACCTGGTCGGCGTCCTGTCGCAGCGCGATTGTCTCGCCGTGGCGCTGACCGCCGCGCAGGACAGCTGCATCGCCGGCCCGGTCGCGCAGTACATGAGTGGCAAGCCGGTGACCGTCGATCCGGAAACCAACCTCATGCAATTGGCGACGATGTTCACCACCGCGCCGTTCCGCCGCTATCCGGTGATCGAGAACGGCCAGCTGGTCGGGCAGATTTCGCGCTCCGACGTGCTGCGCGCGATCAGCCACCTGTGCTGATCGAAGCTTCTTGAAGCAGCTAGGCTCAGGCGGTTCGCCTGAGCAGGCCGAGCTTCTTCAGATGCACCAGCAGCAGTGACACGGCCGCCGGCGTGACGCCGGAAATGCGGCCGGCCTGCGCGACCGTCTGCGGCCGATGCGCCGCGAGCTTCTGGCGCACCTCGTTCGACAGGCCTCTGACCGCCGCGTAATCGAGATCGACCGGCACCGGCGCATCGTCATAACGCGCGGCGCGGGCGATCTCGACCTGCTGACGCTCGATGTAGCCGGCGTACTTGACGCGGATTTCGACCTGTTCGGCAACCGCGTCGTCGATGTCCTCAGGCATCAGCCCGAAGCGCTTCAGCGCGGCGATGTTGGCTTCGGGCCGGCGCAGCAGGTCAAGTGCCGACGTGCCGTTGTCGGCCGACGCCGGGCCAAAAGCCTCGACCATCGCCGGTATGCCGAGCTGCACCGGCTTCAACCAGTGCGCGGCCAGCCGCGCGCTTTCAGTGTCAATCGCATCGCGCTTCGCCGCAAAGGCATTCCAGCGCGCATCGTCGACCAGATTCATCTCGCGGCCGACGGGCGTCAGACGAAGATCGGCGTTGTCCTCGCGCAGCAGCAGGCGATGCTCGGCACGCGAGGTGAACATGCGATACGGCTCGGCGGTGCCGCGAGTGATCAGATCATCGACCAGCACGCCGATGTAAGCCTCATGCCGAGCCGGGCACCACGGCGCTTCATCGCGCGATTTGCGGGCGGCATTGATGCCGGCTAGCAGACCCTGAGCCGCGGCTTCCTCGTAACCGGTGGTGCCGTTGATCTGGCCGGCGAAGAACAGGCCAGCGATGGGTTTGGTTTCCAGGCTCATCTGCAGATCGCGCGGATCGAAGTAGTCGTACTCGATCGCATAACCCGGCCGGGTGATGTGGGCGTGCTCGAAACCCTTGATCGAGTGCACCAGCGCTTCCTGGATGTCGTACGGCAAGCTGGTGGAGATGCCGTTCGGATAAACCTCGTGGGTGCTCAGGCCTTCCGGCTCGATGAACACCTGATGCGAAGTCTTCGAGGCGAAGCGATTGACCTTGTCCTCGACGCTCGGGCAATAGCGCGGCCCGGTGCCTTCGATGACGCCGGTGAACATCGGGCTGCGATCGAAACCGCTGCGGATGATCTCGTGGGTACGCTCATTGGTGTGGGTCATCCAGCACGACACCTGACGCGGATGCTCGGCCACCGAGCCCAGGAACGAGAACACCGGCGTCGGCGTATCGCCCGGCTGTTCGATCAGACCGTCGTAGTTGATCGTGCGGCCATCGATGCGCGGCGGCGTGCCGGTCTTGAGGCGGCCCACGCGCAGCGGCAGTTCGCGCAGACGCGCGGCCAGCGCATTGCTCGGCGCATCGCCAGCGCGGCCGCCCTGATGATTGACCATGCCGACGTGAATCTTGCCGGCGAGGAAGGTGCCGACGGTGAGCACCACGGCGCGCGCGGTGAAGCGCAGGCCGGCGCGGGTGACGACACCGCGCATGGCTTCACCTTCAACGATCAGATCATCGACTTCCTGCTGGAACAGCGACAGGTTCGGCTGGTTCTCGAGCAGCTCGCGTATTGCAGCGCGATAGAGCATGCGATCGGCCTGGACGCGGGTCGCGCGCACCGCCGGGCCTTTCGAAGCATTGAGGATGCGGAACTGGATGCCGGCGCGATCGGCCGCATGTGCCATCGCGCCCCCGAGGGCATCGATCTCGCGGACCAGATGGCCCTTGCCGATGCCGCCGATCGCCGGGTTGCAGGACATCTGCCCGAGGGTCTCGATGTTCTGGGTGACCAGCAGGGTGCGGGCGCCGCTGCGGGCAGCCGCCAGCGCGGCTTCGGTGCCAGCGTGGCCGCCGCCAATCACGATCACATCGAAGTTGTTGCTGTTCATGGCAGGCCCGCAGGGAAGAACTGGTGATATTTTAGCCGTGTTATCCGAAAAACCCGTTTCGCGAGGAACGTCCCATGCAGAACGCACTTGCCCGCGTGAGCGTCGCCGACTATCTGGCCGGCGAACTGCGCAGTGAAGTTCGCCACGAGTACATCGATGGCGAGGTCTACGCGATGTCGGGCGCGTCACGGCGCCACAGCCAGATCGTGATGAATCTGGCCTCCGCAGCACACATCAAGGCGCGCGGCACGGGCTGCACGGTGTTTTCGCAGTCAATGAAGCTCGGGATCGCAAGCCTGAACATTCTTCTACTACCCGGATGTCACGGCAAGCTGTGACGCCTCGGACAACGATCAGTACGCGCTGACCAAACCCTGCTTCGTGATCGAAGTGCTGTCGCCGACCACCGCTGACATCGACCGCCGCGAAAAGCGCCAGAACTACGCACTGCTGCCTAGTCTTCGCGAATACGTGCTGGTCGATCAGGATCGCCGCCGCGTCGATGTCTATCGGCGCGACGACAAGGGCATATTCAATCCGACGCGCATCGAAGGCAGCGGCACGCTGCATTTGAGCTGTCTGAATCTGGATCTGACGCTCGACGACATCTACTACGTCGTCGAGCTGCCGACGACGATCAGCGAGCCGGAACCGCCCGCTTACGCCTGAGGTAAAAGCAGGGCGACGATCAGAACGGAATGCGCCCGATCAGCATGTCCTTGAACATCACGAAGTCGCCGGCGAGGCTGTAGAACGGCGCCTTGAAGGTCGCCGGGCGATTCTTCTCGACGAAGAAATGGGCGACCCAGGCGAAGCCGTAGCCGAACAGCGGCATGAACCAGAGTGCGCTGTAGCGGCCGGTGAGCAACGCGTAGACGGCCGTCGCAATCACCAGGCTGGTGCCGATGAAATGAAGGCGTCGGCAGGTGCGATTCGAGTGCTCGCCGAGATAGAACGGATAGAACTCGCGGAAGCTCGCGGTGGGTGGATTGGCTGATGCTGCGTCGCTGGTCTTGCTCATCGCTGCTCTCCTCGCTAGCACGCCGTCAGGCGGATTTCGCCGCCGCACGCCTGGCGCTGTGCATGCGCCAGGCTTTCTTGTACTCGTCGAACAGGTAGCCGACAAATGCGCCAAACACGCCGAGCTTGAAGTTCGGTTTCAGGCCATTGGCCAGGCGCATCACCTGCAGGTAGTACCAGCCCTGCTGGCCGAACACATTGATCAGCCGCAGCAGATGCACTTTGGTGGTCGACGCGAAGATGCCGGGGCCGAGCTGCATGCGCTTCTCGTAGCGCGGCAGTTCGTGGATCGCGCCGCTCAGCAAGCGCTTCGGCAGATCCGTTTCGCCGCACAGCGGCCGGCCGAGGCCGATCAGGTCGCAGTCGCCGCTGGCCAGCGCTTCGTCCATGCCGGCACGGGTACGGAAACCGCCGGTGACCAGCATCGGCATGGTCGCGACCCGGCGGATCGCCGCCGCGTACTCGAGGAAGTAGGCCTCGCGCTTGCGCGTGCTTTCCAGCTGCTGCGGCTCGGCCTGATCCGGCGCGCGATAGCCGGCCACGTCCTTGGCCTTGCCCTCGTAGCCGAGCAGGCGCGGCTGCTCGTAGCTGCCGCCGGAGACTTCGAGCAGATCGATACCGGCCGCGTTCAGCCAGTCGACCACCTTCAGGCATTCCTCGTTGCTGAAGCCGCCTTTCTGGAAGTCCGCCGAATTCAGCTTGACGCTGATCGGGAAGTCCGCGCCGACCGCCTTGCGCGTCGCCTTGATCGTTTCCAGCAGCATCCGCGCGCGGTTCTCCAGGCTGCCGCCCCAGGCATCGGTGCGCAGGTTGGTGACGCCGGACAGGAACGACGACAGCAGATAGCCGTGGGCGCCGTGAATCTGCACGCCGGTGAAACCGGCTTCGCGGGCGGTGGCGGCGACGTTCGCATAGCGCTGGATGAAATCGAGGATCTCGGGCTCGGTGAGCGCGCGCGGCTTCGCATAGTTGGCGAGCAGCTTCAACTGCACCGCGCTCGGCGCCAGCGGCTCCAGGGTCACGTACATCGGCGACTGCCGCCCGGCGTGACTGATCTGCATCCACAGATGATTGCCGGCGACGGTGCCAGCCTTCGCCCAGGCCTGGAGCCGCTGCATCGTTTCGGCATCCGGCCGCGCCGGGTCGATGGCGACATTGCCCGGCCGCTCCAACACCCGGCGATCGATCTGCACATTGCCGGTAATCAGCAAGCCCGCACCGCCTTCGGACCACTGGCGATACAACACCTCGTGACGTGAAGTCGGCCGCAAGTGTTCATCGGCCACGCCCTCGGTCATCGCGCTCTTGCACAAGCGGTTCGGCAGCGTGGCACCGCAGGGGAGGAACAGGGTGTCGACTAGTTGCGGCGTTGGCACTTCGAACTCCTGGAGATGGTCCGGTGAACGCTGCTCGACAATTCTTCAAGTGCTTGCTGGGCAATTGGGGCAGCGAATCCTAGCTCGCAGCGGCGCGCTGACGCCACGGCTGCTGCTCGTCAGCCCAACCCGGACGAATGCCGATGGTGAAATCGCACCCGGCCGTCGAACCTGTATCTGCGCTGCGTTGCAACAACTGCTGAAAAGGAGCGCAATGGATAAGACCTGTTTCCGATCGAAAATTCGATCTTCAGCTCCCACAACGCAGCAGGGCGAGCGTTTGCCTGGTGCCGACGAACTACGCAGGATTTGATGCCGTTGTCGATAACTCTGCAAAGAATCATTGCAACGACCATTTTTTAATACTACCGCAATAGTCGAAAGGTATCCTTCAACATCAACTCGTTGCGGCATTATTCGGAACTCCGCCATCAGAATTATTCTGGGCGAAGGTCAAGAAGCGCCAGTTCAGGTACGTTTTTTGCTGGATTTTCCAACAACTTCACTTAGGTTCCGCATCTTCGTCGAAAGACTTTCACTGAATCCGCACCCCGTTTGCCGTAGGGAGACACGAAAAGCCGGCGGATAGTAAACTTTGCTTCGGTCAGCTCGACCGAAGATTCTTCGAAATCTTGCTGTTTTAATTTGATTTTTCCTTACAATAGGTTTCAGAGACTGCCCCACTAGACAACCCACCTTAAAGATGGCAGAGAAGGCCGCGAAGGTTAGGTTCTGGGGAGGTTCTTGGGTTGATGTTGTCGGGCAGCCGACAGCGGCAGAGAACGGATATCTTGGAAGCGCCGCTAATTTCAAAGCATGGAACGCTGTTAGGCCGTAAATTTAATGTCACGGGGAAGTTTATGTTCAGGGCTAAAGGGATTTACTTCGCAACCGCGCTAGCGCTCACCGCGTTCAGCCCTGTCGATGCCGCCGTTCCGAGCTGCAGCTCGTCCGATGTGCAGTGTCTCACCGGGGTGACGCCCGGCTCCACGCAAACGAGCGTAACGAGGACCGTGGTTGCCGGCATCGGCCCTCAACGTAAGTCTCCATCCAGGATTGCGGTCAATATCGGCAAGTATCGCGTCAACGGCGGGAAGTTCACTTCAGTGGCGGGTACGGTTGCAAACGGGGATGAGGTCACGCTTCGGGTCGTTGCCTCCGACTCGCACAGCACTGCCGTGACGCAGATGCTGAGCATCGAGGGCCAACCCAACCGGACTTTTCGAGTTATCACCAGCGCAGACAATCCTGGGTCCCAAGTCCCCCCCCCGCCTCCACCAGTCATCGTCCCCGAACCTGTCCCGGTGCGTTGGTCCAAATACGGGAAACTGACTCTGCCCGTCGATCATGACGGGAGACGCGGAGTCGATGAAATCGAGGCTGATGATCTCGACGGCTACTCATCGATTTATTGGTACCAGCCTTCTTCTGGGCAGCTGACGCAGGCCGGGCATGTCGCAACCACGGGAGAAACGGTGTTCTGGACGCCAGTCAACGGCAACGGAATCACCCCGAGTTCATCTTTCCCGCGTACCGAAATGCGCGAGAAGCTGACTGTCGGCGAGTATCGCCCTAACTGGAAGCTCACCGGAACCCATATCCAGAAGGCTACGGTGGCAATCACCAAACTTCCGACCGCGATCAGCGCCAAGACGCGAACTTTTTTAGTTTTCGGACAGATTCACAGCGACGATAATGTGCCGCCGATGAAGATGATTTTTCAGCGCCTGTCGAGCGGTGCCACCGAAATCATGTCGAACTACAACACCAAGCGGCAAAGCGGCTTTTCGAAGAACTCGCCCGTGCGCGTTTCAATCGGCCTCGGGGAAAAATTCAACTATGAAATCCGGGTGATCGATGGAACCGTCACGACGCTGGTTAACGACATCGTGCTCGATGTACGCGACATGTCTGCCACCTGGACCGGCGAAGAAATGTTCTTCAAGGCCGGCAGTTATCTTGGAAACAACTTAGAGACGGCAACCGGCTACGGAGAAGTGGTGTACTCGAATTTTGAGGTCGTCCACCAGTAGACCGATTGCGACAGCCGCAGGGATCACTACCTTGATGTTTCGGTGCGCGCCCCTGCCAAGCTGATGCGTCGGCAATCCGGTTACTGAGACCCGCTGCGAGAGAGTGCTATCCAAGATGGAGCTTTCTCAACGCTGGCAGCTTGGGCACCAGCAGCTCGCCCGGTTGCCGAGCCGCAGCCCCTTGATCGTGGTTCCGCACTTCCGGCAGGCACGGCCTTCGCGGCCGTAGACGTACAAGTCCTGCTGGAAGTAGCCGGAGGCGCCATCGGCCCCGGCGAAGTCGCGCAGAGTCGTGCCGCCCTGGAGGATCGCTTCGCTCAGCACCGCGCGAATCTCGGCCGCAAGGCGCGTGTAATCGGCGCGAGTGACGCGGCCGGCAGCGCGAATCGGGCGGATGCCGGCGCGGAATAGCGATTCCGCCGCATAGATGTTGCCGGCACCGACCACCACCTGACCATCCATCACGAAGCTCTTCACCGCCACTTTCTTGCCGCGCGAACGCTGGTATAGGTAGTCGCCGCTGAAGGCTTCCGAGAACGGCTCCGGGCCCAGCGAATCGATCAGCACATGGCCGATCTCGGCCTTCGGCCAGGGCAGCACGGCACCGAAACGGCGCGGGTCGTGATAGCGGAGCAGCCGGCCGTCATCGAGCACCAGATCGACATGGTCGTGCTTCTTCAGCGGATGCCCCGCTTCGAGCACCAGCACCCGGCCAGTCATGCCGAGGTGGACGATGATCCGGTCGCCGCCAACGAGCGCAAACACCAGATACTTGCCGCGCCGCGTGACGCCCTCAATCCTTTGGCCGCTGGCATACACCGCGAAATCCACCGGCACCGGCCAACGCATCCGCGGCTCGCGGACCACGACCTCGGTGATGCGACGGCCAACGACATGCGGCTCGACGCCGCGGCGGACGGTTTCTACTTCGGGGAGTTCGGGCATGGGGGAGCTTAAAGCGTCAGCGGTGCTGCTCATTGATCCGTAGCCAGGATCGATTCAATGACGATCCGCTGACCCCGCCTGGGTGACTTGCGCCGCGTCCGACTGCCGTAGGGTCAGGGGTGTGCGGCTCGTTGCGCTATCTGCATGAGACCCAGAAGCGCTTCATTGACTGCCGCAGGAGTGGGGAATGCTTTGGCAACCTCTGGCTGAAGCAGCACAAGATTGGTGCCTTGCACGTGCTGCTGGAAATACTTGCCCCGAACCCCTTTGCCAAGATCTTCGCGCCGATACTCCGGGCGGAGCGTCTCTGCCTCAATGGTTTTAGCCTTCTTGGTAGATTTTGCGTTCATGTACGGTCGCCTCGCTGGCGATCCCGGCCGGTCTATCCAAAAAGGTAAATGTGCGTCATCTGATCATCCCTATCCGCCAAGCGAGACGGGCGCGCAAGTCCCGTTTTCCATAGCCAAGCAGTAGCGAACAACTGCGCCATTTCGGATCATCGCCATATAACTCCGGAAGCCTACATACCCGCCATACGAATTCTTAGCGTTGAGTTGACCTTGCTGGAGCCAGCCATAAACAACCGGCAGGCCCATTACAGGCACCGAGTTTAGAGCGCCCTTAATACATGGCGAATGCCTGAATTGCGCAGAGCCTGGGTCTTTCAGCGTGTTAGCAAGAGTCCGCTCCACGACAGATACGCATTCTTCGGGCGTCATATCGCTGCCGTAATCCGCGACGGAGAGTTGTTCTGGAGTCGGCAGGCTTGCACAGCCCGACACCATCAGCGCAGCAACAGCAACGACGATCCCCTTCATTTCACTTTCCCCGATTGGGCTTGTGCCCGAATTCTGTGCTTCAAGCCCTAGTAGGGCGGAATAGCCGCAGGCGTATTCCGCCTTCCGTGCGCAATGTATACCGAGGCGCAAGCATTCTGGCGGGATACACCTGCGGCTATCCCTCCCTACGTCTCATCAGGGTGCAGCTTTCGCGGCAGGTGACGGCGCTAGTTTTAGCAAGCCCTCCGCAAACGCCGGATCCAGCTGATAACTCAAGGGCAGATCAAGCCGCTGCAGATAGCGGCCGCCCGCCTTGTCGATCAAGGCGTAGCGGTACTCGCTGCCATCGGCGAGCGTGATGCGGACATCCGTCTTCACAGCCGCGCTGCCATCGGCCATCGGCGGCAAGGTCGCGATCGCGCGTGCGCTGCGCCAGCCGTCGACGAAGGCTTGCAGCGCTGGCGAGGTTGCGGCTTCGGTGGCGGGCGCTGAAGTCCAGCCGGGGCCGACCGGGCTTTTCGAGACGACAAGTCCCGGCACTTCGATGCGGGTGATGTCTGCCTCGAACGGCAGCAGGGCCTTGTTGGCAAGGTCGGTGAATTCGCCGTCGACCCGCTCGGGCGGAAAGTCATTGATCAGGCGGATGCGGGCGTCCGGCTTGCCGGGATTCACTTCGACGTAACGGCTCTGCTTCAGCGGTTCGATGTCGCCAATGGCGAGCACGGTGCCGTCGAGTTCGATGAGGCTGTGCGGCGGATCGAGGCCGAGCTTGGCGCGCTCGATGTTGCTGCCGTCGATATCGCCATGGGTTTCGGCGCCGAGCAGCGCGGTGATGGTGCCGATCTCGACCAGATCGGCCGACAGCTTCACCGGCGCGGTCAGCTGCCAGCCGATCGCGGTCTTCTCGAGCTGGATGTCCGGGCTGCCGGCGTTGTGCAAAACGATGCGGCGCACGGCGTTGCCGTCGATGGCGGTCAGCGGTGGCTCACGCGCGATCGCGGCGGACAGCTTCGCTTCCTGCTTCGTTTGATCGAAGACGACGAGGCTGGCCAGGCCCACGGCGGTGATCGCCAGCAGCAGGTTGACGGTGGAGGTTTTCATCGTTGGTTTCCGGGTGTCACTGGCGGCGGCGAATCAGCCAGCGGCCGATGCCGAAGCCGAGCAGCAACAGCGGAATGATCGCGGTAAAGCCGGCACCAGCCAGCCAGAACGCCCACGGCGGCAGGTTCAGGGCGATGTCCGGTGCGCGCGGCACGTCGACGTCAATCAGGGCATCGCGTGACGACAGCCATTGCAGCAGGGCGACCGCGAGGGCCTTGTTGCCGTCGCGCTCCAGCATCAGATCGGACAGGAAGTCGCCATCGCCGAACAAGGCGAGGCGCTGGCTGAGCTTCGGCAACTCGCCGCTGGCCGGCAGCTCGCGAGTCATGCTCAGGCCAATGGTCAGTGGGCCGCGGCGGTCGACGCCCTTGTCGAAGGCGACCTCGCCGTCGATGCTGCCGATCTCTGCCCAAGCGTCGGCCTGGGTCTCGATGATCGGCGCGTAGCGCCAGCCGGCGGCTTTCGGAAGCTCGGGTGTATCGAACTCCAAGGCGCGCGCCAGCGGGAACGAGGTGATCTTCGCGAACTGCCCGGCGGAGCTTCCGGTAATCGCGTTCGGCGGATAGCTGGCGGTCAGGAACACGGCCGGGCTCGGTGAGCCAACCGCCTCGTAGTTGGCGAAGATCACCGTGCCATTGAGCCAGTGAATGCCGAGGCTTTTGGCCAGCGGTTCGAGGCCGGCCGGATAGTCCGGATCAGTCAGCCACAGCAGGTTGCCACCGCGTTCGACATAGCTGCGGATGGTCGCGATTTCGCCATCGAGCAAGGCTTGTGTTGCGCTGGCGACGACCAACGCCGAGGTGTTGTCGGGAATCTTCGGCGTGGTCAGCAGGTTCAGCGGCAGCACCTTCAGGCCTTTCTCGCCCAGCGCTTCGGCGAGCCGGCTGAGGTCGTACTGGGTAGCACCCGGCCCCGGCGTGATGCTGCGTTCGCCGTGGCCCTGCAGGAACAGCACGTAGCGTTCGCCGGCATCGGCGAGGCGTTGCAGGCTGGCGGCAATTTCCGCTTCGCCAAGCTGCTCCAGGGTCTCGTGGCGGCCCTGATATTCGAGTACCGCGACACCGGGACGGCTGATCTTGTAGCTGCGCGCCTTGGCCGGCTCGGCACCGGGATCGATGAACTCCAGCGACAGGTTCTTCTTCACCCGCTGATAGCGCGCCACCAGCGCCTGCACCTCCGTGCGGGTTTCGCTGTTCGGGTAGTCGAAGACCAGCACGTGGATCGCGTCCGGCATCACCGCCAACTGGCGGCGGCTGCCTTCGGTCAGGGTGTTGCGGTTGCCGTAGGTCCAGTCCGCCTCGATCTTGTAGCGCGTCGACACCATCGCCGCGAGCAGCACCACGAGCACGATCAGCACGGTGTTCAGGCGGCGCTGGAACCGGCGGCCCGCGAGCTTCGCCAGCAGCTTGATGATCTTCATCAGTTGCGCTCGCTGTCGAGTTGCAACACGGCCAGCCACAGGAACAGGACGGTGAACAGCAGGTAATAGACGATGTCGACCGAGGAAAAGATGCCGCGCCGCAGGTTCTCGAAGTGGCCGACCATCGCCAGATAACCGAGCAGCTTGCCGATCCAGCCCGGCTGCGAACTGAGCACCTGCATCAGCCACAGCATCAGCAGCAGGCCGAAGCTGGCGACCGCCGCGATCGTCGGTTCGCGGGTGAGGGTGGAGACGTACAGGCCGGCGGCACCGAGCGCCATCATCATCAGGCTCAAACCCAGCAGGCCGGCGGCGATACGGCCGAGATCGAGATTCGAGCCGACCAGCAGCATCAGCGGCATCGCCGCCAGCAGCAGGATGGTCGCGGCGATGAAGGCGAACAGCCCGAGAAACTTGCCGAGCACGATCTCGATCAGCGACACCGGCGACGCCAGCAGCAGAGTCAGGCTACCGTTCTTCCGCTCCTCGGCGAACAGCCGCATGGTCAACAGCGGCATCACCAGCAGCAGGACCAGGGTGGCGAACGAGTACAGGCCGCCGCCGATGTAGTCCGACAATCCGACCGAGGATTCCGGCCCGCGCGGGTTCTGCGCGTAGTCGAGGATCAGCAGCAGGAAGACCACGCCGAGAATGCTTTGCAGCACGGCGAGCACGGTCCACGCGAGTGGCGAGACGAAGATGCGCCGCGCTTCGGTGCGGGCGATGGTCAACACGATGGCCATCAGGCGGCTTCCTGCAAGGCGTGGGCGTCGCCGGTGCTGAGTTCGACGAAGATTTCTTCCAGGGTTCGTCGTTCGGCATGCAGCTCGATCAGGCCCCAGCCATGTGCGGCGGCAGCGTCGGCGATCGCGGCGCGCGGGTCATCGCCCGCGTTGTTGACGGTGATGCGAACCTGGTTGCCGGCCAGCGTTTCGATCTCGCCGACGCCGGGCACGCTCAGCAGCACATCGAACGCCGGCATCCGCAGGAAGCCGGCGATGATCGTCCTGAAGCCTTCGCTGCCCGCCGTGGCGAGCGGCTCGGCGTACACCAGCCGGCCGCGGTGAATGATCATCACGCGAGCGCAGACCGCCTGGATCTCCGGAAGGATGTGGCTGGACAGGATCACGCCATGCTCCTGGCCCAGCGCCTTGATCAGTCGGCGGATTTCCAGGATCTGGATCGGATCGAGGCCGACCGTGGGCTCATCGAGGATCACCACCGCCGGGCGATGGATGATCGCCTGGGCAATTCCGACCCGCTGTTGATAGCCCTTCGACAGATTGCCGATCAGCCGCCGTGACACTTCGCTCAAGCCGCAGGACTGCTTCGCCCGCCGCAGCGCCGCTGCGCGTTCGCTGCGGCGCAGGCCATGGAGGCTGGCGCAGTAGCGCAGGTATTCGTCGACGCTCAGCTCCGGATAGACCGGCGGCAGCTCGGGCAGATAGCCCAGGCTCTGCTTGGCGCGCTTCGGATCATCGGCCAGCGACACGCCGTTGATCATCACCGTGCCGGCGCTGGGCGCAAGCACGCCGGCGAGCATCTTCATGGTCGTCGACTTGCCGGCGCCGTTCGGGCCGAGCAGGCCGAGGATTTCGCCTTTGCGCAGCGACAGGCTGATGTCGTTGGCAGCGATGTGGCTGCCGTAGCGACGGCTCAGCCCGTGGGCTTCGATCAGGAATTCGTGGGCCATGGTTGCGGAATGGTTGGACAGAACACTGCTCTACAGCGAGCGATAGAAATCCGGCTCGCCCGGCGGTCGCCGACGATAGCGCTTGTAGCTCCACCAATACTGCTCGGGGAATGCCCGCACGCAGGTTTCCACCGCGGCATTCATCACCGCCGGGCCGGTCGCTGCATCGGCGATGTCGGCGGGCGCCGGCCACAGGTGAAAGCGGAAGCCGCGCGCGGCGGGCAGGCGCTCGGCAACGATCAGCAGCACCGATGCGCCGCTGCGGGCGGCGAGCTTGGTAACCAGATCCATGGTGTTGGCCGGAATGCCGAACATCGGCACGAACGCGGTGCCGGAGGATTCCGGCGGATCGTGATCGGGCAGGATGCCGACCAGCTCGCCGCGCTTCAGCGCCGCCAGCAGCGCCTTGACGCCGGCACCGGTGGTCGGCACCGGCGTCACCGGCGCGCCACGCCCGCGGCCTGCACGGATCAGCGCATCGGCGGCACCTTTCTGCGGCTTGAAGAGCACGGTGATCGGCGCGGCCTGGGCGCAGAAGAAACTGGCCAGCTCCCAGGCGCCCTGGTGCGGCGTCAGCAGGATCACGCCTTTGCCTTGCTTCTGTGCAGCGCAAATCGTCGCCAGTGCGGCCGGAGCGGCCAGCCAGCGCCGGCGGCGAGCCAGCGGCCCGTACCAGATGGCCGGCGCTTCGAGCACCGCTTTCGCGCTTTCGATCAGGCTGGCGCGGGCGATGCGGCTGCGCGCTGCGTCATCGAGCTCCGGCAGGCAACGGGCCAGATGCAGCTCGGTGATCCGCCGAAGGCCGTTCGGCAACCACCACAGCAGCCGGCCGAGGGCGGCGCCGAGCAGGTGCAGCACGGCCAGCGGCAGATAGCCGAGCAGGAGGAACAGCGCGCGAAGTACAGTCTGCATCCCGCATTATTGCCCGACCGCTGCCAGCCCTTCCGATGATCGGACTCCTGCAAAGAGTGCGTCGCGCCAGCGTCGAGATCGACGGCCGGACCATGGCGCGCATCGAATGCGGCCTGCTGGTGCTGATCGGCATCGAACGCGGCGACACCGCCACCCGGGGTTCGCGTCTGCTCGAACGCCTGCTGAGCTATCGCGTGTTCGAGGACGACAGCGGCCGGATGAACAAAAGCCTGCGCGATCTCGGTGCCGAACGCGGCGGCCTGCTGCTGGTCTCGCAGTTCACCCTGGCCGCCGATACCAACAACGGCACTCGCGCCAGCTTCACGCCAGCGGCAACACCGGACGAAGCCCGGGCGCTGTACAC
Organism: Nevskia sp.; assembly: GCA_030694365.1. Classification (GTDB taxonomy): domain Bacteria; phylum Pseudomonadota; class Gammaproteobacteria; order Nevskiales; family Nevskiaceae; genus Nevskia. The sequence goes on along the minus strand of JAUXYM010000082.1, from coordinate 61,235 downwards.
CGACCTGGTCAGCGAAGCCCAGCGCATCTGGCCCGGCACCGGCAGCGGCGTGTTCGGGGCGGACATGCAGGTGAGCCTGGTCAACGATGGGCCGGTGACCTTCTGGCTGGAAGCCTAGGGAATCTGATCACCATGATCGACAAGGAGCAGAACGTGAACGAGCAGCCGGACCCCCAGGATTCCGTTCCAGATGACTCGCAGGCCAGTGCCGACGCCCAGGGCCGCACCCCTGTCGACCCCGAACAACTCGCCTTCCTGACGCGTCACATGGGCAGGGTGATCGGCAACGACGAGTGGAGCGCTGCACTCGGTCGGCCGAACGACCAGCCGCTGGGCGGCAACTGATGGGCGATCCCGCCTTTCGACAAGCCGGCTACCGCTACCGCATCATTCGGTCTCGCCGTTTGCCCAAGTGTTCCGTATGTCTGCCGTAAGCCTTGCCGACCTTGTCGCCGAATCCCCATCGGCCATGACTCCCGTTGCGCCGATCGATCGCGGTCCACGCCAGCGTCTGGAGCGCAACAAGCTGGTCAAGCGTCTGCGCCGGCAGATGGGCCAGGCGATCATGGATTATCAGATGATCCGCGACGGTGATCGGGTGATGGTCTGCCTGTCCGGCGGCAAGGACAGCTACACGATGCTCGACGTGCTGCTGATGCTGCGCGATGCGGCACCGGTGAAGTTCGAAGTCATCGCCGTCAACCTCGACCAGAAGCAGCCGGGCTTCCCGGAACACGTGCTGCCGGAATACCTGGAAGCGCGCGGCGTGCCCTTCCACATCATCGAGCAGGACACCTATTCGGTGGTCAAGCGCCTGGTGCCGGAAGGCAAGACCATGTGCAGCCTGTGCTCACGGCTGCGGCGCGGCGCGCTGTACGCCTATGCCGAAGCGAACGGCTACAACAAGATCGCCCTCGGCCATCACCGCGACGACATGGTCGCGACCTTTTTCCTGAACCTGTTCTTCAACGGCAAGCTGGCAGCGATGCCGCCCAAGCTGAAGAGCGACAACGGCAAGCACATCGTCATCCGGCCGCTGGCTTATGTGCGCGAGGCGGACATCATCGAATACGCGCGCATCGTCCAGTACCCGATCATCCCCTGCACCCTGTGCGGCTCGCAGGATCAGTTGCAGCGGGTGCAGGTGCGCAAGCTGATGAGCGATTGGGAAAAGAGCCATCCGGGCCGCATCGAGCACATTTTCAGCGCGCTGCAGAACGTGGCACCGTCGCAGCTTGCCGATGCCAAGGCCTTCGATTTCGCCGCGCTGGACAGCGTTCTCGGCAGTGCTGTGGCATCCGGCAACTGGCTGAAATCGGACAGCAGCACCGCCACCGAAGCCGATGATGCGGCTTGAGGTGCGGCAGCGCGGCCGTTTGTTGAACATTGGGTGCAGCCTGTTGTTCGGGCTCTGCACCATGCTCGCGAGCAGCGCCGCCAGTGCCGAATCCGATGCGCCGTTCCTGTGGCAGGTCAGGGGCGCTACCACCACGCATTACCTGCTCGGCTCGGTGCATCTGCTGCCGAGCGCGGCCAAGCGGCTGCCGACGGGCATCGTCCAGGCCTATCGCTCGGCTGATGCGCTGGTCTTCGAGTCCGATATCGACGCCCTGCAGGGACGCAAGCTCAGCGCCCAGATGCTGGCCGCAGCGACCGCGCCGGAAGGCCTCGCCGCCGAAATCGATGTCGGCACCCTGCGCCGTCTGCGCCAGCGGATGCGCAGCTTGCGGATGCCCACCGCCCAATGCGAAACCTATCGGCCGTGGTTCTGCGCGCTGACACTGGAGCTGTACACCTACCAGCGGGCCGGTTTCAGCGGTGACTACGGCCTTGACCGTCGCCTGCACGACGCCGCACTGGCCGATGGCCGGAGCATCGCCTGGTTCGAAGCACCGGAACGCCACATCGGCCTGTTCACCGACATGGCCAAGCCGCTGTCGATGCAGTTCCTCGATGCCGCGCTGGCCGACAACGGCCTGAAAGCCGAAGAGCCGGCCGAGATGTACCGCGCCTGGCGCGACAACGACAGCAGCGGCATCGAAGCGCTGATCGCCGAGATGAAGCGCGATTACCCGGCGGTCCACGAACACTTGCTGGCCAGCCGCAATCGCGCCTGGCTGCCCGAACTCGAACGCCGGCTGAAGCTGCCGGAGCGACAGTTGATCGTCGTCGGTGCCGCCCACTGGCTCGGGCCGGACGGCCTGATCGCCCGTCTCAATGCGGCCGGCTATCAGGTGCGCCCGTATCTGGCGATCAACAGTGATCAGCAGGCAGCCCTTGGTGCCGAGCCCAATGCCCCCGCCGATGCCGCAATCGCTCGCCGCTAGACCCCGGACGATGTGGGGCTGGCTGGCGGGCCTGGTGCTGCTGGCGGCCACCGCGCCTGCGAAAGCCGGCGTCGACGTGCGGGTGCGCGGCCTCGGGCCGGACGAGCGCGACAACGCCTACGCCAAGCTGTCGATCCTCGAATACGCCAAGCGTACCGACGCCGACAAGGGCGACTACGACAGCGCCGATGTCGAGCGTCTGTTCAAGCAGGGCGAGCGGGAAATCCTCGGCGCGCTGCAGCCGTTCGGCTGGTACAACGCCAAGGTGACCGCCAAGCTCGAAGGCGCGAAGCCGGACTGGGTGGTCGAATACCAGGTCGGTGCCGGGCCGGAGACGGCGATCTCGATCATCGATTTCGAGATTCTCGGCGATGGTGCCGACAACCAAGCGCTGACCCAGATCAAGACCCGGCCACGGCCGCTGAAGCTCGGCGAACGGATCAAGCACGAGGAATACGAGGAGCTGAAGACCCGCATCGTGCAGACCGCCTACAGCTTAGGGCTGCTCGATGCCAAGCTGACCCGGCGCGAGCTGAGAGTCGACGTGCCGAACAACAGCGCCGAAATCCTGCTGACGCTCGACAGCGGCCGCCGCTACCAGTTCGGCGAAATCCGCATCGAGCAGGAAGGGGGCCTGGCGCTGCGCGAGGCCTTCCTGCGCAACTACCTGACCTTCGAAACCGGCGACAACTACGATCCTTCGAAGGTGCTCAGCACCCAGTTCGCGTTCAGCGATCTCGACTACTTCCAGACCGTCGACATCGAAGGGCTGAAGGACAAGGCCGACGAAGACGGCCGCATCCCGATGCTGATCAGCACCACCGAACGGGCGCCGCGCAGCTATCGCTACGGCCTTGGCTACGGCACCGACAGCGGCCCCCGGGCTTCGGTGGGTGCCGATTTCCGCCGGCTGAACAGCCTCGGCCACAAGCTGCGCACCGATCTTCGCGTGTCGCCGCGCATCTCCACGGCGGTCGCCGAATACCGCATTCCCTTCGGCCATCTGCCGAGCGATTCAGTCAGCTTCACCACCCAGGCGCTGACCCAGGATTTCAGCGACATCAAGGAAACCCTGTACCGCATCGGCACCAGCTTCAACCGTCGCGGCAAGCGCTGGCAGCGGCGCGTCTATCTCGAATACAGCTTCGACGAATATTCGATCAAGGAAAGCCCACGTCAGCGTTCAACCCTGCTGGTGCCTGGCATTTCGCTCGACCACACCGAGGGCGACGATCCGATCTTCCCGAAGCGCGGCTGGTATGCGTTCACCGACGTCCACGGCGGCTCGAATCTGCTGTTATCCGACACCAACTTCGTCCAGGGCTCGATCAAGCTACGCGGCGTGCTCGACCTCGCTCACCGCCTGTTCCTGAGAGTCCGCGTTGACCAGGGCGCGACCTGGGTCGGCAGCTTCAACAACCTGCCGCCATCGCAGCGTTTCTTCGCCGGCGGCGACGGCAGCGTGCGCGGCTACTCGTATCAATCGCTCGGCCCGCGAGACGCCAACGGCCGGGTGATCGGCGGCCGTTATCTGACTACCGCGAGCGCCGAACTGGACTGGTACTTCGTGCGCGAATACGGCGTCGCCGCGTTCGTCGATGCCGGCGACGCCAACGACAAGCCCCTGGTCGACCCGAGCGTCGGCGCCGGCCTCGGCATCCGCTATCGCGCGCCGTTCGGTGCCTTCGCGCTCGATCTCGCCCATCCCTTCGATCCCGGTTCCTCGCCGGTGCGGCTGCACCTCGGCGTGCAGGTGGGCCTGTGAGCACAACCACGCCAGGCCCGGTGCGGCCGGGATTCCGTTGGGGTCGCTGGCTGTTCGCCGCACTGACCGTGCCGGTGCTGCTGCTGATCGCAGCGGTCATCTTCGTGATCGGCAGCGAGCGCGGCCTGCGCTTCGGCCTGGCCCAGTTGAACAGCCTGACCGGCGGCATGATCTCGGTCGGCCGGGTGGACGGCCGGCTGCTCGACAAGGTCGAGCTGCACGATTTCCGCTACACCGGCAGCGACGGCCTGCTGATCACCATCGGCCGGCTGCGACTGCGCCACCAGCCGGCAAGCCTGCTGCGCGGCCGGCTGCACGCGGAACTGATCGAGATCGACGCGCTGGCGGTGACCCCGGGCCGGACTACCGAGCCGGCCCCTCCGCCGACGCCGACCCGCCTGCCGGCGCGGCTGCCGGTCGACGTGGTCATCGACAGCGCGACCCTGACCGGCTTCGTGCTGCACGCCGCCGCCGATGCGCCGGCCGGAAGCCCGGACCTGCTGGCGATCGACAGCACCCAGCTGATCGGCCGCTGGCTCGGCCGCCAGCTCAGCATCAGCCAGTTGCAGACCAGCGGCCTGCCGATCACCGGGCCGCTGCAGGCCCAGGCCGAAGCGCAGATGGGTGCCGAACAGATCGATTTCGAGCAACTGACGGTGACCGGTGCCGGCCCGGCAGCCGGCGGCTACCGCCTGCACGCCAAAGGCCGTTATGGCCTGAACACCGTGGCCAGCGCGCTGAAGCTGGAATGGACCGGCCTGCGCTGGCCGCTGGTGCTCGAAGACCAGCAGCCCCCGATGGTCAGCGACCTGATCGGTGCCGCCAGCTTCGACGGCAGGCTCGACGACTACCGCTACACCCTGGCCGCCAGCGCGACGATGCAGGCGTTCTCGGCGAAGCTCGCCACCGCCGGCAGCGGCTCCTTGAGCAGCGCCAGGATCGACTCGCTGAAACTCGACGCCTTGCCGGTCGCACTCGCAGCGATTGACCACAAGCGCAAGGCTGCGCCGCAGCCCGGCTCGATCAGTGCCAGCGGCGAAGTGCGCTGGTCGCCGGCGCTGTCGGCGGAGATCGTCGCCAGCTTCGAGCATGTCGATCCCTCGTGGTTCGTCGCCGATTTCCCCGGCGACCTGAACGGCCGGATCACCACCACCACCCACATGGTCGGCGAGGAACCGCAGATCGCTTTCGATGGCCGCTTCGAGAATTCATCGCTGCGCGGCCAGCCGTTCAGCCTCGTGGCCAACGGCGTCACCGATACCCGTGCAGCCCAGCTCGAAGCGCTGAAGCTGGCTGCCGGCAAGGGCAAGGTCGAGGCCAGCGGCAAAGTACGCTGGACGCCGGAACTGAAGCTGAATTTCCAGGCACTGATCAGCCATCTCGATCCCGGCCTGGTGGCACCCGACTGGCCGGGCGACATCAACGGCAAGCTGCTGATCGCCACCGGCGATGCCGCCGCTGCGCCGCTGCGTTTCGACGCGCTGATCGATCAATCCCGGCTGCGCAACTATCCGCTGAAGCTCGCCGCTGTCGGCAGCGCGCAGCTCGCCCCCGAAAGCACGGTGGTGACCCTCGACACCGTGCAGCTCGAATCCGGCCGCACGGTGCTGAATCTGTCCGGCCAGGCGACGCCACCGTTCGCGCTGCGCGGCAGCTTCAACAGCCCGGCACTCGGCTCGCTGCTACCCGAGCTGAGCGGCCACGCGGCCTTCGATTTCGCCCTCGACGGCAGCATCGAGCAGCCGCATCTGGTTTCGAAAGGCGAGCTCGGCAAGCTCGCGTTCGGCGAGCAGACCGTCGAGCATCTGGACTGGGTCGCGGACCTCGATCCGCTGGTCGCCACCTCGAACCTGAAAGTGACACTGCGCGGCGCCGAGGTCGGTCTGAAGATCGCCAGTGCCAGCCTGACCGCCACGGGACAGGAGGTTTATCACGGCGTGCTGCTCGAAGCCGATACCGAACGCGGCCACGCCAAGCTCGGCCTGCAGGGCGGCTACGACCGGCTACGCGGCGAGTGGGGCGGCGAACTGAACCAGTTATCGCTGGCACCGGATGGCCTGTCGGCCTGGGCGCTCGACAAGCCGGCCGGCATCCTGGTCGGCGAAAAACGCCGCGCGCTGGAACTGGCCTGCCTGACCGGCAACGACGGCCACGCCTGCTTCAATCTTGAACAGAACGTGCTCGCCGATGGCGCCCGCATCGGCTGGAACATCGATCGCCTGCTGCTTTCGGCCCTGCAGCCGTTCCTCGATCCGAAGATGCGGATCAGCGGCAGTGTCGACGGCAGCGGTTCGATCGATTTCACCAGCGGCAATCTGCAGCAGGCCGAGGCCTCGCTGAACCTGCGCGAAGCCTCGCTGCAACTGCCGGATGCGCCGCTGCTGAGCTTGCAGACCGGCAGCGTGCAGGCCCGCCAGGTCGATGGCCGGCTGGAAGCCAAGGCCGAACTGAAGATGGCCGGTGCCGCACTCGATGCCACGCTGACCGCAGCGCCCGGCGACGATTTCAAGGCGCGCGCGCTCGGCGGCAGCATCCGCCTCGACGTGCCGGGCCTGGCCTTCCTCGAACCGCTGCTGCCGCAGGTCGACAAGCTTGACGGCCACCTGGCCGGCAACTTCACGCTGTCTGGCACCGTTGGCAAGCCGCGAGTGGAAGGCGATCTGAAGCTCAGCGAAGGCCGCGCCAAGCTGGTGATCGCCGGCATCGAGGTCACTGATATCGGCTTGGTGCTGCGCGCCCGTAACCAGGCACCGCTGGCGCTCGACGGCAGTCTCAGTTCGGGCGGCGGCACGCTGAGCATCGCCGGCACGGTCGACCCTTATTCAAAGCCGCTGTCCGCCGACGTGACGATCAAGGGCAAGGACGTGCAGGCGATGAACACCGCCGAAGCGCGTGCCTGGATCGACGCCGATCTGCGCCTGATCCGCAATGCCGAGGGCGCACGCCTGACCGGTGAACTCGGCGTGCCGCGCGCCGACATCACGCCGAAAGGTCTCGGCGGCAACAGCGGCATCGATGCCAGCGAGGACCAGGTACTGGTCGGCGTCGTGGTGCCGCCGAAGGAGGTGCCACTGCCGGTGTTCGTCGATCTGCGCCTGGTGCTGGGCAACAAGGTGGGCATCGAGGGCTTCGGCCTGAAAACTCGAATCGAAGGCGGCGTGACGGTGTCGCAGCGGCCGGGCTTCGACGCGCTCGGCCGAGGCGAACTGCGGCTGATCGATGGCCGCTATCAGGCTTACGGGCAGGACCTGAACATCGAGACCGGGCGGCTGATCTTCAGCGGCGGGCCGGTGAAGACGCCGGCCGTCGATCTGTACGCCACCCGCCAGCCGCGCGAGGACATCAAGGTCGGCGTGCGGGTGCGCGGCACCCTGGCCAAGCCGGAATTGAGCCTGCAATCGAGCCCGACCTTGCCGCGCGAACAGCAGTTGAGCTGGCTGGTGCTCGGCCGTTCGCTGGACAACAGTTCCTCGCAGGATCGCAGCCTGGTATCGAGCGCCGCCCTGAGCCTGGGCCTCGGCGGCGGCGATTATCTGGCCGGCCTGCTCGGCAAGAAAGTCGGGCTCGACGAGCTGTCGGTCGGCAATGCTGCGGCCAACAATTCCGAAGTCGCGGCCAATGCCCAGAGCATCAGCGGCTCGCAAAGCGCCGCCGGTGTCGATGCCGGCGCCCAGGCCGCGCAACTGACGCTCGGCAAGTATCTGACACCACGGCTGTTCGTCAGCTACGGCATCAGCCTGTTCCAGGAGGGCTACACGTTCCGGATGCTGTACACGCTCGGCCACGGCTTCAAGCTGTCGACCGAAAGCGGCACCGCCAGCGGCGGCGACATCATCTACACCACCGAGCGCGGCAAGAAAGACCCGACGACGGCCAGCAAGCCGGGCATCGATGCCGTGCCGCAAGCCGGACCAGCGCCCGACCCGGACCGCAGCCACGATGCGATCAAGGCCAAGCCGGTGCTGGAACGCGAGCCGCAACCTGCCGCCAAGCCGTAAGGCATTTTTTCAAACACCTACCAACACCCGTCATTCCGGCGAAAGCCGGAATCCCGTTCTCCGTTGCCGGCGGTGCGCAAACGTCAAAACTGGATGCCCGCCTGCGCGGGCATGACGGGATATTTCACACCAGCACCTTCGCCAGCCAGGCCGAGATGTCATCGACTTCCTCGGCGCACACCGAGTGGCCCATCGGGTACTCGTGCCAGTCGATCTTCAGGCCCCAGCTGCGCAGGCCGTCGCGACTGTCGGTGCCGAGCTTCAGCGCCAACACCGGATCAGCGGTGCCGTGGCACATCAGGATTGGCGTCGCCTTTCCGGCTTCGGTCAATTCTTTCGGTAGCGTGTCGGGCAGCGGCAGATAGGTCGACAGCGCCATGGTGCCGGCCAGCGCTTCGGTGAGCCGGCAGGTAGCGTGCAGCGCAATCGCACCGCCCTGCGAAAAGCCGGCGATGACGATGCGCTTTGCCGCGATGCCGGCCTTGCGCTGCTCGGCGACCAGCGCCATCAAGGTCGCCGCCGAGGCGCGGATGCCGACGTCGTCCTGCTGATCACCGCGAGTCAGGCTTTTGATGTCGTACCAGGCGCGCATCCGGGCACCACCGTTGAGCGTCACCGCGCGCACCGGCGCATGCGGAAAGATGAAGCGGGCCTGGATGCCGGCCGGCAGGCTCAGCTCGGGGACGATCGGCACGAAGTCGTGGCCATCGGCACCGAGGCCGTGCAGCCAGATCACGGCGGCGTTGGCGGGTGCTGCCGGTTCCAGCGTCACGGCGGCATCGGTTTCAATCTTTTTCACGCGGAAGTCCCTGAAGTTTTCGGTTTGGCCGCGATTGTGTCGGCGCGCGGGGGCTACGGCAACGGCTGCTAAACTTGTCCATTGTTTTCGCCATCGCATCATTCGGGGTTCTTCGATGTCTGCTCGCGTGCTGGTCGCTGTTTCGCTGCTTGCCACGCTGGCCCTGAGCCAAGTTCTGACCAGCTGTGGCCAGACTGGCCCGCTGCATCTGCGGGCCGATGCACCGGCAGGCGAGGGCTATCTGATCGGCAGCAATCCGAACGTGAAAAAGAAAGCCGACACCAAGCCCGCTGCCCCAGCCGCAACGCCGGCCGACGCCGCACCCGAAGCACCCGCCACGACCACACCCTGATCGCGTCATCCATGGACTCATTCGAATACCGCGACGGCGCGCTGTGCGCCGAAGCCGTGCCGCTGTCGGCGATCGCCGCCGCGCACGGCACGCCGACCTACATCTATTCCCGCGCCGCGCTGGAACGTCATTACCGCGCGTTCGATGAAGCGCTGGATGGCGTCGAGCATCGCGTCTGCTATGCGGTGAAGGCGAACTCCAACCTCGCCGTGCTGCAGGTGCTGGCGCGGATCGGCGCCGGCTTCGACATCGTCTCCGGCGGCGAGCTGCAGCGCGTGCTCAAGGCCGGTGGCGATCCGGCGAAGGTGGTGTTCTCCGGCGTCGGCAAGACCGCCGCCGAGATCGAGCTGGCGCTGAAGGTCGGCATCGACTGCTTCAACGTCGAGTCGGAAGTCGAGCTGCATCGCCTGTCGGGACTGGCGACGAAGCAGGGCAAGACCGCGCGCATTGCCTTCCGGGTCAATCCGGATGTCGATGCCAAGACCCATCCGTACATCTCGACCGGGCTCAAGGAAAACAAGTTCGGCGTCGACATCGCCGAAGGCGAACGCCTGTACCAGCTGGCCGCGACCTTGCCGGGCATCGTCATCGATGGCGTCGCCTGCCACATCGGTTCGCAGCTGCTGGATATCGCGCCCTTGCTTGACGCCCTGGACCGCGTGCTGGCACTGATCGACCGCTTGGCGGCAAGCGGCATTGAGCTGAACCACATCGATGTCGGCGGTGGGCTTGGCGTCCGCTACGACCAGGAAGTACCACCGTCCCCAGCCGAATGGGCACAGGCGGTCAAATCCAAACTGGCTGGTCGCAAGCTCAAGGTGATGACCGAACCCGGCCGCGCGATCGCCGGCAATGCCGGCGTGCTGCTGACCCGGGTCGAACTGCTGAAGCCGGGCGAGCACAAGAACTTCGCGATCATCGACGCCGCGATGAATGACTTGATCCGGCCCAGCTTCTACAAGGCATGGCACGGCGTGCTGCCGGTGCAGGCAGAAACCACGGTGTCGGCAAAAACCTGGGATCTAGTCGGCCCGGTCTGCGAGAGCGGCGACTGGCTGGCCCGCGATCGCGAGCTGGCACTGGCCGAAGGCGATCTGCTGGCCTTCCGCACCGCCGGCGCCTACGGCTTCACGATGAGCAGCAACTACAATTCGCGTGGCCGCGCCGCCGAGGTGCTGGTCGATGGCGACACCATGCACCTGGTCCGGGCGCGGGAGAGCTTCGACGATCTGGTGCAGAACGAGACGCTGCTGCCGTAATCCCGATCGGGAATAAATTCTGAAATTCTCGGGAATCTTCAATGGAAATTCCTGATCGGGAATCTCCATTGAGATTTTTCTGATTAGCCTCGATAATTTCCCGATCGGGAATATCGAGGCTTCTTTGATGCGCTTCTACGCCAACAACTCGCCCGTCGAATTCGAAGGCTTGGGCGAGTACGTCCGCGAGCAGCGCCAGTCGCGCGGTTATACGCAGCGTGAATTGGCTGGCGTCAGCGGCGTCGGCCTGCGCTTCCTGTCGGAACTGGAGCGCGGCAAGCCGAACGTCGATTTCAATCTAGTGCTGAAAGTACTGGCCTCGCTGGGCTGCGATCTGCTGCTGCACGATCGCAGCCTGCCGTGGCCGCCACCGCTCTTGCCGGACCACCCGGGCGACGACGCCGAGGAATGAAATGAGCATTCCGGACGAGCATCTGGAAGTCCACCTGAATGGCGCGCTCGCCGGCCGCCTGTGGCGAGCCGGTCGAGACCTCGCATTTGCTTACGCCGCCGATTGGCTCACGACAGCACGGGCGATGGCGGTTTCGCAGAGCCTGGCCTTGCAGGCAGACCCGCATGCCGGACAGGAAGTCGAAGCCTTCTTCGGCAATCTGCTGCCAGAAGGCGATGTCCGTACCGCCGTGGCGAGACTTCTGCAGATCTCCAAACGCAATGATTACGCGCTGCTCGATGCCATCGGCGGCGATTGCGCCGGCGCGCTGAGCCTGACGGCACCCGGAGCGCCTGCCGCAGAGACGGCTTCAAGCGGCGAGCTGCTGTCGAATGAGGCCGTGCGCAAGCTGGTTGATGACTTGCCAAGACGGCCGCTGCTGGCCGGCGAACGCGGCGTGCGGCTGTCGCTGGCCGGTGCCCAGCTCAAGCTGGCGCTGTGCAAGGCCGGTGACGGCTGGCTGCTGCCGGCACCAGGCGCTGCCAGCACGCACATCCTGAAACCGGCGATTCGCGATCTGGCCGGTTCGATCGAGAACGAAGCGTTCTGCATGACCCTGGCCGCACGCTGCAACCTCGGCGTGCCTGTCTGCTGGATCGAGCGTGAACCTCATCTTTACGTCGTCGAACGTTACGATCGGGTACGCGACCCAGCGACCGGCCGTGTCCGGCGCTTGCATCAGGAGGACTTCTGCCAAGCGCTTGGCGTGCCGTCATCGCGCAAGTACGAGGCCGAAGGCGGACCCTCGCTGAAAGACTGCTTCGATCTCGTGCGCCGGGTATCCAGTGACCCGACCGGCGATCTGCTGCGGCTGCTGGACTGGGTGATCTTCAATTTCCTGATCGGCAATCACGATGCCCATGCGAAGAACCTGTCGCTGCTCTACCGCAACGGCCAGACCCGGCTGGCACCGTTCTACGATCTGCTGTCGACAGCTGCCTATCCGAACCTGAGCGAGAAGTTCGCGATGCGGATTGGCGGAGCGGAGTCGGTTCGCTACATGGCGATGCGGCATTGGTGGGCGTTTGCCGGGAACTGCGGGCTGGCCCCGGCGTTTGTCGCTCATCGGATCAACTTGCAGATCAATAAAATCGGGTTGGCGTTTGCATCACTCGCAGAGGATTTCGATCGTGTCTCAGAGGCCGCAGCGCCTGCTGCAAAGGTCCTGATCGCACGGATACAGCTCCTTACCCAGATGCTGGCAGCCGACAACACCCTACCGCCACTGCCGCCGGGTTAGGCTTTGCGGCCGTGAACCCGAGGCTGCTGCGATGACCCCACGATGACGACGAACCCTGCTGCCAAGCCCCTGGTCCTGATCGACGCTGCTGGCTGGCTGTTTCGTGCCTATCACGCGCTGCCACCGCTTTCGAACCCGCGCGGCGAGCCGACCGGGGCGATCTTCGGCATGGTCAACATGCTCAAGCGCCTGCAGAAGGACTACGCGCCGGAGCGCATCGCCGTGATCTTCGACGCGCCTGGCAAGACCTTTCGCGAGGACATCTATCCGGCCTACAAGGCCAATCGCGATGCGACGCCGCCGGACCTGCTGCATCAGTGGCCGATCATCGTCGAGATGGTCAAGGCGATGGGCCTGCCGGTGCTGTCGGTATCCGGCGTCGAAGCCGATGACGTGATCGGCACGCTGACCAAGATCGGCGAAGCGGCCGGCCACGAGGTGCTGATCGTCACCAGCGACAAGGACATGGCGCAGCTGGTCAACGAGCGCGTGAAGCTGGTCGATACGATGAAGAACCGGGTGATGGACCCGGCCGGTGTCGTCGAGAAGTTCGGCGTGCCGCCGGAACGGATCGTCGATTACCTGGCGCTGATCGGCGACACCAGCGACAACATCCCGGGCGTGCCGAGCGTCGGCCCGAAGACCGCCGCGAAATGGCTGACCGAGTACGGCTCGCTGGACGCGATCATCGCCCGGGCCGAGGAGATCAAGGGCAAGGTCGGCGAGAAGCTGCGCGCTGCGATTCCGCAGATTCCGATGTCGCACGATCTGGCGACCATTCGCTGCGATGTCGCGCTGCCGCTGAAGCTCGAGGAACTGGTGCCGGGGCCGGCGGACCGGCTCAAGCTGGCGGCGATCTATCGGGAGTCAGGTTTTCATCGGGCGTTGGAGGAACTTGGGCCGCTCGACGGTTCGGCGACCGACCCTCAAATGGAACGTCATCCCCGCGCAGGCGGGGATCCAGTTCTCGTAGCGGAGGGTGCGGCAGGTGAACTGGATTCCCGCCTTCGCGGGAATGACGAGTCACTTGAAGCCGCGCCGCCTTCTGCAGAACCATCGGCCAAGACCCAAGCCATCGCAGTGCTCGACGAGGAAACCCTCGCCGACATGATCGCCAAGCTCGAAGCCGCCGAGCTGATCTGCGTCGATACCGAAACCGATGCGCTCGACGCCATGCAGTCCGGCCTGGTTGGCCTGGCCTTCGCGACCCAAGCCGGCCACGGCTGGTATGTGCCGCTGACCCATGACTATCTCGGCGCGCCGCAGCAGCTCGATCGCGCTGCGGTGCTGGCGCGGGTCAAGCCGCTGCTCGAAGACCCGGCGAAGCCGAAGGTCGGCCAGCACATCAAGTACGACCTGAACGTGCTGGCGCGCCACGGCGTCAACGTCCGCGGGGTGGCTTTCGACACGATGCTCGAAAGCTATGTGCTCGACGCCGCCGGCAATCGCCACGACATGGACACGCTGGCCGAACGCTACCTCGGCCACAAGACCATTTCCTTCAGCGACGTGGCCGGCAAGGGCAAGAGCCAGATCAGCTTCAATCAGGTGGCGATCGAGGAAGCGACGCAGTATTCGGCCGAGGACGCTGACATCACCTTGCGCCTGCATCAGACGCTGTACCCGAAGATCGCGGCGGAAGCCTCGCTGAAGTCGGTGTTCGACAGCATCGAGATGCCGCTGGTACCGGTGCTGGCGGCGATGGAATTTGCCGGCGTGAAGGTCGACGCCCCGCTGCTGGTCAAGATCAGCGGCGAGCTGGCGCGGCGCATGGACGAGCTGCAACTGGAAGTGTTCAAGGCGGCCGGCGGCGAGTTCAATCTCGGTTCGCCGAAGCAGTTGCAGGTAATCCTGTTCGACCAGCTGAAGCTTCGCGTGGTCAGCAAGACCCCGAAAGGCGATCCGTCGACGGCCGAAAACGTGCTCGAAGAACTGAGCAGCGAACATCCGCTGCCGCGCTTGATTCTCGACTGGCGCGGCCTGGCCAAGCTGAAATCGACCTATGCCGACAACCTGCCGAAGCAGGTCAATCCGCAGACCGGGCGCATCCACACGTCCTATCACCAAGCGGTGGCGCAGACCGGGCGGCTGTCGTCGAACGATCCGAATCTGCAGAACATTCCGGTGCGCACCGCCGATGGCCGGCGCATCCGCCAGGCGTTCATCGCCGAGCCGGGCAACGCGCTGCTGTCGATCGACTATTCGCAGATCGAACTGCGGCTGATGGCGCATTTCTCCGGCGACGAACGCCTGCAGGATGCGTTCCGGCGCGGCATCGACATTCATCAGGCGACCGCTGCCGAAGTGTTCGGCCAAGCGCTCGATCAGGTCAGCGCCGAATCACGGCGTTCGGCAAAAGCGATCAACTTCGGCCTGATCTATGGCATCTCGGCATTTGGCCTGGCGAAGCAGCTCGGCATTGGCCGCAGCGACGCGCAGGACTACATCGACCGCTTCTTCGCCCGCTATCCGGGCGTCAAGCGGTTCATGGAGATGACCAAGGCGCAGGCGCATGAACTGGGCTATGTCGAAACCCTGTTCGGCCGCCGCCTGTACCTGCCGGAGATCCAGAGCCGCAACGCCGCCCAGCGCCAGTACGCCGAGCGCACCGCGATCAACGCGCCGCTGCAGGGCACGGCGGCCGATCTGATCAAGCGGGCGATGATCGATGTCGCCGCCTGGCTGCCGAACCACGCGCCGGAGCTGCGGATGATCCTGCAGGTACACGATGAACTGGTGTTCGAGGGGCCGCGCGCGCAACTTTCCGAGCTGGGGCCGACGATCGCTTCCCGGATGTGCGAGGCCGCAACGCTGGCCGTGCCGCTGGTTGCCGACTTCGGGCTCGGTGCGAACTGGGATGCCGCCCATGTCGCGACCGGTCATGCCAGCAGTGCGGCGGGCTGAGCTGCCGCGGACTGCAGCCGGGGCGGACGAGCTTCAGAAACGACAAGGCCGGCCCCCCCGGACCGGCCTTTCACAGCCTTGCAGCGCCACAACCCCAAAATTCTGAAAACACTTCGAAAAATAATCCTTTCAAAATCCGCTACTTGCGATCTTTTGGAAAGAATTTCCACGTTTCGCCGAATTTTTCGCAACTTCCGCCGAACTAATTCCACGGGCCTCAGTCTGATATTGCGAATGGTGACTCCCTTCCCATTCTCCGCCCCCACTCCCTGGGCGGATGCCCCTCCGGCTCCCCAAGCCGGAAATCGTTGCCCGGTGGATTCCCCCGATCCACCGGGTATTTTTTTGCCCGACGATCAGCGACCAGTGCCCAATGCTAATCGAGCGCGGGCAAAGCCGCCAACCCGTTCAGGCTGGTTGTAATTGCCGGGGTCATTCCGCTTCGTCGACCGGCTCCGAAGCGGGCACTGCGAACCCCAGCCATTCGTCGAGTCGCGCCCGTGCTTTGTCGACACCGGTCTTGGCAGTCGCCGAAAACATCTGCGTGGTCATGTTCGGATCGAAGTCCTTCAGCTCGCGCTGCACCTTCAGCATGGTGTTCTTGGCGGCGCCATAGCTGAGCTTGTCGGCCTTGGTCAGCAGCACATGGGCGTTGAGCCGGCGATCACGGCACCATTCGAGCATCTGCACGTCCAGCTCGGTCAGCGGATGGCGGATGTCCATGACCACGATGATGCCTTTCAGCACTTCGCGCTTCTCGACATAACCGCCCACCAGCTGGCCCCAGGCGTTGCGAACCGCGATCGGCACCTGGGCGAAGCCGTAGCCGGGCAGATCGATGAGGCGGGCGCGATCCTCGATATCGAACAGATTGATCAGCTGGGTGCGGCCCGGCGTCTTCGACACGCGGGCCAGGCCATGCTGCTGGCAGATGACGTTCATCGCGCTCGACTTGCCGGCGTTCGAACGGCCGACCAGCGCCGCTTCGGGCCAGCCATCCGTCGGTAGCTGGCTGAGCTGGGCGGCCGACATCCGGAACCGTGCCCGGGCGTAAAGATTCGGCGGGGCTGCTTTCGTTGTATCCGGGGTCATCGTGTAAGATTCGCGCTCCAATTGATCATTATGCGCGTAGTGCGACATGCACCACGCGCCTTTGCCTGCCGGAGTGTTTCATGAAGCGTGTACTGCTCGCCCTCGCACTGTGCGTCCCTGTCGCCGCGTTCGCCGAAGGCACAGCCCAGGATCCGTTCGTCAAGGGCGATGCCGCCGCCGGCGCGACCAAGGCCGCCGTCTGCGGTGCCTGCCACGGTGCCGGCGGCAATGGCGGTGTCAATCCGGAATGGCCGAAGCTCGCCGCCCAGGGTTCGAAGTACGTCCATGCCCAGCTCGTCGCATTCAAGAGCGGCAAGCGCAACAACGCCGTGATGTCCGGCCAGGCGGCGGCGCTGTCCGACCAGGACATGGCCGATCTCGCCGCCTACTTCGCCGCCCAGCCGGCGGTGCCGGGTGTCGCCAGCGAAGCCTCGGTGCCGGTCGCCCAGAAGCTGTATCGCGCCGGTGATGCCGCGCGCGGCCTCGCGGCCTGCTCGGCCTGTCACGGTCCGAAAGGTGCGGGTAATCCGGCGGCGGCCTACCCGCATGTCGGCGGCCAGAACAGTGGCTATGTGGCCACCCAGTTGCGCGCCTATCGCGCCGGGGAACGCGGCAAGGAAGGCAATAGTCTGATGATGGCCGCCGTTGCGAAGCATCTGACCGATGCCGAGATCGACGCGCTGTCTTCCTACCTGTCAGGCCTGCAATAAGGCCACCCAAGGAGCCTCATGCGTACCCTCAAGAACTTCGTCGCTGGCGGCCTGCTGGCCACGCTTGCCCTGTTCAGCGTTGCCTGCAGCGCGGCTGACAGCACCGCCCCCGCTGGTGATTTCCAGGCCGGCAGGGACTACACGGAAGTGCCGGTGCCGCAGAAGCCGGCGGACTCGAAGCGGATCACGGTCGAAGAATTCTTCTGGTATGGCTGTCCGCATTGCTTCGCGCTCGAACCCACCGTCGAAGCCTGGCTGAAGACCAAGCCGGCCGATGTCGACTTCATCCGCGTGCCGAACACGCTGGGACGCCCTGAAGGGGAGGTGCATGCTCGCGCGTTCTACGTCGCCCAGACGCTCGGCATTCTCGACAAGACCCACCGGCCGCTGTTCGCCGCGATTCACGACCAGCACCAGCCGATGTCCTCGCTGGAGTCGATCCGCGAGCTGTATGTCGCCGTTGCCGGCATCAAGCCGGCCGATTTCGATGGTGTTGCCGCCAGCTTCGTCGTCGATTCCGGCCTGCGCCGAGGTGAAGCACAGGCGCGTACCTATGTGATCCGCAGTGTGCCGATCCTGATCGTCGGCGGCACTTACGCGGTTCCCGGTTCGCCGATTGCCTTGAAGACCGTCGATTTCCTGGTCGCCAAGATCCGCAAGAGTCGTAGCTGACGACAGCGACGCCTCGGCACCGAGATTCCGGCAGCAGCCGGTCCGAAAGCCTGAGGCATCGAACTGCGGGAACGTCCGGCCAGGGACCAGGGTCTGAGCGATGCGGCCCTGACGGAGAACCATCCATGAACGGAATCGACACCCGCCAGCTTCTGGCCGGCCTTGCTGCCAGTGCGCTGCTGATCGGCGCAGCTTTCGCGACCGAACCCGAACCGGCGAGCTCATCGGCCCCGGCTGGGTCCGCTACTGCCACCAGCAGTCCCGATGCAGAACCCCGGCAACCGAACTGCGTGCGCGATACCGGCACGCGGATCAAGCCGAAAAAGGGTAGCTGTGTCGGTCTTGCCGGACGCAGCTACAGTGCCGAAGAACTGAGCCGGACCGGAGACATCAATCCGGCTGACGCACTGCGCCGCCTCGATCCCAGCATCGGCGGCTCGGTTCGCTGACCCGAACCGGATCAGTTCAGGATTCTGGGCACCGCAAGCCGGAACGGCTCGATCAGCGCGTCGAAGTTGTCGCCACCATCGGTGACCATCTGGTAGCTGCCGTGCATGGTGCCAACCGGCGTGCTCAGCGGGCAGCCGCTGGTGTACTGGAACTGTTCGCCCGGCTCGAGCTTCGGTTGGAAGCCGATCACGCCCGGGCCGCGCACTTCCTCGGTCTTGCCTTCGCCATTGGTGATGATCCAGTGCCGTGACAGCAACTGCACGGTCTCGTCGCCATCGTTGCGAATGGTCACCTGATAGGCGAACAGATAGTGCGAACGCGACGGCTCGGACTGCTCCGGCACATAGCGCGGCGCCACGATCACCCGCACGCCACGGGTCAGGGTGTCGGTCACAGGAAGCCCGCCTGCAGCTTGGCGGAGTCACTCATCATGTCCTGGGTCCACGGCGGATCGAAGGTCAGCTCGACCTCCGCTTCGCGCACCATCGGCACCTGCAGCGCCTTGGTCTTGACGTCGTTGACCAGCACGTCGCCCATGCCGCAGCCAGGCGCGGTCAAGGTCATCACCACGTGCAGCTTCCAGCCGTTGTCAGCAGCCGGTTCAATGCGGCAGTCGTAGACCAGGCCAAGCTCGACGATGTTGATCGGGATCTCCGGGTCGTAGACCGTTTCCAGCTGCTTGCGCACGGCAGCGGTCACTTCTTCTTCGCTGGCATCGGCCGGCAGCACGATATCGCCAGTCGGCTCGAAACCCAGCGCGTCGGCATCCTTGCCATCGATACGGAACAGATGGCCCTGCACCTCGACCGTGTAACTGCCGCCCAGCGCCTGAGTGATCGTCGCATCCGCGCCCTCGGGCAATTCGACCCGCGTGCCAGCGGGAATCAGCACGCCGATCACTTCTCGGCTCAGGATCACGGTTTGGTGCATGTACGACATGGGCAGCTCAGGCTCAGGCTCGCCGGACATCCGGGCGTATCCGCTGAAGTTTAGCCCTTGTCTCCAAACGCCGGGTATTCGTGGACCTGGCGCAACCTCGGCAAGCGAGGCCACGCTTGCCGTTCGCGGCCGGGCGTTGCAGCATCCGGGCTCGTTCCGAACACTGCCCGAACTGCCATGCGCTCGATCACTGCTTCTGCGGCTCTGTTGAACTGCGTGTTTCTCGTCGCCCATTCGCTGCCCCTGTCTGCCGATTCCTTGCCGGACCGCCGTTCGGTCAACGTCAGCGGTCGCGGCGAAGTGGCGACCACGCCGGATCGCGCCCGGATCTCGATGCAGGTGGAAACCACCAAGCTCGATTTGCGTGCGGCGCAGGATCAGGTCAGCCGCATCGTTCGCGACTACCTCGCTTCGGTTAAGGCGCTGGGCATTGCCGAGGCCGATATCTCGACCGCCGGCCTGAGCATCCAGCCGCAGTACGAGTACAGCGCCAAAGGCGGCCGGAAGTTTCTCGGCTATCAGCTGACCCGCGGCATCGAGATCGTGGTGCGCGATCTCGACAAAATCGGCGACGTGCTGCTGAAAGCCACGACCGCCGGCATCAACAAGGTCTCGGACCCGCAGCTCGAATCGTCGAAAGCCGAAGCGCTGACTCGCGAAGCGTTGGCCAAGGCCGCCGAAGACGCTCGCGCCAAGGCCAAGGTGCTGTCCGATGCGCTCGGCGTGAAGCTCGGCACCGTGCATACGCTGAATGCCAACGCCGAATACATGCCGCCGCCGATGGCGCAGAAGGCGCGCTTTTCGGTGATGGCCTCCGCCGATGCCGCGCCGGAATCCGGCAATGAAGCGCTTGGCTTCTCGGCCGGGCAGATTCGCTACAGCGCCAGCGTCAACGCCGATTTCGATCTGATCGCGCCGTAATCCGCAGCCGCTACAAGACTAGCCGCTGGGACTCGCCGGCGGCAGGGTGCGGTTTGCCCGCGCCGGTGAAATAATCGCCGCCCTTTCGCCCTAGCCATCATCGGAATTCCTGCACCGTGTCCGAACCCGCGCCTAAGCCCACGCCACTGGTGGGCGTCATCATGGGATCCCGCTCCGACTGGGAGACGATGGAACACGCGGCGCGCATGCTCGGCGAACTCGGCGTGCCCTATGAAACCCGCGTCGTTTCCGCGCATCGCACGCCGGACCTGCTGTTCGAATACGCCGGCAATGCCGCTGCGCGCGGCCTGAAGGTGATCATCGCCGGGGCCGGTGGCGCTGCCCATCTGCCGGGCATGGCGGCCTCGAAGACGCGCTTGCCGGTGCTCGGCGTGCCGGTGCAGTCGCGGATGCTGTCGGGCGTCGATTCGCTGCTGTCGATCGTGCAGATGCCGGCCGGTATTCCGGTCGCCACCTTGGCGATCGGCGCGGCCGGTGCCACCAATGCCGCGCTGCTGGCCTGCGCGATTCTGGCGACGGCTGATCCGGTGCTGGCCACCAGGCTCGATGCCTTCCGCGCCGCCCAGACTGCAAAAGTGCTGAACGACGGCGCACTGCCGCTGCCCTGATCACCCGCGACCACGCTCCGATGAAAACGGCAATCAAGATCGGCGTCCTCGGCGCCGGCCAGCTCGGCCGCATGCTGGCGCTCGCGGGCTATCCGCTCGATGTCGATTTCGTGTTTCTCGATCCCGCTTCGGAAGCCTGTGCCGCGCCGCTGGGCGAACACATTCACGCCGACTACAGCGACGAAGCCGCGCTCGCCGAGTTCTGCTCGCGGGTCGACATCGCAACCTACGAGTTCGAAAACGTGCCGAACGCGGCCGCCGAGTTCGTTGCCGCCCGGGTGCCGCTGCATCCAGCGCCGCGAGCGCTGACCGCCGGCCAGGATCGGCTGTCGGAGAAAGCGCTGTTCGTGTCGCTCGGCATTCCGGTGCCGACGCATGCGTCCGTCGATTCCCGCGCCGACCTCGATCACGCCGTGGCCATCACCGGCTTGCCGGCAGTGCTGAAGACGCGGCGCATGGGCTATGACGGCAAGGGCCAGGCCGTGCTGCGCACACCAGCCGATCTCGACGCCGCCTGGGCGGCGATCGGTGGCCAGACGCCCAAGCCGAACCTCATCCTGGAAGCCTTCGTGCCGTTCGAGCGCGAGCTATCCTGCCTCGCGGTGCGGGCGCAAAACGGCCAGATGGCGTTCTACCCGCTGGTGGAAAACGTGCATCGTGCCGGCATCCTGCGCACCGCCACGCCGACTGTGAACGATCCGCTGCAGGCGCAAGGCGAAGACTACGCACGCCGCGTGGCCGAACACCTTGGCTATGTCGGCGTGATGGCTTTCGAGTTCTTCGTCGCGGCTGGCCGGCTGATCGCCAACGAGATCGCGCCCCGAGTGCACAACTCCGGACACTGGACCATCGAAGGCGCGGAAACCTCTCAGTTCGAGAATCACCTGCGCGCGATCACCGGCCTGCCGCTCGGCTCCACGGCACTGCGCGGGGCTTGCGCGATGGTCAACTACATCGGCCTGGCCCCCGAGCTGGAGCTGGCTACCGCGCTGGAAGGCGTGCACACGCACCTGTACGGCAAGATGCCGAAGCCGCAGCGCAAGATCGGCCACGCGACGGTGACCGCCCCGGACGCTGCCGCCCTCAAGCTTCGGCTCGCCAGGCTGCTGGCGATTCTGCCGGACGGCGGTTGAGCGCCTTTCTTTCATCGGCTGACGAAGAAAAGCGAGTCTCACGCAGAGAACGCCAAGAACGCCAAGAACGCAGAGAAAAGATCACAGCGGGAAAAGGCATTTTTCCCGGAATGCTTTTGCTGTTCTCTGCGTTCTTGGCGTTCTCCGCGTGAGATGAAACTTTCAGCTTCAGACTGGCGTCGCGAGCAGCTCGGCCAAATTCTTGTCGAGCTGCGGGATGTAGCCCGGGTCCGCCCCGAACAGCGCCAGATGGCCGTCGATCGAGTTGATCGGCCGGAACTCGGCTCCCGGGATCAGCTTGGCCTCGCGCTCGCAGTCGACCGGCGGGAAGAACATGTCGCTGCTGATCGGCATGACGAAGGTTTTCGCCTTGATCCGCCCGAGCGCCGCCACCAGATCGCCGCCGGTGTGGCGGCTGACATCGCCGTTGCGCCATTTCCAGGCCATCGCCAGCAGTGCGTTCGGGTCCATGACGCCGAAGAAGCCGTTCATGAAGTTGGTGATGAAATCGTCGAGCGACGAGAAGCCGATCGCCGCCATGCGGCCCTGGGCGTAGAACTCGGTGCTCCAGCCCATCACGCCCCAAAGCTTCGCGTGGCGGCGCAGGCCATCGCGAACGTCCATGTGCGACGAGTACCAGCCATTGTTGTAGCCGGGATCGGAAGTGATCGCCTCACACAAGGTGTCGGCGAACAGCTGGTCGTGAATGGTGTTCTTCGCAGTACCGGCCAGCGGCGCGGCGCGCTTGACCATGTCCGGATAGCGCACCGCCCATTCGTAGGTCTGCTGGGCACCCATCGAACCGCCGGTGACCAGCACAAGTTCGGTGAGGCCGAACTTCTCGGTCAGCAGCTGGTGCTGGGCGCGCACATCGTCGCCGATCCGCACCTTCGGAAAGTTCGCCATGCCAGCCGGGAACGGCGTGTTGTGCGGTGACGACGACAGGCCGTTGCCGATCTGGTTGACGATGACGATGAAGTGTTTCGCCGGATCGATCGCGCGGCCGGCGCCGGTGTAAACCTGCTCCATGATCTTCGAGGTACCCGAAAACCAGGTGGTGATCAGGATGGCGTTGTCGCGCGCTTCGTTCAGCGTGCCGAAGGTGGCATAAGCGAGCTGGCAGCCGCGGATGGTGCCGCCGTCCTCCAGCGCGAAATTGCCGAGGTCGAAGCTTTCATAGGGGCCGTGCTCGGCCTGCGAGTAGTACGGGTTGTCGATCACGCGTTTCTCCTCCTGCTGATGCTTATGGTTGTTCTGAACGCAGGCTAGGCGATCCACCACGCAGCAACGCTACCCGGATGGGCGGTCAGCTCCGCCGCAGGTAGTTTGCGTTCTCGGCCCACAGCGCTCGGTAGCAATCGGATGCGTAGCTCGAGGGTTCGCTGATCACCACCGGCGCTCGCGTTTCGCCCATGCGCTCGATCGACGAGGCGTAGGGGATCACGGCCTGGCAGACATCCTTCATCGCTTTCGGCGGCTGCTCGATCAGGCCCTTGTGCAGCAGACGACGACGA
Organism: Nevskia sp.; assembly: GCA_030694365.1. Taxonomy (GTDB): domain Bacteria; phylum Pseudomonadota; class Gammaproteobacteria; order Nevskiales; family Nevskiaceae; genus Nevskia. The sequence continues at coordinate 38,080 of JAUXYM010000082.1, read as the reverse complement.
TCGGCCATCGACCAGAACGGCCGCAGCCGGGTGCGCGGCAGTTCATTGGCCTTGAAGTAGTCGATCAAGGTCATCAGCGCACGCAGGCTGAGATGCGTGGGCACCGTCGGCACCAGGATGCGATCTGCGGCCACGAAGATGTTGTCGGCGACGTGCGACAGGCTCGGCGGGCAGTCGAGTACCAGCAGCGAGTACTGCTCGGACAGCGGCTCGATCAGGTTCTTCAGTGTGTCGTGGCTGTTGTTGTCCTTGCGCAGCCAGACATCGAGATGGCGCGCTTCAAGATCGGCCGGAATCAGATGCAGCAGTTCGTGGTGCGGTGTCTCGACGATGCGCTTGCCGATCGGTGAAGCACCCCGCCAGATCGCCTTGTCGGGTGCCTTGGCACCGTCGCCGTGCAGGTACCAGGTGGCAGCACCCTGAGGATCGAGATCCCAGAGCAGGGTGTGCAGGCCGGACTCGGCAGCGAGATAAGCCAGATTGACCGCAGCGGCCGTCTTGCCGACGCCTCCTTTGACGTTGTAGATCGCCAGCGTTTTCATGCGCGCCTCCGGGGAATGCGAGCGCGAATGTCCCGCAGTTCGGCTACGGGATCAATGCTGGCTGGCTCAGAACGTCTGCACGTGCGCGGCGACGGCCTTCACCGACGCTTCATCGAGCGGCGACGGATACAGCTTCGGCATCTTGTTCGAAGGCTGCTTGATCCATTCGATGGTCTTGTTCAGGTTCTGGCGCTTGGACAAACCCTTCAACGAGGGACCCACGCCGCCTTCGCCGCCGCTGCCATGGCAGGCCGAGCAGATCTTGCCGTAGATCGAGCTGCCGGACGCCGTGCTGCTGCTGTCTGCGGGCGAGGCATTGGACACCAACCGTCCTTCGCCCTTGCCGCCGAGCTTGTACAGGATCAGCGTCGGTACGCCGCTGGTGCCGAAGGTCGCGCGCGAAACGTTGCCCGAGGTCGCCGCCACGTACTGGGTGCCGCCCAGCGCGTAGCTGATCACGCCGCCGGCGACGGCACCGCCGGTGGCGGTCTTGTACAGGACTTGGCCACCGGCGCTGTCGAGCGCGAAGAAGTTGCCGGCCATGTCGCCACTGAACACCACGCCACCCGCAGTCGGCGTGACACCGGCGACGACCGGGCCATCGGCCTTGTAGCTCCAGCGGATCCTGCCGTTGTCCAGGTCCACCGAATGCACCCAGCCGTAGGACTCGTCGTCCATCTTCCAGGTGCCGCCGAGCATGAACTGGCCGGGGATGAAGTCCTTCTGCGGCTTCGGCGTGATCGTCGAGCACCAGTCGACAACACCGACGACGATCGCCTTGTTCTTGGCATCGAAGGCCGGGCCGTTCCATTCGACGCCGCCGAGTACGCCCGGACAGGTGCGCAGGCCGGCTGTCGTCGCCTGCACGCCTTCGTTCTCGATGCGCGCGATCGGCGTATCGAACACGCGCTTCTGGGTTTCACGATTGACGCCATACAGATGACCGTTCTTCGAGCCGATCGCGGCGATCGGGTGGCCGCTGCTGTCGTGGTAGAGCATCGGCGCGGCACCCAGATCGAGGTCGTGGCCATCGTTCGACACGATCTGGTGGTACCACTTCAAGGCACCCGTGCGGGCATCGAGCACCAGCATGCTGTCGGTGTACAGATTGGCACCCGGGCGATGGCCCGGCAGGATGTCCGGCGCCGGATTGCCGACCGGCACGAACACTTCTCCGGTCGACATGTCGATCGAATAATGGGTCCATGAACCGCCGCCGCCATAGCGGGCGGTGCCGCGCTCGTGCCAGGTCTCGGCACCCGGTTCCTTGCCGCGCGGAATGGTGTTGAAGCGCCAGACCTCGCGGCCGTTGGCCTGGTCATAGGCCATGATCCGGCCGCGCACTCCCCAGTCACTGCCGGCGCTGCCGATGATCAGCAGGCCCTGCCAGACGATCGGCGCGGCGCTGAAGAACTCGCCCTGCAAGGGGTCGCCGACCTGCTGCTGCCAGACGGTCTTGCCGGTCGCCGCATCGATCGCCAGCAGGCGGCCGTCCGGGGTGCCACGGAACAGCTTGCCATTCGCGTAGGCGACGCCGCGATTGACCGGGAACACCTCCGGCTGCTCAGGCTTGTAGTGATGGCGCCAGCGCTGCGTGCAGTTGGTCGCATCGAGGGCGATGGTGTCCTGCGCCGTGGTCAGATAGAGCACGCCATCGAGCTGGACGAGGCCGGTGTGGAACGAGCCGGCGTCATCGAGCTTGATCCGGCAGTGCTCTGCCAGCTGGCCGGCATTGGCCGGCGTGATCTGCGCGGGCAAGGCATAGCGTTGACCATCCGCCGTGCCGTTGTAGCTCAGCCAGTTGCTGTCGACTGGCGGAGCGGGCTCTTGGGCCGTCTCCTGGGCTTGGGGCGCTGCCCCAATCAATGCCAGTGCCATACCGGCGAGCAGGCGCAAAGCCTGGCTCGCGCCTTTCGAATGCGTCATTACCGTCTCCTCGGTTCTCGATCAGCAGTTCCTGGACTGCTTGTCTCGCAACTGTAGAGACGGGGCCCCGCTTTGAAAAGCGGGGTCAGCCCGCTTTTCCGGCTAGACCCGGCGATCGTCAGCCTCAGACGTCGAGATTGCCGACCAGCAAGGCGTGGCGTTCGATGAAGTCGCGACGCGGTTCGACGTCCTCGCCCATCAGGGTGGTGAACATCTGGTCGGCCGAGATGACGTCCTCGACGCGAACCTGCACGAGGCGGCGCACGGTTGGGTCCAGCGTGGTTTCCCAGAGCTGTTCCGGATTCATCTCGCCCAAGCCCTTGTAGCGCTGCACGTGCAGGCCACGGCGAGCTTCGCCGGTCAGCCAGACGTAGGCCTCGGCGAAGCTGCTGACGGCGCGCGTGCGCTCGCCTCGACGGGCCACGGCGCCGGCACTGATCAGGGTTTTCGCTTCGTTGTTGAAGCGGCAGACCAGCTGGTATTCCGGCGTATTGAAGAAATCCTCGCCGAACACATAGCGGTGCGCCAGACCGTGTACCAGCTGGTTCACGATCAGAGAATTCTCTTGTATTTCAACAATATAGCGCTTAACAGCAACGCCTGCGTTGAGGTTGGCGGCGAATTCGGCGAGCCAGGCCTCGCGGCCGGCTTCAGGCGCAATCGGGGCGTGATCGAACAGGCGTTCGAGCACGTGGCGATCGTAGTGACGCGACAGACGCTCGATCGCGCTCTGGATGCGCGAGGTATCGCGGACCAGTTGCGCGAGCTTGTCGGTCGGCAGCGCCGGCGCATCGGTCGCCGTGGTCAGCGAGGCTTCGTCGAGCGCGGACTTCAACAGCCAGTCCTCGAGCTCGTTGTTGTCCTTCACATAGGTCTCGTGCTTGCCGCTCTTCAGCTTGTACAGCGGCGGCTGGGCGATATAGACGTGACCGCGCTCGACCAGGGCGTACATGTGTCGGTAGAAGAAGGTCAGCAACAAGGTGCGGATGTGAGCGCCGTCGACATCGGCGTCGGTCATGATAATGATGCGGTGGTAGCGCAGGTTCTCCGGCTTCATGTCGTCACGGCCAATGCCGCAGCCCAGCGCGGTGATCAGGGTACCGACTTCCTGCGAGGACAGCATCTTTTCCAGACGCGCCTTTTCGACATTCAGGATCTTGCCCTTCAGCGGCAGGATCGCCTGGAAACGGCGATCGCGGCCCTGCTTGGCGCTGCCGCCTGCCGAGTCACCCTCGACCAGAAACAGTTCGGACTTCGCCGGATCCTTCTCCTGGCAGTCCGCGAGCTTGCCTGGCAAGCCGGCGATATCGAGCGCACCCTTGCGGCGGTTCAGATCGCGCGCCTTGCGAGCGGCTTCGCGAGCACGGGCGGCTTCGACGATCTTCATCGCGATCGCTTTCGCTTCGCGAGGACGCTCCAGCAGAAATTCGGCGAGCTTCTTGTTCATGATGCTTTCGACCGCCGCCTTGGCTTCCGAGGACACCAGCTTTTCCTTGGTCTGCGACGAGAACTTCGGATCGCGCAGCTTCACCGACAGCACGGCGGTCAGCCCTTCGCGCGAATCATCGCCGACCGGCTCGACCTTTTCCTTTTTGGCGTGACCTTCGCGCTCGACGAAATCGTTCAGCGTGCGAGTCAGCGCGTTGCGGAAACCGGTGAGATGAGTGCCACCGTCCTTCTGCGGGATATTGTTGGTGAAGCAGAACACGTTTTCCTGGTAGGAATCGTTCCACTGCAACGCCGCTTCGACCGCAATGCCATCGACCTCGGTGTTGATGTAAAGCACCGTTTCGTGCAGCGCGGTCTTGTTGCGGTTCAGGTAGTCGACGAAGGCCTTGATGCCGCCGATGTACTCGAACACGTCTTCACGGTTGCTGAGTTCTTCGCGCAGCACGATGCGCAGCCCCGAGTTCAGGAACGACAGCTCGCGCAGGCGCTTGACCAAGATGTCGTAGTGGAATTCGAGATTGGTGAACACCTTGCCGCTCGGATAAAAGCGCACCGAAGTACCGCGCTTTTCCGAAGGACCGACGATCGCCAGCGGTGCCTGCGGCACGCCCATCCGGTATTCCTGATGGTGGTGATTGCCGTTGCGATAGATATCCAGCATCAGCACTTCGGACAGCGCATTGACCACCGACACGCCGACGCCGTGCAGACCGCCGGACACCTTGTAGCCGCTGCCGCCGAACTTACCGCCAGCGTGCAGGATGGTCATGATCACTTCGGCTGCAGAACGGCCTTCTTCCTCGTGGATATCGACCGGAATACCGCGACCGTTGTCCGTGACCGTGACGCTGCCGTCAAGCTGCAGGGTGACGGTGATTTCCGTGCAATGGCCGGCCAACGCTTCATCGACCGAGTTATCGACGACTTCGAACACCATGTGATGCAGGCCGGTGCCGTCATCGGTGTCGCCGATGTACATGCCGGGGCGCTGGCGGACCGCATCGAGACCTTTCAGCACTTTGATCGCGCTGGCGTCGTAATTGCCGCTGGCAATGTGGTTCTGAGTCGGGCTCGGTGCGTCGTGCTGTTCGGTCATATCGTCTTCTTCAAAGTGATCTCGCCATGTTCCACGTGGAACATCACATGGTCGTTCGTGGCCTGAAGCAAAGGGCTGTAATCGAGCGCGGTGATCACGCTCTGGCCCGGCCAGGCTTGCAACTGGGTCATCAGCCGCTGCTGGGAGTCCATCGACAGCTCGGCTGCAAAGTCGTCGAGGAGCAGCACCGGAGCATCGTCATGTCGCTGACGGTACAACTCGCCCTGTGCCAGGATCAGTCCGGCAATCAGCAGTTTCTGCTGACCGCGGCTGACCCGCTCTTTCAACAGCGAATTGTCGCTCAATACGCGAAGCTCTGCGCGATGCGGCCCTTCCCTGGTATGGCCGGCGTTTCGATCACCATCGAGCGTTCGGATCAAAGTGTCCGCGTAGCTTTCCCCGTCTCGCCAGCCACGGACAAAATCGAGGCTCCAGCCTCGTTCGTTGACCAAGGATTGCCAGTACACCGGCGCAATTTCGGACAACCGATCGAGATAACGAACGCGCATCGCAGTCAACAGATCGGCTGTCGCGGCAAGCTCCGGCGACCAGCTTTCAATTTCGCGCACGCTGGCCTGTGCTCGCAAAGCCGCATTCCGTTGCCGCAAGGCGCGATTGAAGCGACGCCATTGATCATGGAATTCCTGTTCCATGTGGAACACACCCCAATCGATGAAGCGCCGACGAATGCCTGGACCTTCCTCGATCAAACGATGCGCCAGCGGATCAATCAGCAGCACCGGCATCCGGCGAACCAGATCAGACAGGCCTGCAGCCTGATCATTGATCCGGACACCGATTCGACGGTCCTGCCAGCGCACTTCGACTTTGTCGTCCGGCCGGCCATCGACACTGGAGATTCGGCTATCGATCAGGAAGGACGACTGACCGTCGCTAGCCAGCGTCGAGATAGCGCCACGGTGGCTATCACCACGAGCGGAAACGTACAGCGCTTCCAGCAAACTGGTCTTGCCAGCAGCGTTGGCACCGGTGACGAAGTTCAGCCGGGAATGCGGCTCGAAATCGAAAGCCTGAAACAAGCGAAAGTGCTGCGCCCTCGCTCGGCGGAAACGCATCGCTTCATCAGTCGCCGATAAGAACGGCGATCAGAGCCGCATCGGCATGACCACGAACTTGCCGCTGGCCTGGGCTGCATCGTGGATCAGGCCGCTGGCATCCGAGCTGCGCAGCTTGAAGATGAACTCCTCGCCTTCGATGGCATCGAGCGCGTCGAGCAGATAGCTGACGTTGAAGCCGATCTCCAGCGGTGCCCCGCTGTACTCGATTTCGACTTCTTCCTCGGCTTCTTCCTGCTCCGGGTTCTGGGTCTGGATGCGCAGCGTGTCGGCTTCAAGCGTCAGACGCACGCCACGGAATTTCTCATTCGACAGGATCGCCGCACGTGCGAGGGCGGCACGCACCTTCAAACGGCCACACTTGATGACCTTGTCCGAATCTTCCGGAATCACCCGCTCGTAATCAGGGAAGCGGCCTTCGATCAACTTCGACGTCAGGCGCAGGTCTTCGAGATCAACCTGGATCTGGTTGCTGGTCAGCGACAGCTTGACCGGCGCATCGCTGACGTCGAGCAGGCGCTGCAGTTCGATGACCGTCTTGCGCGGCAGAATCACCTGGGTGTCCTTCTTCGCGCTCAGTTCGCGATTCAGTTCGGCCATAGCCAGACGATGACCGTCAGTGGCCACGGTACGCAGGCGGCCGGGACGAATCTCCAGCAACAGTCCGTTCAGGTAGTAGCGAACGTCCTGCTGAGCCATCGCGAACTGGGTGCGTGAGAGCAGATCCTTCAGTTCGCGATTGCTCAGTTCCAGTTGCAAATCGGTTGGGTCCGAGGCGAAGACTGGAAACTCTTCGGCCGGAAGTGTTGCGAGTGCAAAGCGGCTGCGGCCGGACTTCAAGGTCAGCTTGTTGTCGGCATATTCGAGGCTGAGCATCGCGCCTTCCGGCAAGCCACGACAGATGTCGTGCAGCTTGCGGGCGGGTGCGGTGATGCGGCCAGGTGCCAGGTTCTGCACACGCACCATGCGCTCGACCTGCAGTTCCAGATCGGTGCCGGTCAAGCTTAGGCGATCGTCTTTCGCTTCCAACAGCAGATTCCCGAGGATCGGCAGGGATTGCCTGCGTTCGACCACACCGATGACCGACTGCAGCGCTGACAGCAGTTCACCGCGGGAAATCTGGATGTTCATGAGCAGACCAATTGAATAGATTGTTTTAAATCTTTAAAGAGTAGTTCTAATAGTCTGACGCCTTGCCTGTGGACAGAAGCTATTAGTGCTTACTTATCAAGGCTTTATTTGATAGTAGACGGTGGCGTTGAAGCCCCCCTCAGGCTGTCGAAACACCGGGATAAAGCTGTGGATAAAAAGCCATCCCGAAGCATTCAATCGATTATACACAGCTTGTTCTAGCGCTCTTTCCATCGTTTTTGTGACGATCCAGCACTTCTTCACCGGCTTCCTTGCGTGCGCCTGTCCGTCAAGTTCAGGTCTTGGTCCCGATTTTTGCGAGCGTGCCGTAATGGAGCATTTTCAGATTGCTGTCAGTTGGCTTGCAAGCCTGGGTCCGGGTCACTCGATACTGAGTCCGGAAATAATGCTGACTTTTTGCTCAGCGGTTCTACGTAACAGCTAACAAGATGTCTTGAATCTTTCAAACATCAGTATTAGTAGTCGAAGCCAATATCTGTTGATGAAATAACTTATTCGTTAATAATCAATTACTTGAATTTATTTTTGTACCTTGCTGCCGCCCTCGGCAAGCTGTCGAAACAGCGGGACAAAGCTGTGGATAAAAAGACGTTCAGTGCTGCTACAACACTTATCCACAGCTTGCCCTCAGTTTTCCTCAACGGCGAACGCAGTTTTCGCCGAATTCCTCAGTTGGTCAGCTGACGAAGCAGGTTCTCGTAGTCTTCCTTGAGCCGATCGTCTTCCAGACGCAGTTCGGCAATCTTGCGAACAGCGTGCAGCACCGTGGTGTGGTCCTTGCCGAAAGCAGAGCCGATTTCCGGATAGCTGTGTCGCGTTAATTCCTTGGACAGAGCCATCGCCATTTGGCGTGGGCGCGCCAGAGTGCGGGTTCGCCGCACCGAGTTCAGATCGGTCAAGCGGATGTTGTAGTAGGCAGCCACCGTGCGCTTGATGTTTTCCAGGGTCACCGCCCGGTCATAGGACGCCAGCATGTCCTTCAGGGTCACCCGGGCGAATTCGGTGGTGATCGGCGCGCCGGTCAGCCGCGCCGAAGCGTTCAGCCGATGCAGGGCACCTTCGAGTTCGCGGACATTCGAGCGAATGCGCTGCGCCACCAGTACCGCAACGTCCTCCGGCAAACGCACGCCCAGTACATCGGCCTTGGCCAGCAGGATCGCGATACGGGTTTCGAACTCGGGTGGTTCGATCGGCACCGACAGGCCCCAGGTGAAACGCGACTTCAGACGATCGTCGAGCGCATCCAGTTCGCGTGGATAGCGATCGCAGGTCAGCACGATCTGCTTGCGGCCATCGATCAAAGCATTGAAAGTGTGGAAGAATTCTTCCTGAGAGTGCTCTTTTCCGGCCAGGAAGTGGATGTCGTCGATCAGCAGTGCATCGACCGTGCGGTAGAAGTTCTTGAACTCGACCTGCCGGCCGTAGCGGATCGCCGACACCATCTGGTTGAACCACTGCTCGGCGCCGACATAAACGATGCGGGCATTGGCCTTGTCAGCAAGGATCGCGTTGCCGATGCCGTGCATCAGGTGAGTCTTGCCGAGGCCCGATTCACCGTAGATCAGCAGCGGGTTGTAAATGCCGCCTGGAGCGGACGCGACCTGCAGGCCGGCAGCGCGAGCCTGGGAATTCGACTTGCCTTCGATGAACGAGGACAAGGTATAGCGCGGGTCCAGCTTGCCTCGGCCATAAGGCGTGGTGTCGTCGAGAGCCGGGGCACTGCCGCCGCCGTTGCTGGCGCCACGAACCGGTTCCGCGTTGACGCCGCCGACGGCGATGTTGACCACCACATCGTAGGCGGCAAGACTCGACATGGTCCGCTGGATGCGGCCGAGATAATCGCTCTTGACCCGATCCATGACGATGCGATTCGGTGCCAGCAAGGTCATCTGGTCTTCGGACATCACCACGCGCAGCGGCCGGATCCAGGTGCTGATCTCCTTTTCAGGAAGATCGGCTTCGAGCCGGGCAATGCAGCGGTCCCACAGGTCTTGATTCAGCATCGGGCAAAAAACGATAGGCAAGGCAGATTAAGGTTGCAGCGGCGAGCCCGATCACGATCGGATGCCGGGCGTGCCGGGACCGTGATGGGCTAGCAGTATATCTGTTGCCCACTATGCTTATCCACAGCTTGTCCCCTGATCGGGCTGCCGGACGGTGCCTGTCGCCCTTGAAGATTCAGGTTGACAACAGCTAGAATCGCGGCCCGCTATCGAGTAGACCCATGAGCAAACGCACTTTTCAGCCGCACACCCTGAGCCGCAAGCGCACCCACGGCTTCCGTGCCCGCATGGAAACGGTCGGTGGTCGCGCCGTGCTCGCACGTCGTCGTGCCAAGGGCCGCGCCCGCCTCATTCCGTAAACGGCGTCGTTTCGACAGGTCTGGTGACGGGTCCGGCGAGCTTTCCGCCGTCGGTCCGGCTGCATAAACCGGCCGAGTTCAAGCTGGTTTTCGCGGAAGGACGCAAGCTCCGACGCGCACCGATAGGCCTCAGCTACCGGCCGAACGGTACCCAGCAGGCTCGCCTCGGGCTGGCGATCGCGAAGAAATCGGTGGCGGCGTCACACGATCGCAATCGGATCAAGCGCCTCATACGCGAGGATTTCCGGCACAATCGCGCTCGGCTGCCGGCGGTCGATCTGGTGTTTTTCGCCCAGCCCGGCCTCGCAGATCTGAGCAACACCGCGTTGCGGTCGCTGCTTGCCGACCTCTGGACTCAAGTGATCGAACGATGCGCGCGTTCCTCGTCGGCCCCATCCGCGCCTACCAGCGCACCCTGAGCCCCTTGCTCGGGCCGCGCTGTCGTTTTCATCCCAGCTGCTCGCACTACGCGGTCGAAGCGATCGAACGCTTCGGTGCTACGCGCGGCAGCTGGCTCGCCTTCACCCGTATTTGCCGCTGCCATCCATTGAATGCTGGCGGCTTCGACCCTGTTCCGGAGCGCTAGACCCATGGAAACTCGCCGCATGGCACTGATCGCGGTGCTGGGCGTGATCCTGTATCTGATCTACACCGCCTGGATCACCGATCACCCGTCTGTTCCCGCCGCGACTTCGATCAGCGCAGCTGCCGCTGCAGTTCCGGCCGATCCGACGGCGCCGCCGGTGCCCTCGGTTGCATCGACGGATGCCACCGGCACCGCACCGACCGTTGCTGCCGCTACGCCTGCAGTTTCGTCGCAGACGATCAAGGTCAAGACCGATCTGATCGATGCCGAGTTCGCGACTGCGGGTGCGGAGCTGCGCCGAGTCGAACTGAAGGCGTTCGCGCTCGACAAGAAGAATCCCGAGATCAAGCTGCCGCTGTTGAATGATCGCGACGGTGTCGTGTTCACCTTGCAGAGCGGTCTGGCTGCCGTCGAAAAGCCGCTGGCCAGCGGCAGCACGGTGTTCACCACGCCGCAGACCCGCTACGAGATGGCAGCCGGTGTCGACAGCATCGACGTGCCCTTCGAGTACGTCGACGCCAGCGGTTACACGCTGACCAAGACCTACCGCTTCAAGCGCGGCAGCTATCAGGCCGAACTGATCCAGACCATCTCGAACAAGACCGGCACCGCGCTGAACGTCAGCCCGTACGCGCGCTGGCTGCGCAACCCGGTGTCGGCGGAAAAGGCCCAGAAGTTCATCGTCACCTTCCTCGGCATGGGCGTTTACGAGCAGAAGCCGGGTACCGCCGAATACCGCTTCAAGAAGATCAAGCTCGGCGCGCTCGACGACAAGCCTTACGAGTCGAAGCAGACCGGCGGCTGGCTGGCGATGATCCAGCACTACTTCATCGCCGCGATCATCCCGCCGGCCGATGAAGCGCTGACCATGTCCGGCAAGCCAGCTGGCGGCGGCAATTATCTGAGCCAGTATCTCGGCGCGACCAAGCTGGTCGCCGATGCTGCCGATGCCAGCTACACGACGGGCCTGTACATCGGCCCGAAATCCCAGGGCGCGCTCGATGACGTTGCCAAGGGCCTGGCGCTGACCGAGGACTACGGCATCCTGACGCCGATCGCCAAGCCGCTTTTCTGGACGATGAACTTCTTCCACGGCCTGGTCGGCAACTGGGGCTGGTCGATCATCCTGCTGACCCTGCTGGTCAAGGCGCTGTTCTATCCGCTGACGGCTGCGCAGTACAAGTCGATGGCGAAGATGAAAAAATTTACGCCGCGCATCGCCGAACTGAAGGAGCGCTACGCGGATGACCGCGAAAAGCTCAGCAAGGCGATGATGGATCTGTACAAGAAGGAAGGCTTCAACCCGCTCGCCGGTTGCTGGCCAGTCTTGGTGCAGATGCCGGTGTTCTTCTCGCTGTACTGGGTGCTGGTCGAAAGCGTGGAACTGCGCCAAGCGCCGTTCATGCTCTGGCTGCAGGACCTGTCGGCGGCCGATCCGTTCTACATCATGCCGGTGCTCTACGGTGCCTCGATGTGGCTGCAGCAGCGCATGTCCGGCCAGACCGCGACCATGGATCCGATGCAGGCCAAGATCATGAACGTCATGCCGATCGCTTTCACCGGCATGTTCCTGTTCTTCCCGGCCGGTCTGGTCGTCTACTGGTTCGTGTCGAACGTCATCGGCATCGCTCAGCAGATGTTCATCGCCAAGCGCATCCAGGCGGCGGACAGCGCCCGTCACGAGCTGAAGAAGGCCTGAGTCTGCTGACCGGAGCCTGACGATGAGCCGCAGCGACACGATTGCGGCCGTCGCTACCGCACCGGGCCGTGGTGCCGTCGGCATCCTGAGAATCTCGGGTGTCGAGGCCTTGCGTATCGCGACGCTGCTCTGCGGCGATCTGCCGAAAGCCCGCAGCGCCGGCCTGCGCCGGTTTCGCGAGGCGGACGGCAGCATCGTCGACCAAGGTCTGGTGCTGGTCTTTCCCGGCCCGAACTCGTTCACCGGCGAAGACGTCGTCGAGCTGCAGGGCCACGGCGGCCCGGTGGTCCTCGATCTGCTGCTGAAAGCGGCCTGCACCGCCGGCGCTCGCCCGGCCCGACCCGGCGAGTTCTCCGAACGTGCGTTTCTCAACGGTCGGCTCGACCTCGCTCAAGCCGAAAGCATTGCCGACCTGATCGATGCTGGCAGTCAGGCTGCGGTGCGGGCAGCCAGCCGATCGCTGCAGGGCGAATTCTCGAGACAGGTTTCGGCACTCGTCGAAAGCCTGATCGCGCTGCGCGCAGATCTCGAAGCGGCGTTCGATTTCGCCGATGAAGACCTGCCCTGGATCAACGGACCCCAGCTGACGGCAAGGCTGAACGACATCAGCGGGCAGCTGAAAGCACTGCTGAAACAGGCGACCCAAGGCCGGCGTCTGCGCGAAGGTCTGACCCTCGCCATCGCCGGCCAGCCGAACGTCGGCAAATCGACCCTGCTGAATCGTCTGGCCGGTGCCGATGCCGCGATCGTCTCGCCGGAAGCCGGCACCACGCGCGATGTGCTGCGTGAGCATCTGGTGCTCAGAGGCCTGCCGCTGACCGTGCTCGATACCGCTGGCCTGCGCGATACCGACAACAGCGTCGAGCGCGAAGGCGTGCGCCGCGCCTGGGCGGCCTTGTCACAAGCGGAACGGGTGCTGTTCGTCGCCGATGATCGCCACGGCCTGACGCCAGCCGATCAGACCTTGCTCGCCCAGTTCCCGGAAGCCTTGCCGGTGCTGCTGGTGTTCAACAAGTGCGATCTCAGTGCGCGGCCAGCGGAACGTTTCGAGATCGACGGCCATCCTGCAGTGCGTATTTCGGCCGCAGCCGATCTCGGTATCGACAGCCTGATCGACCTGATCTGCGAACATGCCGGCCTGGCCGAACCGGAGGCCAAAGCCTTCACTGCGCGTACCCGTCACCTCGAAGCCTTGCGCGGCGCCGATGCTCACCTCGACGCAGCCAATCGGCTGGCCTTGTCGGCACCTGAACTGATTGCCGAAGAGCTGCGTCTGACGCAGGTCGCGCTCGACGAAATCACCGGCCGTTTCAGTTCCGATGACCTGCTCGGCCGCATCTTCAGCACCTTCTGTCTCGGCAAGTAAGATCGCCGCAAAATCCGATGTCCAGCTTTCAACCCGTGGAGAACTCAACCATGTTTCTGACCAAGCTGCGCCCCGTCACTGCTGCCGTGGTTCTGCTGAGTGCAAGCTTCGCGGCCGGTTCGGCCAGCGCCTTGAGTTTCGACATCACCACGCCGAACCAGCAGGATTTCCGCTCGGTCTCTGAAGACCTGACCGCTGCGCTCGACTACAAGGCGCTGGGCGGCACCGAACCCGGTGGCCTGCTCGGTTTCTACATCGGTACCTACGGCAGCTACACCAGCACCCAGAGCAGCGACGCCTGGTCGCGCCTCACCGGCAAATCGGTCGATGGCCTGGGCACGGTCGGCCTGCGCGCCAGCAAGGGCCTGCCGTTCGGCTTCGATGTCGGCGGTTTCTACAGCCGCGTGCCGGGTTCGGACGCTTCGGTCTACGGCGGCGAACTCCGTTACGCGATCCTCGACGGCAGCGTCGCCACCCCGACGCTCGCGGTGCGCGGCACCTATACCCGCGCCAGCAACACCGGCGATTTCGATTACAGCTCCTACGGCACCGATCTGTCGATCTCGAAAGGCATCCTGTTCCTGACGCCGTACGCCGGCATCGGCTACGTGCGCTCGATCACCAAGGCCGATTCCAGCTTCGCGCTCGACAAGGAATCCTTTGGCCAGGCCAAGTACTTCGTCGGCACCAGCTTCAGCCTGCTGCTGATCAGCGCCACGCTCGAGTACGAGCGGCTCGGCGACAACAACGTCTACAGCCTGAAGGGCGGCATCACCTTCTGAGTAGCCGGTACGCGGCAATGACGGGCTCATGAGCATCCGCTAAGGTTCCGCTCATGAGCCCCGACGACCTGACCGCCTATCTGCACATCCACATCCCGCTGACGGCCGCGCTCGGTGCCCGGGTGATGTCGTTCGACAGCCGCCAGATGGAGATCGCCGCACCGCTGGCGCCGAACCGGAATCATCGCGGCACGGCGTTCGGCGGCAGTCTGGCGACGCTCGGCATCCTCGGCGGCTGGAGTCTGCTGAACACGGTGCTGGAACGGCAGAAGCTGGTCGCGAAGATCGTCGTCCAGCACAGCGACTGCGAGTTTCGCGAGCCGGTGGCGGCGGATTTCACCGCGCTGTCGGTGCTGCCGGAAGCCGAGTGGCCGCGCTTTCTGACCACCTTGCGCCGTCATCGTCGTGCCCGCATCGCCATCGAGACGCAGATTCGCGCCAATGGCCGGGCGGTGGTTACCCATCGCGGTCGCTATGCGGCCTTCCTGGAATCTCCCCTCGAATCGCCGAACGATTCGTTTGCCCCCGAAACCTGACCGCCAATGAACCGTTTCAAGTACTGCCCGCAATGCGCCAAACCTTTGGAACTGGCCAATCACGGCGAGATGCCGCGCATCGCCTGCCCGGACCGTGCCTGCGGCTACGTGCACTGGGACAACCCGGTGCCGGTGGTCGCGGCGATCGTCGAGCACGAAGGCGAGATCATCCTCGCCCGCAACGCCGCCTGGCCGCCGAAGATGTTCGCGCTGATCACCGGCTTCCTGGAAAAGAACGACCCGCACCCGGAATCCGGCGTGCTCCGTGAAGTCGAGGAAGAACTCGGCTTGAAGGGGCGCATCGGCGAGTTCATCGGCTTCTATCCGTTCGAGCGGATGAACCAGATCATCATCGCCTACCACGTGATCGCCGAAGGCACGGTCAATCTCGGTGAGGAACTGATCGAGTGGAAGAAGCTGCCGCTGGAGCAGATCAAGCCCTGGCCGGCCGGCACCGGTTATGCGGTGCGTGACCTGCAGATCCGCCGTGGTTTCACGCCGCCGCCGTTCGATCTGAACATGCTGCGCAAGCCGCGCAACTGGCACGAGATCGGTGAAAAGCTGCTGACCGCCGGCCAGCCCAGCGCCGAAGAGTTCAAGTCCTTGCGGGCGATCGGCTCGGAAGTGGTGATCAACCTGTCGCTGCCAAGCTCCGACCACGCACTGGCCGACGAGGACGACATCGTCCGCGCCCTGGGCCTGCGCTATCACCACATCCCGGTGGTCTTCGAAGCACCGACGCTCGATGACTTCGACCGCTTCTGCGCCGTGATGCAGGACGAGGACGGCCACACAATGTTCATCCACTGCGCAGCGAACAAGCGGGTATCGGTATTCGTCTACCTGTGGCGGGTGCTGAAGCAGGGCGTGCCGCGCGAAGTCGCCGAGCATGATCTGTACGCGGTGTGGAAGCCGGATGCGGTGTGGTCGGCGTTCATTGCCGCAGCACTGGGCTGAGCTAAAGCCCCATCGCCAGCGCCACGCTGCGCGCCAGCGCGACCATGTTGCGCACCGTCGCCGATTCGTCGTCGCGCCGATAGACCAGGCTCATCCGGGCTTTTGGTGCGTCGCCGATGATGGTTCGGTAGGCGACGCCATCGGAGTGAATCTGCTGCATTGACGCCGGCACCAGCGATACGCCAAGCCCGGCGGCAACCAGGTTGACGATCGAGGTCACCTGCGAGGCTTCCTGGCCGATGCGCGGACTGAAACCGGCGCGGCCGCAGGCAGCGAGGATGTCGTCATACAGGCCCGAACCGACCGGCCGCGAGAACAGCACGAACGGTTCGGCGCGCAACTGAGCCAGGTGCAGCGCCGGCTCAGCAGCCAGCCGATGCGCCTGCGGCAGCGCCACCAGCACTTCCTCGTCGAACAGCGCTTCGGTGACCAGCCCCGGCTCTTCCCCCAGCAGCGGGCGGACGAAAGCGATGTCGAGCTGATCGGCCAGCACCGCGGCGGCGAGCACCGGCGTCGAGTTCTCGTCCAGCGACAGCGCCACCTCCGGATACTGCTGGCCGTATTCGCGCAGCACTCTCGGCACGAAAGGATGAAACGGTGCCGAGTTGATCATGCCGACGCCGATGCGACCGAGATTGCCGCGCGCGACTCGTCGGGCGTGATCGGTGGCGCGCTGCACGTGGGCAAGGATTTGTCGGGCGTCGTCGAGAAACACTTGGCCGGCGTCGGTCAGGGTGACGGTTCGGGCCTGACGATGAAATAGCGGCGTGCCGATCTCGGCTTCCAGCGCGCGTATCTGCTGGCTCAGCGGCGGTTGCTCCATGCCGAGTTTTTTCGCCGCCCGGGTGAAGTGCAGCTCGTCGGCCACGGCGAGGAAATAGCGAAGATGGCGCAGTTCCATGTGAGGTACTTTTGAAGTATCAAGATTCTATATTTCATATATTGGACGTATCGAGAACCCGGGTCTAATGTTTGCTGCTGTTGGCCAATACCGGGCCAATGCCATGCCCACTCCAAGCCCACCCAAGCCAACTCCGAGCCGCCATGACTGGACCAATCGCCGCCACGCCGCCCGTTGTTGCCGAATCCGATCTGAATCGGGACGTCGATCCGCAGGAAACCCGCGAGTGGCTGGAAGCGCTGGCCGCCGTGCTAGAACGCGAGGGCCCGGAGCGGGCGCACTTTTTACTTGAAGCCTTGCAGGAAAAGGCACGCCTGAGCGGCGCTTATATCCCGTTCTCGCCGAACACGGCCTACGTCAACACCATTCCGCCGCACCTCGAAGAGCGTTCGCCCGGCGATCACGCGCTCGAATGGAAGATCCGCTCGATCATCCGCTGGAATGCGATGGCGATGGTCATCAACGCCAACCGCGTGCACTCCGGCATCGGCGGCCACATCGCCAGCTTCGCGTCGGCGGCGACCCTGTACGACGTCGGCTTCAATCATTTCTGGAAAGGCCCGGAGCATGCCGACGGCCCCGACCTCATCTACTTCCAGGGCCACTGCACCCCCGGCATCTACGCCCGTGCCTACCTCGAAGGCCGCTTGAGCGAAGAGCAGATCCGCCACTTCCGCATGGAGACCGGCGGCAAGGGGCTGCCGTCCTATCCGCATCCCTGGCTGATGCCGTCGTTCTGGCAGTTCGCGACGGTCAGCATGGGCTTGGGGCCGATCCAGGCGATTTATCAGGCGCGGCTGATGAAGTACCTGGAGCATCGCGGCCTGATGAAAGCGACCGGCCGCAAGGTCTGGTGCTTCTGCGGCGACGGCGAGATGGACGAGCCGGAATCGCTGGGCGCCGTCGACATCGCCTCTCGCGAAAAGCTCGACAACCTGGTGTTCGTCGTCAACTGCAACCTGCAGCGGCTCGATGGCCCGGTCAGAGGCAACGGCAAGATCATCCAGGAGCTCGAAGGTGTGTTCAGGGGCGGCGGCTGGAACGTCATCAAGGTGATCTGGGGCGGTGCCTGGGATGCCCTGATCGCGGCTGATCGCAGCGGCCTGCTGGTCAAGACTTTCAACGAGACGGTCGACGGCGAGTACCAGAACTACAAGGCCAAGGGCGGCAAGTACACCCGCGACAACTTCTTCGCCAAGCATCCGGAACTGCTCAAGCTGGTGTCGACGATGTCCGACGAGGACATCGGCCGGCTCAACCGCGGCGGGCATGATCCGCACAAGATCTATGCGGCCTATGCCGCGGCGACCAAGCATGTCGGCACGCCGACGGTGATCCTGGCCAAGACCGTCAAGGGTTATGGCATGGGCGAAGCCGGCGAAGGCCAGAACATCACCCATCAGCAGAAGAAGATGGGCGAGGACGCGCTCAGAGCCTTCCGCGACCGCTTCCAGCTGCCGATCTCCGACGACCAGATCAAGGACACGCCGTTCTACCGGCCGGCCGAGGATTCGCCGGAAATCACCTATCTGCGCGGCCGTCGCGCTGCACTCGGCGGTTCGCTGCCGAGCCGCAAGACCACCGGCGACGTGCTGGAAATTCCGGGGCTTCCGATCTTCGATCGCCTGCTCGCCGCCAGCGGCGAACGGGAAATCTCGACGACGATGGCTTTCGTGCAGGCCTTGCAGATCCTGCTGCGCGACAAGAAGATCGGCAGCCGCATCGTGCCGATCGTGCCGGACGAAGCGCGCACCTTCGGCATGGAAGGCATGTTCCGCCAGCTCGGCATCTATTCGGTGGTCGGCCAGAAATACACGCCGCACGACTCCGATCAGCTCGCCTTCTACAAGGAAGACATCAAGGGTCAGGTGCTCGAGGAAGGCATCACCGAAGCCGGCGCGATGAGTTCCTGGATCGCGGCGTCCACCAGCTATTCCAGCCATGGCGTCAGCCTGCTGCCGTTCTACATCTTCTATTCGATGTTCGGCTTCCAGCGGATTGCCGATCTCGCCTATGCCGCCGGTGACATGCGCGCGCGCGGCTTCCTGCTCGGCGGCACCGCCGGCCGCACCACCCTGAACGGCGAAGGTCTGCAGCACGAGGACGGCCACAGCCACCTGTTCGCGGCGACGGTACCGAACTGCCGCGCCTACGATCCGGCCTACGCCTACGAGGTCGCGGTGATCCTGTCCGAAGGCATGCGCCGCATGTATCCGGCCGAGGGCGGCGTACAGCACGACGAGTACTACTACCTCACCCTGCAGAACGAGAACTACACCCATCCGGCGATGCCGGCCGGTGTCGAAGCCGGGATCATGAAGGGCCTGTATCTGCTCACGCCTTGCGAGAAGCCGGCCAAGAAGCACGTGCAGCTGCTCGGTTCCGGTTCGATCCTGCGCGAGGTGATCGCCGCGGCCGAGCTGCTGAAGGTGGACTGGGGCGTGACCAGCGATATCTGGAGCGCGCCGAGCTTCAACGAACTGGCGCGTGATGGCCGCGATGCCGAGCGCTGGAATTTGCTCAACCCGAACGAAGAACCGCGCAAGTCCTACGTCGCCGAAGTGCTGGCCGACAAGACCGGCCCGGCGATCGTCGCCACCGATTACATGAAGGCCTATCCCGAGCAGATCCGTCCGTTCGTGCCGATGGCCTATCACGTGCTCGGCACCGATGGTTACGGCCGCAGCGATACCCGTGAAAAGCTGCGCCACTTCTTCGAGGTCGATCGTCACTGGATCACCATCAAGGCCCTGCAGGCGCTGGCCGACGAAGGCAAACTGCCGCGCAAGAAGGTCGCCGAAGCGGTTGCGAAGTACGGCCTCGACCCCTCCAAGCCAAACCCGGTACAGGTCTAAGCCATGGCGACAGAACTCAAGGTCACGGTGCCGGACATCGGTGACTACCAGGATGTGCCGGTCATTGAAGTGCTGGTCAAGGTGGGCGACACCGTCGAGAAGGACGCAGCCCTGGTGACGCTGGAGTCCGACAAGGCCACGCTCGATGTGCCGGCGCCGGAAGCCGGCGTGGTCAAGTCGATCAGCATCAAGGCCGGCGACAAGGTGTCGATGGGTGCGGCGGTGCTGGTGTTGGAAACCGGCGGCGCGGATGCGCCGGTTGTGGAAGCGGTAGCACCAGAGAAAGCTGCCAGCCCCTCACCCCTACCCTCTCCCGAAGGGAGAGGGGGGAAAGGCGTGCCTCTCCCCCTGGGAGTGGTCGACGCGACAGCGGCGGGTGAGGGAACGCCGCCAGCCCAGAAAGCCACCAAGCCTGTGGCCTCGGGCGCGCCAATCGCAGTCACCGTTCCCGACATCGGCGACTACCAGGACGTGCCGGTCATCGAAGTGCTGGTCAAGGACGGCGACACGGTCGAGAAGGACCAGACCTTGATGGTGCTGGAGTCGGACAAGGCGACGCTCGACGTGCCGGCACCGTCCGCCGGCGTGGTCGGCGGCTTCAAGCTGAAGGTGGGCGACAAGGTGTCGAAGGGCAGCGCCGTGTGCACGATCGCCGGCAGTTCTCCTTCCCCTGCGACAGCGGGGGAAGGCGGGGATGGGGGCGGTTCGCCGCCGCCAGCCGACGCACCCGAGGCAGACGCCCCCACCCCAGCCCTCCCCCGTGAAGACGGGGGAGGGAGCCCAGCGAAAGTACCAGCCACGGCACCGTCGGAGCCTGCAGCTGCGGTGGCGAGCAGCAGCGACGCGATTCCGTACGCCAGCCCGTCGATCCGCAAGTTCGCCCGCGAACTCGGTGTCGATCTCGCCAAGGTCAGCGGCTCGGGACCGAAAGGCCGGATCACCCAGGAGGACGTGCAGAGCCACGTCAAGAAGGCGCTGGCTGCACCGCCGGCTGCGGCTGGTGCTGCGGGCGGCAGCGGCATTCCGCCGATCCCGGCCGTCGACTTCTCGCAGTTCGGCGCGATCGAGACCAAGCCGCTGGCGCGCATCCGGAAGATTTCCGCTGCCCATCTGCATCGTTCCTGGCTGAACATTCCGCACGTCACCCAGACTGACGAAGCCGACATCACCGAGCTCGAAGCCTTCCGCAAGGAAGCTTCGGACGAAAGCGCCAGGGGCGGTGGCCCGAAGCTGACCTTGCTGCCGTTCGTGATGAAGGCAGTGGCCAAGGCGATGGACGCCTATCCGGAATTCCGCGCCTCGCTGTCGCTGGATGGCGAAAGCCTGATCCACAAGCACTACACGCACATCGGTTTCGCGGCCGATACGCCGAATGGCCTGATGGTGCCGGTGGTGCGCGAGGTCGATAAAAAGGGCCTCGTGCAGCTGGCGATCGAAACCGGCGAGTTGGCCAAGAAGGCGCGCGACGGCAAGCTGTCGGGCACCGACATGAAAGGCGGCGTGTTCTCGATCTCCAGCCTTGGCGGCATCGGCGGCAGCCACTTCACGCCGATCGTCAACGCGCCGGAAGTCGGCATCCTCGGCGTGTCGAAAGCGGTGATGAAACCGGTCTGGGATGGTGCGGCTTTCCAGCCACGGCTGATGGTGCCGTTGTCTCTGAGCTACGACCATCGGGTCATCGATGGCGCCTACGCGGCGCGCTTCATCGTCGCGCTGGTCAAGCTGTTGAGCGACACGCGCCGCCTGGCGCTCTGAGCTCCATTCGAGTGCTCATGGCGTGCAGCGTTAGAATGCGCCCCATGAGCACCGAACCACCGAAGAAGAAGACCAGCGCCCAAGTGCTGAAGGAAGCGCTTGCGGCGAAGAAGGCGGCCGGCCCGAATGGCGGCGGCAAGCTGCGCCCGGACATGGGCAACAGCAAGGGCAACAAGGACGCCGAGCGTCTGCGCGGCATGTCTCGCAAGGTTCACTGAGCTGCTTCGCCGCCGTCAGTCTTGCGGGACTGACGGCTGCTTCGTGAGCTCGATCAGCTGCCCTTGAGGATCCGCTCCACGGTCTGCTGGGCGATCGGGTGATAGCCGCTGCCAACCTTCTTGTAGATCGCCTTGGCCTGCAGCTTGCCGGCTTCGGTCGCGGCCAGCGCACGATAGATCGGGCTGATCAATTTCATGCGGCCGACATGGCCGAGATAGACCTCGATCTGTGGCATCAGCGCCGCCGCCTGGCCTGAGTCGATCGCCAGCTTGTACCAGTCGCTGGCGATGATCGCGTTTGGCGAGCCGGTGAACTTGAAGCGGGTATCGAGCGCCTTCAGCTGCGCGGCGGTCACCGTCTTCGGAAAGCCTTCGAAGAAGTGCTCCCATTCCTGCACCGACCAGCGTTCACCGCCCATGGCATCGAGCGTGGCGGTGCCGGCCAGCCAGGCATCGCGACCGGCATCGACCTTGGTCAGCGCATCGGACGTGGCATACACGGCATCGGCCGGCAGCGCCGGCTGCGATATCCAGGCATCGATCTGCGCCGCACTGACCTTGCCCGGCTGCGTCTTCAACAGCTTGTCGTTCAGGTAGGCGATGAACTGCGGCGTGGTCGCGCTCTGGAAGGCGTGATCGTCGAACCAGCTGCGCAGGAAGCGATCGAAAGTCTCGCGGCCGAACTTCGATTCCAGCCAGACCAGGAACAGCGCGCCGCGCTCGTAGGGAATGCTGCTGAACACTTCGTCCGGATCCTTCGCCGGAAACGCACGGACCAGCTTGCGGTCCTCGTCGGACTTCGCCAGCGCGAAATCGGTCTTCAGGCTGGCCACGCCGATGACCCGCTCCATATCGCCCCGGGCTTTGCCGAACTGCGCCTCGGTCAGGCGATAGGTCAGATACTCGGTGAAGCCCTCGTTGAGCCAGAAGTCTTCCCAGGTCGCATTGGTCACCAGATTGCCGGACCAGCTATGCGCCAGCTCGTGGGCGATCAGCGAGACCAGCAGGCGGTCGCCGGTGATCACCGTCGGCGTGACGAAGGTCAGGCGCGGGTTTTCCATGCCGCCGAACGGAAAGCTCGGTGGCAGCACCATCAGGTCATAGCGGCCCCAGCGATAGGGCCCGAACAGCTTTTCGCAGACCGCCAGCGTGGTTTCGGTCTCAGTGAACTCGTAGGCCGCCGCTTTCAGCGTTGCCGGTTCGGCATAGACGCCGGTGCGCGGCCCCATGCTCTGGAAGGCGATGTCGCCCACGGCCAGCGCGATCAGATAGCTCGGGATCGGCTGCGGCATCTTGAACGTCCAGCGGCCGGCGGCATCGGGCTGCTCCGACATCTCGGCGCTCATCACCGCGCGCAGGCCTTTCGGCGTCTTGATACGCGCTTCGTAGGTCGCCCGCACAGCGGGGGTATCCTGCAGCGGCAGCCAGCTGCGGGCGTGGATCGCCTCGGACTGCGAGAACAGGAAGGGCTGCTGCTTGCCTGCGGTCTGTGCCGGCTTCAGCCATTGCAGGCCGGTCGCTTCCGGACGGGTCGAGTAGGCGATGCGGACTCGCGTCGCGCCCGCCGGCAAGCTCACGGTCAGCGACTGGCCGAGCACCGCGTCCTTGGTGCCGAGCACGAACGGGGTCGCCGCCCAGGCCTTGCCATCGGCACTGGCTTCGGCGGAGCGCACATCGAGCGCACGGGTGTCGAGCACGATGCGATCGGCATCCGGCTTGAGCTTTTCGAACTGCAGCTCGGTGACCCCTTTCAGGCGACGCTTGGCGAAATCGACATCGAGATCGATGAGCAGATGCGTGGTCCGCACCTCGGCGCTGTTGGCGTAGGAATGGGTGTCGACGACTTCAGCAGCCAGAACGGGATTCATCGGCGACAGGATCAGGACAGCAATGGAAGATGCCGCCAGCGCGGCACGACTCAGCAAGGAGGACATGGGTTTACGAGCGTCGGAGGACCGGCCCATGATACGGAAGTCCCCTGTGTCAACATTTCCGATCCGATGCGTTTTCCCCTGTGCCGATTGCTCTGCCTGCTGTTGTTGACCGGGTCTGCCCAGGCGGCGGAACCGCTCGATGAAATCGCCCAGGAACTGACCGAGCCGGCACTGAACATGAACCAGATCGGCGACGCCTATGTGCGCCTGGTGCTCGCGCTCGGCGAGCACGATCCCGACACTGTCGACGCCTGGTACGGCCCGGCTGCGGTGCGTGACGAGGTCAAGCGCGCCGCGCTTGCGCCAGCGCAGATCGAAGCCGAAGCGCAGGCGCTGCTGCTGCAGGTGGATGGCGCCGATAGCCCGCAATCGCAGACCCAACCGGAACTGCTGAGCCAGCGTCGCGAGTATCTGAAGAAGCAGCTCGCCGCCCTTGTCGCCCGCGCGCAGATGGTTCAGGGCGAGAAGTTCAGCTTCGATGACGAAGCCCGCGCGCTGTACGACACCGAAGCGCCCCGCTACGTCGAAGCCGACTTCGCGCCAGTGCTGGCGCGCATCGAAAAACTGCTGCCACGCCAGGCTGGCGATGCGCAGCGAACGCTGGCCGCGCGCTATAACCGCTACATCGAGCGCTACGCCGTGCCGCCGGCCAAGCTGCAGGCGGTGATGCGGCTTGCGATCGACGAAGCGCGGGTGCGCGCCGCCAAGCACCTGCCGCTGCCGATCGGCGAGCGCTTCGAGCTGAGCC
This sequence comes from Nevskia sp., assembly GCA_030694365.1. Taxonomy (GTDB): domain Bacteria; phylum Pseudomonadota; class Gammaproteobacteria; order Nevskiales; family Nevskiaceae; genus Nevskia. The sequence goes on along the minus strand of JAUXYM010000082.1, from coordinate 14,140 downwards.
TGGTCAAGGACAAAGCCTGGAGCGCCTACAACTGGTATCAGGGCGGCCTGAGCAGCCGCATCGAGGTCAATACCGATCTGCCGATTCCGGTGTCGCGGGTCATCGAGCTGGCGTCGCATGAAGGCTATCCGGGCCATCACGTCTACAACGCGCTGCTCGAAAACGGCCTGGTCATCGGCCAGCAGTGGCCGGAATACACGGTCTACGCGCTGTTCTCGCCGCAATCGCTGATCGCCGAAGGCACGGCCGATTACGGGGTGGGCCTCGCCTTTCCGGGCAAGGAGCGGCTGGCCTTCACCAAGGAACTGTTCACCGCCGCCGGGCTCAAGCCCAAGGACGCGGCGCGCTATCTCGAGATCGTCAACGCCGCGCGCGAACTGGTGCCGGCCGGCATTGAAGCGGCGCGCCGCTATCTCGATGGCAAGGCCACGGCCGCAGACACCGCGCTGTGGCTGCAGCGCTTCCTGCTGTATTCGCCGGAGCGTGCGGCGCAGCGGCTGAAGTTCATCGACAAGTACCGCGCTTACATCATCAATTACAGCTGGGGCGAGGCGCTGGTGGGCAATTACATCGGCGCCAATAGCAACGACATCGACGGTTCGCCCGAGCAATGGCAGCAGTTCTTCGAGCTGATCTCGCAACCACGCACGCCGGCGATGCTGGCGGTCCCCGGCGATTGAGCTTGGGCGATAACGCGAGTCGCGTCGAAAGCTTCGCGCCGCTGGAGCCGCCGAGCGCGCGGCTGCTGATTCTCGGCTCGATGCCGGGTATCGCGTCATTGCGTGCGCAGCAGTACTACGGCCATCCGCGCAACCAGTTCTGGCCGATGATGGAAGCGCTGTTCGGCGTGCCGGCGAGTGCCGCCTATGCCGAGCGCATCGCCGGGCTGCATGGGCAAGGCATCGCACTCTGGGACGTGCTGCGCGCCTGCGAGCGCCCCGGCAGTCTCGATGCCAGCATCGTTCGCGGCAGCGAGCAGGCCAACGATTTCGCCGCTTTCCTCGATCGCCACCCTGAGCTGAAAGTCATCGCGCTGAACGGCGGCACGGCGCGCGATGCTTTCCATCGTCGTGTGCTGCCGATGCTCGGCGAGCGCTTGTCGGCCATCGAACTGATCGCGCTGCCGTCGACCAGCCCGGCCAATGCCAGCGTCAGCGCAGCGGCGAAGCGCGCCGCCTGGGCCGCGTTGCTGCCGCAGGCCTGACGCCCCCCAGTTCCACGTAGAACGCGGTGACTGCGCAGGGTCACAGGATCGCGCTAAGGTTTCGTCCGCCCATCCATCCGCCCCGTCGATCCGCCATGAGTGCCCACCTCCAGTTCCACACCCTCGATGTCTTCACCGAACAGCGCTACGGCGGCAATCCGCTGGCCGTGGTGCTCGCCGCCGATGGGCTGAACACGCGGCAGATGCAGACCATCGCCCGCGAATTCAATCTGTCGGAAACCGTGTTCGTGCAGCAGCCGATGGTGCCCGGTGCCGACTTCAAGGTCCGCATCTTCACGCCGCAGATCGAGATGCCGTTTGCCGGCCATCCCACGGTCGGCACGGCTTGCCTGCTGGCCGAACTCGGTCTGGCCCCGCAAGGCGACGAGGTGCGTTTCGTGCTTGAAGAGAACGTCGGCCTGGTGCCGGTGCGGGTGCGCCGGGTAGCTGGCCGTGCCCCTTATGGCGAGCTGAGCACGGCGGTACTGCCGCAGCTTGGGCCGGCCGCGCCGTCGGCCGCCGTGCTGGCGACCATGCTCGGGCTCGACGAACAGGACCTCGGCTACGCCGGTGAAACGGCGGCGCTGATCAGTTGTGGCGTGCCCTATGTGCTGGTGCCGCTGCGTTCGCCGGAGCTGATGGCCGGCATCACGTTCGATCTCGCCTGCTGGCGTCAGCATCTGGCGGGCGGCTGGGCGCATCAGCTTTATGTCTACGCCCGAGGCTACGAAGGCGCGCTGCGCGCCCGGATGTTCGCGCCCGGTGCCGGGGTCCATGAAGACCCGGCGACCGGTTCGGCAGCGGTGGCACTGGCGGGCCGGCTGGCGATGGACGCGGCGCAGGCCGATGGCCGTCTGGCCTGGACCATCCATCAAGGACTGGAAATGAACCGGCCGAGCGTGCTGCAGATCGAGGCCGACAAGCAGGCTGGCGCGGTGATTGCTGTACGGGTGGGCGGCCATGCGGTGACGGTGCTGTCCGGCACGCTGCCGCTGTAGCCGGCACACAGGAGCGCGCCGCTATACTCCATTCAGCGTTTTTCCGGGCCGTGTCCCTATCCAGATACTGGCATCGGCCATCAAGAATTCTCAGGAGATGTTTCGATGAGCGAATCATTCCGCCGCCTGGCGCGGCTGGACGAGCAGTTCCACGGCCTGCTCGCAGCGTTCAAGCCTGCGCTGAAAGGCCTGATTCCGGACGACGTCAACTTCACCGAAGATTCCTACGACGAACTGTTCATCATCCTCGCCTCGGCCGCCTATTACGCGCGCGATCCGAAGCTGCGCAAGCTGTCGGCTGACCGCACCGGCGGCAATCCGAAGCTGGTCAGTGTGGTCATGGATGAAGGCCCTAAGGACAAGGATCTGGCGTTGCTCGAACGCCTGCTCGACCGCGTTGCGCCGTATGTGCCGGTGTCGGTGCTGCTGGCCTCGCTGAAGACCATGCACGCGAACGGCAGCGAGCTGTTCAAGGGCTATCACGCCGCCATCGAGCGGATCACCGCCGATCTGTTCCGCATCTCGGCGGGCTTCGCGCCGGCCGAAGCCTGCCCGGCGGTGCTGGTGAAGTGGGCGTCCGGCCCGCTGCGGGCGGAGATTTACGTGCAGTTGCATCAGGGCTGAGTCGACTCCTTCGTGCGGCTCCCAACGAAAAGCGGCCGGTCACGCGAGTGACCGGCCGCTTTTTTGTTGCCGCTGCTACTTACTGACCGGCGCTGGCACCAGCCTTGACGTTGACATCGACATTCGCAGCACCGGCGGCATTGGTGCCGGCCTTGACGCCGGTGGACACCGCAGAGCCAGTCGCCGCCGCCGCGCCGCCCACCGCGTTCTTGGTGCCGACCGCCGCATCGGCGGCGACACCAACGCCGGCCTTCGCCGTGTTCTTGGTCGCTTCAGCGGTGCTCTTGACGGCCGTGCCGGTGGTGCTCGCTGCGCCTTTCACCGCGCCGCCGGTGGCACCGGCAACACCCTTGACGGTGCCGCCCACCGCACCGGCCGTGCCCTTGACCGCCTTGCCGAGGCCGAGGCCCAGACCCGCACCGACACCCAGTCCGGCGTTGGCGTCGGCCTTGGCATCCGAACCGACCGTGGCACCGGCATCAAACTTGGCATCGGCAGCGGCCTTCGCATCGGCCTGGGCCTTTGCGGCGGCAGCGGCTTCGGCGTCGAGCCTGGCCCTGGCATCGGCATCAAGCTTGGCACCGCCGGCGTTGACGCCGAGGCCAAGACCGGCACCCGCGTTGACGCCGATGGCGAACGACGGGCCGGCTGCGGCGATCAGGCTGGCAACGATCACGGCAGGAATCAGGTTTCGCTTCATTGGGCGGTTCATCGGGGTGCTCCGGATATAGCGGGTTAGGGAAAGTCGACCCTGCCTTGCTGGGCTCGATTCGACCTGCGCAGAATGCCGTCGGCAGTCTGAACCCGTCCTGAACGGGTGTTCATAAGGATGATTCTCCACGATGTCGGGGGACAGCGCGATGACGACAATGCCAGCCGATCAGCTGTCCGCCGAGCACTGGGCTCAGCACTGGATCGCTGCCTGGAACACGCGCGATGTCGAAGCCGTGCTGCGGCTGTTCGCCGATGACTGCCGCTTCCGCAGCCCGAAAGCGGCGACCATCACCGGCCATGGCACCGTCCACGGCAAGCCGGCGCTGCGCGCCTACTGGCAGGCGGCGCTGGTCGCCATTCCCAGCCTGCAGTTCAGCTTTGAAGGCGTGCACTGGGATCCGGCTGCCCGCAGCTTGCTGATCCGCTATGTCGCCGCGCTCGGCGCGCAGCGCCTGCTGGCCGCGGAAATCTTCGACTTCGATGACCACAGCCTGGTCGCCTGCGGCACGGCTTTGTATGGCGCGCCGGCCGACTGAGCCGTCGGCAGCCGTCGACGCCGATGCCGCAAGGATCGCGATCCTGGCGACGATTGCCCGCATCCCGGCCGGCCGGGTTTCGACCTATGGCCAGATCGCCTGGATCGCCGGTTATCCGGGCCGCGCGCGGCTGGTCGGCCGGGTGCTCGGCGGCATGCTCGAAACGGGCGCGGCTACACCCTGGCATCGGGTGATCAATGCGGCCGGGCAAATCTCGCTGCCGAAGTTCAGCGAGGAACATCGCGAACAGAAGCGACGGCTGCGCGCCGAAGGCGTCGCCTTCGAGAACGATAGAGTCAGCCTGCGCCGCTATGGCTGGCAGGCGGGCGGCGACAGTCCGCTGATCGACGCTTGAAGCAGTGGCCAGAAGCAGTGGTCAGTGGCTAGTGGTCAGTGGTCAGAAAAAAACTAGCCACTAGCCACTGACCACTAGCCACTGCTTCTCAGTCCGGATTCAGCCGCCGATGCTGGCGCAGCGCATGCCAGCCTTGCGGCGTCAGCGTGTAACGATCCTCGGCTTTCGCTTCGATCAGGCCGCACTGGCTCAGACGCTGTGCGGCTTCGGCTTCGAGCGCGCATTGACCGTGTTCGATCCTCTCCAGCGCGGCCCAGTCCTGCGGCGATACGTGGTTCATCGGCTGCTCCTCCAGGGTCTGTTGCCGGACTGGTCCCGATCATCGGCGTCGAACGATGCCTTAAGCAAGCGGCCACGAAAAAGGCCGGTGTTGCCACCGGCCTTCGTTCACCGCAGAAGCTTGCTGCAGCGGTTTACCAGATGCTGACCCGCTTCTCCGGGGCGACGTACATCTTGTCGCCTTCCTTGACGCTGAAGGCGTCGTAGAAACCGGCCTGGTTGACCAGGGTGGCGTTGCCGCGCACCGACGGCGGCGAATGCGGATCGACGGTCAGGCGGCGGATCGCTTCGGCTTCGCGGTCCTTGCCTTGCCAGACCTGGGTCCAGCCGAGGTAGAAGCGCTGCTCGCCGCTCAGGCCGTCGATTTCCGGCGCCGGCTTGTCGCCGAGGCTGATCTTGTAGGCCTTGTAGGCGATGGTCAGGCCGGAGTTGTCGGCGACGTTTTCGCCCAGGGTCAGCTCGCCGTTGACGTGATAGCCCTTGACCGGCTCGAAAGCCGCGTACTGAGCGACCAGCGCTGCGGTCTTGGCCTTGAAGTTCTTCAGGTCGGCTGCGCTGAACCACTGGCGCAGATTGCCGTCGCCGTCGTACTGCGCGCCCTGGTCATCGAAGCCGTGGCTGATCTCGTGGCCGATCACCGCGCCGATGCCGCCGTAGTTCACGGCATCGTCAGCGGCGGCATTGAAGAACGGTGGCTGCAGGATCGCCGCCGGGAAGACGATCTCGTTCTTCTCCGGGTTGTAGTAGGCGTTGACCGTCTGCGGCGTCATGCCCCACTCCTCGCGATCGATCGGCGTGCCGAGCTTGGCCAGGTCGAACTGGTAGCGGTAGGCATTGGCGCGGGCGACATTGCCGAGCAGATCCTTGCCGCTGATCAACAGCTTCGAATAATCCTTCCACTTGTTCGGATAACCGATCTTCGGCGCGAACTTGGCGAGCTTGGCCTGGGCTTCCTTCTTGGTTTCGGGGCTCATCCAGTCCAGCGTGTCGATCGACTGCTTGTAGGCTTCCAGCAGGTTCTTGACCAGGGCTTCCATGCGCGCCTTGTTGGCCGGCGGGAAGTGCTTTTCGACATAGAGCTTGCCAAGCGATTCGCCGATCGAGCCTTCAACCAGTTCCACGCCGCGCTTCCAGCGCGGCCGGTTCTCGGGGATGCCGCGCAGCGCCGTGCCGTAGAACGCGAAGTTCTCGTCGACAAAGGCCTTCGGCAGATAGGGCGCGAACTCGGCGATCAGCTTCCACTTGAAGTAAGCCTTCCAGGTATCGAGCGGCTGGCTCTGCAGCAGCTTGGCGAAGCCGGTGATGTAGGTCGGCTGGCTGACGATCACATAGTCGAGCTTGCCGGTCATGCCGGCGGACGTGAGCCAGGCCTTGAAGTCGAAGCCCGGCGCCAGGGTGACGAACTTCGCCAGCTCGACCTTGTTGTAGGTTTTCACCGGATCGCGATTGGCGACCTTGTCCCACTGCAGCTTGGCCAGCGCGGTTTCCAGCGCGAAGATCGCTTTGGCTTTTTTGGCGGCGTCCTGGTCACCGGCCAAGGCCAGCATCTTTTCGATGTGGGCCAGGTAGCCGGTGCGCGATTCGCGGTACTTGTCGGTGTCCTTCAGGTAGTAGTCACGGTCCGGCAGGCCGAGGCCGTACTGGTAGAGATCGACGATGTACTGGGTCGAATCCTTGTTGTCCTGATGCACGAACGGCACGAACGGCGAACCGACGCCGATCATCGCCAGGCTGGCCATCAGGCCCGGGATGCCGCTCTTGTCGGCTAGCCCATCGATCGTCGCCAGGCTGCTGTCGACGGCTTTCAGGCCCTCGGCTTCAACGCCGGCTTCGTCCATGAAGCTCTTGTACAGATCGCCGATCTGCTGCGGCTCGGTGCCCGGCTTCGCCTCTGCATTGGCGGCGGCGGCCTCGATCAGCTCGCGCAACTGCTGCTCGGCGTCATCGGCCAGCTTGGTGAACGCGCCGTAGCGCGCCTTGTCGGCCGGAATCTCGAAACTGTCCAGCCACTTGCCGTTCATGTGCCGGTAGGTGTCGTCCTGGGCACGGGCGGCGCTGTCCATGGTCGCCGGGTCGATGCCGGAGACCGGCGCGGAGGCGGTCGTGGCGGCCTCAGTCTTCGGCGCTTCGGCGGACTTGCCGCAGCCGTAAAGCAGTGCGGCAGCCGCCGCGATCAGAAGGATGCGATTCAAAGGATGGACCTCGTGAAATGGAGACGGCTGCGCGGAGATAGATCGATGCGCGGCCTGATGTCCTCAGACTACGCCGGAGACGAAATGGTTGGAACCGATCAGCGATCGGCCCCGCTCAAGATTCAGGCCGCCGGTGTCTCGCGAAGTTCCTTCAGCATCTTGAGCCTGCGATTACGCAGTTCCAGGCCGATGGCCGCGCCGACGAAGCCATCGGCAGTGACCGAGGCCGGCGCCACCAGCGCGATGCGCCGCAGCGCCGCGCGCAGATAGTTCGGCTGCGGATAGTCGCGATTCGCAAGCCCGGTACGGCCACGGGCATCGCAGTCGCAGGCGATCAGGAATTCCTCGAAGCGGGCAGGACGGCGCAGCGCGTCGAGCCGTTCCAGCAACTGCATCAAGGTGCCGGGGGTCAGTTCGCGGGCCTGATGGACCAGCAGATGCTCGCGGCAAACCTGCAACGCCAGCTCGCGGCAATCGTTCGGCACCCGCAGCCGCACGCAGAACGCTTCGACCAGCGGCACGCCGTTCTGTTCGTGGCCGTAGTGGCTGGGCAGCAACTCAGCCGGCGTCAGTGCCTTGCCGTAGTCGTGGCAGAGGGCGGCAACACGTACCGTCAGTGGTGCCTCGATGCTTGCCGCGTGATCGATGGTCAGCATCGTGTGCACGCCGGTGTCGATCTCCGGGTGATGCTTCGGCGGCTGCGGCACGCCGAACAGGGCATCGACTTCCGGCATCAAGCGCTTCAGCGCGCCGCATTCGCGCAAGCTGGTGAAGTAGACCGACGGCTGCGGCTGCATCAGCGCCCGCTCGGTTTCCTTCCAGACCCGTTCCGCAGTCAGGTGATCGACTTCGCCGCTGTCGACCATCTGCCGCATCAGCGCCATCGTCTCCTCGGCGATCGTGAAACCGAGATAGGCGTAGCGGGAATGGAAGCGGGCGATGCGCAGCACCCGCACCGGGTCTTCGGCGAATGCCGCCGAGACATGGCGCAGCAGCCGGGCTTCGAGATCGGCGCGGCCGCCGTGGGGATCGATCAGCTTGCCGTCGTCGTCCTCGGCCATCGCATTGACGGTGAGATCGCGGCGGATCAGATCGTCTTCCAGCGTTACGCCGGGATCGGTGTGGATGGTGAAGCCGTGATAGCCGCGGCCGTTCTTGCGCTCGGTGCGCGCCAGCGCGTGCTCTTCCTGGGTTTCGGGATGCAGGAACACCGGGAAATCCTTGCCGACCGGCCGGTAGCCGAGCGCGATCATCTCCTCCGGCGTTGCCCCGGTGACCACCCAGTCGCGCTCGGTGACTGGGCGCTTCAGCAACCGGTCGCGCACCGCGCCGCCGACCAGATAGCGCCGCATCATGGGATCTCTTCGAGGCCTGCCGGCACCGGTGCCAGCGCCACTGGCTTCAGCCAGGTCGACAGCGGTTGCGGCTTGCCCTGCTGGCACCAGCCGAACACCATCGAATGCCAGAGCACGCGCTGCACGTAGGTACGGGTTTCGTTGTAAGGAATGTTCTCGATCCAGACGTCCGCCGACATCGGCGTCGCCGGCAGCCAGCGCGCCGCCGCGTTCGGGCCGGCGTTGTAGCCGGCGATCGCCACCGGCAGCTGGCCAGTGAAGCGGTCGACCAGATCGCGCAGATGCGCCGCCCCAAGCGGCACGTTGACCTCGGGATCGAACAGCGTCGCGCGCGTCGGCAGCGGACGCTGCCACTTGCGCGCGGTGCGGGTCGCGGTTTCCGGCAGCATCTGCAGCAGGCCGTAGGCGTTGGCGCTCGATACCGCATCGGTCCGATACAGGCTTTCCTGGCGCAGCACGCCGTAGATCAGGTTGTCCGGCAGACCGGACAGCGCCGCGCCCGTCTTGACCGGGGATTCATAGGGCCGCGGATAGAGCAGCGCGTAATCGGTGAACAGCTTCATCCGGCTGGCGGCCGCCACCCCCTGCTCGTACCAGCCCCAGCCCATCGCCAGGTGGATGGCCTGGAAGCGCGCGGTTTCATCGAGCGGCTCGAATGCCGCCCAGAACTCGGCGGCCGCCTGATTGCGCAGCGACGACAGGAACAGCTCGCGAGCGCGGATGAAGCCGGCCTGGCTGTCGAGTTTCGCGACCATCGCCGGATCGGCCGCCAGGGTCTGCGGATGCGGTGCGTAGGCGATGCCGGACTGCGCGGCGGCGAGCGCCGGATACCAGCCGTCTTCCTGCGCCAGCGCGGCGAGCAGATCGTTCGCTGCCGGATCGCCGCCGGCAGCGGCAGCCCGTGCTGCCCAGTAACGCCAGCGCTGTTCGTTGCGCTGGCTGTCGGACATCGCCGCGATGGCTTTCGCCGCCTGCGGCCAGTCGCCGGCCCACAGCGCCGCACGCGCCCACCATTCGGTGGACAGGCTGTCGTTGTCGGCCGGCAGCACCTGCGCGAAGTAGCCCAGCGTTTCCGGCTTGCGACTCCAGGCCATGCCGAGTGCCAGCGCGCGGGCGAACGGGCTGGCAGCAGTGTCGTCAAGCGCGCGTGACTGGCGCAGCGCGGCGTAGCGGGCGGCAGCAGCGTCCGGGTCCTTGCGGGCCAGGCGCTGCCAGCCGTCCTGCAGCGCGACCGCTTCCACCGGCCGTGACGGATCGGCGATCAGTGCATCGAGTTCGCGCTGCGGCTGTTCGATCAGCGCCGCCCATTGCCTGATCGGTGCGCTGGTTGCCGCCGCCAGCGGTGCGGCGATGGTTTTCGCCAGCGCGCTGAAACCATTGCCGGCCACCAGCCGCGCCCGCGCCTCGATCAGCGCCGGGGTCAGCAGGTTCTGCTCACGGGCCCAGGTGAATGCGGCATCGCAGGCCGGCAGCGATTGGTTCGCCGCCTGCCATTGCTGGATTACCAATGGCGCCAGACCGGCGGTCTGGTTCAGCGCGATGCGCGCCGCGAACTGCTGGCAGCGGAAGCTGGTGTCGCTGGTCGCCAACGGGGCTGGCAGGGCTGCGAGATAGCGATCCCAGCGCTTGCGCGCCGCCAGGCTGCTCAGCCAGGCGCGGCGCAGATCGTTGGCGGCCAAGGTCCCGCCCTGGGCCGCGATGAAGGCGGCGACCGCGTCATCGGCACCGCGATCGTCCTCGGGCTTGGCCAGAGCCTGGACTTGGGCCAGCCGCGCCTTCAGTCGCGCAGCCGTGAGATAGGAATAGAGCGGATAGGCGCGCAGGCGATCGCTGTCTTCGCCATTGAAGGAACCAGCTTCGGCGGCGGTGAAAGCACTCGTGAATTCACTGCGCGCAATGGCCAGGGAATCGTCTTCGGCGGTGGCCGACAGCGCGAAAAGGCCTGCAAATGCCAGGGCCAGCGAGAGGGGAGACAGGGTCGAACGTAGGGTCATCATGGAACTCTGACCCTCAGATTGCCTGACGGGTTCGTGTAGCCTTTGCGGCCCGCGCAATTGTAAGGCCCTAGCCGATGGAAACCCTGCTGGTATTCCTGCTGACCGGTGCCGCTGCAGGCGTGCTGGCCGGCCTGTTCGGCGTCGGCGGCGGTCTGATCGTGGTGCCGGCGCTGGCCTTCATCCTGCCCGGCCTCGGCACCTCTCCCGACGTGGTGATGCACTCGGCGATCGGCACCTCGCTGGCGGTGATCGGCCTGACCGGCATTTCCTCGACCCGCGCCCATCACGCCCGCGGCGGCGTGATCTGGCCGGTGTTCTGGAAGCTGGCACCGGGCATCGTCGTCGGCAGCCTGATCGGTGCCACGGTGGCGCACCTGGTCAGCAGCGAGGTGCTGAAGCGCTGCGTCGGCATCGGCGCGCTGCTGATCGCGATCCAGATGCTGATCGACGCCACGCCGAAAGCGACGCGCAGCACGCCGGGTGCGCTCGGCCTCGGCATCGTCGGCACTTTTATCGGCGGCCTGTCGGCCCTGATCGGCATCGGCGGCGGTTCGCTGACCGTGCCTTACCTGAACGCTTGCAACATCGACATGCGTCGCGCCGTCGGCACCTCGGCGGCCTGCGGCATCCCGATCGCCTGGGCCGGCGCGGTCGGCTTCGCGATCAACGGCCTCGGCGTCCCGGGCCGTGCACCGTGGAGCCTCGGCTATGTCGATATGGCCGCGTTTGCCGGCATCGCGGTGATGAGCGTGTTCACCGCACCGCTCGGGGCGCGGCTGGCGCATGGTCTGTCGCCAAAGCTGCTCAAGCGGGCGTTCGCGATCTTTCTGATCGGCATCAGCGCGCGGATGTTGCTTGGGTGAAGCAGTGGTCCGTGGCTAGTGGCCAGTGGCCAGAGAATCAAAAGCGAAGCAGGTTGGTGCTTTGCTTTTTCTGACCACTAGTCACTGACCACGGACCACTGCTTCCCCGCGCATCTTCTGCAGTTCGGCGAGCGCGAAGTGGATGAAGCTCAGGCCGGAGTAGACCGGCGAGATCAGGTTGACGAAGGGAATCAGCTGGACGAGTGCCGCGACCACGCCGAGGCCGAACAGCGGTGAACCATGGCGACGAAGAATTTCCCGGTACTCCTCGCGGGTCGCATGTTCGGCGAGCGCGTCATAGCGGAACACGCGGTCGTTGAGATAGCCGGCCAGCGCCACCGGAATCACGAACGCGAACGGCAGGATCAGCCACAGCGGCAGCACCAGAATCCACAGCAGCAGATAGACCAGCAGCGCGCCGAGGCTGTTCAGGATGCTGCCGCTGGTGGTGCCGCCCTTGGCCCGCGTCAGCTGCGGATAGTCGCGGGCGGCGATGTGATCAACCATCAGCGGCATCGCGAATACCGAGGTGATGAAGATCGCGGTCGCCGCGACCAGGGTCGGCAGGAAGAAGAAGCTGACGATCAGGGTCAGCGCGCCGACCAGCCAGGACAGGCCCCATTCGCTCAGGAAGGCGTCGACCGGCTGGTACTCGGTCAGCGTCCGCAGGGCGCTCATGCCCTGCGACCAGAACACGATCAGCAGCAGCGTCCACAGCAGCAACGAACCGAGCAGCGGCCACAGCACCAGGCCGAGCATGCGGCCCTGGAATTGGCTGCGAGTCGCTTCGATCAGGGCGTTGAGCATGGCGGTGGTTTCGGGATGGCCGGGAAAGCATCCTCACGCAGAGAACGCGGAGGACGCAGAGAACAGCTTTCAAGCGAGTTGATTTTTCTCTCTTTCGCTTCTCTCCGCGTTCTTTGCGTTCTCCGCGTGAGCAATCGCGGTTAGCGTCTCAGGGATGCTGCGGCTCGGCGTCCGGCAGCAGGCGCACGCCGCGCACGCCACAGGCGAGGAGGCCGGCGTGCAAGGCGCGGATCGCTGCCAGGCGCGGGAAGCTGCGCCGCCAGACCATGCCGACTCGCCGCGTCGGTGCCGGTGCCGCGAACGGTACGGTTGGCAAGGGGTTCGGCTCGGCCGGTCGGTTGGCGATCGCGGCGTTCGGCATCACCGTCACGCCCAGGCCCGAGCCGACCATGTAGCGAATGGTTTCGATCGACGAGCCGGTGACCGGCCGCGGCCCGTCGCCTTCGGCGTCGACGCACTTCGGGCAGGCGGCGATCACCTGCTCGCGGAAACAGTGGCCGGGCCCGAGCAGCAGCAGATGTTCCTCGGCGAGCTTCTTCGCCGGGATGCTGGTCAGCGCCGCCCAGCGATGCGCCGGCGGCAGCATGACCACGAAATCCTCGTCGTAGATCGGCCATGCGGACAGGCCCTGCAAGTCGATCGGCAGCGCCAGCAGCGCGACGTCGAGCTCGTTGTCGCGCAGCTGTTCGAGCAGCACGCCGGTGAAGTTCTCCTCGATCATCAGCGGCATCAAGGGCGCGGTTTCGCGCATCAGCGGCACCAGCGATGGCAGCACGTAGGGGCCGACGGTGTAGATCGCCCCGAGCCTGAGTGAGCCGACCAGCTCGTCCTTGCCTTCGCGGGCAATGTCTTCGACTCGCCGCGCTTCGGCGAGCACCAGGCGAGCCTGCTCGATGATCCGCGCGCCGACCGGCGTCGGCTTGGCTTCGCCGCGAATCCGCTCGAACAGGGTTACACCGAGCTCGTCTTCGAGCTTCTTCAAGGCCACGGAAAGTGTCGGCTGCGACACGAAGGAACGCTCGGCGGCGCGCGAGAAATGGCGCTCCTTGTCGAGGTTCACCAGATAGCGAAGTTCGGTCAGCGTCATGGGTTGACCTTCATTGGGTGATGCCTGCAAGCGTCTCCTCAGATGCCTGCCCGGCGACCCGATTCTAGACCTTCGCTATCGCGACACGTTCAGTCATAGGTTCAGCCAATCGCGCACCGGCAGATAGTCGCTGAGGAACGTGGCTTCCGGGCTGCCCGGTTCCGGCTGATGGTTGTAATGCCAGGCGACCAGCGGCGGCATCGACATCAGGATCGATTCGATGCGGCCCTTGCTCTGCAGGCCGAACGAGGTGCCGCGATCCCAGACCAGGTTGAACTCGACATAGCGGCCGCGCCGGTAGAGTTGCCAGTCGCGTTCGCGCTGCGTGTACAGCATCGGGTGGCGGCGCTCGACGATCGGCATGTAGGCCTTGATGAAGTGATCGCCGACGCTCTGCATCAGCGCGAAGCTGGCCTCGAAGCCGCCGACCGTCCAGTCGTCATAGAACAGGCCGCCGATGCCGCGTGCTTCGTTGCGATGCTTGATGAAGAAGTAGTCGTCGCACTGGGCTTTCAGCTGCGGATAGACCTCCGGCCCGAACGGCGTGCAGGCGTCCTTCGCCACCTGATGCCAGTACACGGCGTCTTCGGTGAAACCGTAATACGGGGTCAGGTCGAAGCCGCCGCCGAACCACCAGACCGCTTCCTCGCCTTCTTTCTCTGCGATCAGGAAGCGGACATTGGCGTGGGTGGTCGGTGCGTAGGGATTGCGCGGATGGAAGACCAGTGACACGCCCATCGCCCGGAAGCCGCGGCCGACCAGTTCCGGTCTCGCCGCCGTCGCTGCTGGCGGCAGCTTGGTGCCGCGAATATCGGAGAAATTGACTCCGGTGCGCTCGAACACCGCGCCTTCGCTCAGCACTCGGGTTTCGCCGCCGCCGCCCTCGTCGCGTTGCCAGGCGTCGTGGAGGAACTTTGCCTGGCCGTCGATGCGCTCGACTTCGGCGCAGATGCGGTTCTGCAGGCCACGGAGAAAGGCTTCGACGTCGGCGGGACGCGGGGCTTCGTTGGTATTCATGCGCGCAGTTTAGAGCGGTGACGCGTACTGGAACATCAACGGCTTGTCTCACGCAGAGAACGCCGAGGACGCCGAGAAAAGCCGAAGAGGGGAGATAGCGGAAAGCACCGCA
>JAUXYM010000080.1 GCA_030694365.1 Nevskia sp. | reverse complement strand
GGCAGTCTGCTCAGACGAGTGCGGCAGCAGCCGGATCAATAACAGAATCAATATGTTTTGATTATTGAGTCGGCATCATGCAGTTCGTTGGTAAGGGTGTGGGACGTTGCAAGAGCGCATCCCGGTTCAATGTCTTAATGCCGACTCAATAAATCATGCGTCAAACTATGCGTCGCAATATCCGTCTGCACGTCGCCTTGCTGTTCGCGGTCATCGGCCTCGGCCTGAGCCTGTACGGCGGCTACCGGCTGCAGACGCTGCCGGTCTACAGCGAGCAGGACCTGGCGCTGGCAACCGAGCTGAACCTGAGCCTGGACCTCGCCCGCATCCCGGCCGATCACCAGCCGCCGGCCGAGGAACTGCCGAAGTTGCGGGTAGCCGTGCGTGCCGAAGTCGAGGCCGACACCAGCCGCGATCGCAATCTGGCCAAATCCTGGCTACAGACCGGCCTGGTCCTGCTGGCGATGGCGGTGCTGCAGGTGCTGCTGCAGCGCTGGACCGCCCGCTCGCTGACCCGATGACGATCATGACGCCGAAGCCGACCACGCCGTCGCACTGGAATCTCGATGAAGTGGTCGCCGGCCTGCGCGAGCAGCGGGCCCGCTGGCGCGAGGCGCGTCATCGCAGCCTCGATTCCGGCAGCCGCGAGTTCCCGGCCCGTGACGTGATGCAGACGATCATGGATCAGCTCTGTGGCGCGCTGTTCCCGATGCGCCTTGGCCCAGCTGAACTGCGCGCGGAAAGCGAGGACTACTACGTCGGTCACACGCTCGATACCGCATTGAACGCGCTTTACGTGCAGGTGCAGCTGGAGCTGGGCTACACCGCGCGCCAGCAGGGCCGTGACGGCGCTGAAGTGCCGCAGCAGGCACGCGACATCGTCGATGCGTTTGCGGCTTATCTGCCGATTGCGCGCGGCCTGCTCGATACCGATGTCGAAGCGGCCTACCAGGGCGATCCTGCCGCGCGCAGCGTCGACGAAGTGCTGCTCTGCTATCCCGGCGTGATGGCGGTGATCTACCACCGTCTCGCCCATCAGCTCTACCAGCTCGAAGTGCCGCTGCTGGCGCGGATCATCGCCGAGCTGTCGCACTCGGCCACCGGCATCGACATCCATCCGGGGGCGACCATCGGCAGCCGCTTCTTCATCGATCACGGCACCGGGGTGGTGATTGGCGAAACCGCCGTGATCGGCGATCACGTGCGCCTGTACCAGGCGGTGACGCTCGGCGCGAAACGCTTCGCGGCGGCCGAGGACGGCAGCCTGATCAAGGGCCAGCCGCGTCATCCGATCGTCGAGGACGACGTGGTGATCTACGCCGGTGCCACCATCCTCGGCCGGGTCACCATCGGCCGTGGTTCAAGCATCGGCGGCAACGTCTGGCTGACCCGCAGCGTGCCACCCGGCAGCAACATCACCCAGGCACAGTCTGAGCAGCACGCGCCCAGCGCACCACTGCCGCCAGGTTTCTGACACCAGCCAAACGCCCATCAATCGCTTGAGAAACGCAGACTGAGGAGTCCGCATGTTTCTGGTCCCCACGTATCTCGCGCCTAGCCGCATCCATGGTCTCGGCGTCTTCACTCCGGTCGCGATTCCGGCCGGCACCGTGGTCTGGGATCTGAACCCGGAGATCGACTGGGCAATCGCCCCGGCCGAGCTCGAAGCGTTCCCCGAGCCGTTCCGCACCCGCATCCGCCTTTACAGCTATCTGAATGTCGACGGCGTCTACATGTTCTGCGGCGACAACGGCAAGTTCATGAACCACGACAACGCGCCGAACTGCCACGAGGACGATACCCGGACGATCACCTCGCGAGACATCGCCGCCGGCGAGGAACTGAGCTGCGACTACCGCGCCTTCGAGCACGCGCCGTGGGTACACGAACTGAAGTGATTCGGAGTCGGCGTGACACAGAGACGCAGGACTCAGTTGCGACGCTGAGAAGGCGTTTGCTGACGACTCAGCATCAGCCTGACTTCGCAATCAAGTGCTGCAACAGGAGCTTCCCATGCTCAAAATCGATTGCCGTGAAACGCGGTTGCTCACCCACCCTGCACATTCGCCAACCAAGCCACCCCCTCAAACCACTTGCCATACAGCGCGTCATAACTCCCGTCATTCCGGATCTGATCCTGGAAATGATCCAGCCAGTTCAGAAAATCCGGATCGCCCTTGCGCACCGCCCAACCCAGCGGCTCCTTGGTGAACGGCTCCTTCAAATGGACCAGTGAGTCCTTGAACTGGCCGATGTAGACGACGTTGAACGGCAGGTCGTAGACGAAGGCGTCGGCGCGGCCGTTGCGTACTTCCAGGGCGGCGTCGGCTTCGGTTTCGAAGGTCTTGAGCTTGGCCTTGCCGAGGTAGCGCTTGGCGGCGATGTCGCCGGTGGTGCCGAGCTTGGTGGCGATCACGTATTTGGGATCGTTGAGGTCCTTGACCGATTTCACCGTGTCGGCGTGCTTCTTGGCCAGCAGGATGGTCTGGCCAATGGTGATGTAGGGCCTGGCGAAGTTCACCTGCAGGTTGCGCTCCGGGGTGATGGTCATGCCGGACATCAGGATGTCGAATTTGTCGGTGAGCAGCGCCGGAATGATGCCGTCCCACTGGGTGTTGACGAAGCTGACCTTGACGCCCATGTAGCGCGC
This sequence comes from Nevskia sp., assembly GCA_030694365.1. GTDB lineage: Bacteria > Pseudomonadota > Gammaproteobacteria > Nevskiales > Nevskiaceae > Nevskia. The sequence goes on along the minus strand of JAUXYM010000080.1, from coordinate 22,629 downwards.
CATCAGCTTGGCCAGGTCGACATCGAAACCGATGATCTCGCCGCGTTTGTCGCGCATCTCGAACGGCAGGTAGCCGGCTTCCAGGCCGACTCTCAGTTCGCCGCGCTTGAGGATCTGGTTGAGGGTCGATTTCTCCCACAGCGCCTGATCGGCAGCCGTCGCCGCCGGGGCACCGAACAGACCGAGCAGCAAACTCAGCAAAGGGGCAAGCAGCAGGGCGTGGCGCATCGGAGGAAGGGTCAGTTTCGGGTTCGATTCGAGCTTACATCGGCGGCCGTCCCGGTCGCCGCGAGAGCGCTATCGGCACCCGAATGTGCCGCAGCGCTCAGACCGCAATCGGCCCCGGTGTACGGCGAGGGGCCTAAGTCTTTATCCTTGTGCTTGATTAGTCCGGGTTTTCGTCGAAGCTTCGTCTTGTTTTCCGGAACTTTCAGTGCGCATCCGGCCTCACAGCCGGCAATGCGGTTCGAACCGTCAGAGGCATTGCAGCACCCGGAACACCCCCCAAGGGCGTCCGGCTTTCACTCCGGCAAGCCAAGGCTGCGCCGCGAACTACAAGGAATCAGGATGGACCTGTCCAGCGCCGCCGCCCCGACGACGGAATCCGCCAGCCTCGCCGGCTCGCACAACCCCTGGCGCTTCTGCGTGGCGCCGATGATGGATTGGACGGATCGGCATTGCCGCTATTTCCATCGCCAGCTGACCCGACACACCCGGATGTACACGGAAATGGTCACCACCGGCGCGCTGCGCCATGGTGACGTGCCGCGCCATCTGCGCTTCGACAAGGCCGAGCATCCGGTCGCGCTGCAGATCGGCGGCAGCGATGTGCCGCTGCTGGCCAATGCCGCCGAACTCGGCGCGCAGTACGGCTATGACGAACTGAACCTGAACTGCGGCTGCCCCTCGGACCGCGTGCAGGACGGCGGTTTCGGTGCCTGCCTGATGATGGGCCCGAAGCAGGTTGCCGCCGGCGTCAAGGCGATGGCCAAGGCCAGCGGCCTGCCGGTGACGGTGAAATGCCGCATCGGCGTCGACTACAGCGAGGACTACACCTTCCTGCGCGACTTCATCGAGCCGATCGCCGAAACCGGCTGCACGACCTTCATCGTCCATGCCCGCAAGGCCTGGCTGTCGGGCTTGAGCCCGAAGGAAAATCGCGAAATTCCGCCGCTGCGCTATGACACGGTCTACCGCCTGAAGCAGGAGTTTCCGTCACTGACCATCGTCATCAACGGCGGCATCCACACCATCGACGAATGCCTGGTCCATCTGAAGCAGGTCGACGGCGTGATGCTCGGCCGCGAGGTTTACGAGAACCCGTACCGGCTCGCCGAAGTCGACTCCAAATTATTTGGCGACACCCGACCGGTGCCAAGCCGGGTCGAAGTGGTCGATGCGATGTACGACTACATCCACGCCGAACTGGAAGCCGGCAACAGCCTGCCGCACATCACCCGGCACATGCTCGGGCTTTATCGCAACCAGCCCGGCGGCAAGCAGTTCCGCCGCGTGCTCAGCGAGCATGACGCCAGCCGCGAACCGGACTGGGACACCATCGAAGCGGCACTGGCCGAAGTCGAACGGGCTGCAGCCAATTTCGGCAATCGCGCGGCCGCGTGATTTTCCTGCTGTCCGATCTGCATCTGCCGAACACGCCGTCGCCGCTGCGCGAACGCTTTCTCGCCTTTCTGGCCGGCCCGGCTCGCCAAGCCGCTGCCGTCTACATCCTCGGTGACCTGTTCGAGGTCTGGATCGGCGATGCCGAAGGTCTGGCCGACTACCAGCCGGAAGCTGCGGCCCTGCGGGCGCTGCGCGACAGCGGCGTGAAACTCTACTACCAGCATGGCAATCGCGATTTCATGCTCGGCAAGGCCTTCGCGAAAGCGGCCGGACTGGAAATTCTGCCGGACCCGGTCGTCGTCGCCCTGGCCGGCGAGCCGACCTTGCTCAGCCATGGCGACATCTGGTGTACCGATGACTTGCCGTATCAGCGCTGGCGACGGTTCTCGCGCAATCCGATAGCCCAGTTCATCTACCGGCGCTTGCCGCGCGCCTGGCGGCAAAAGGTCGCCGGCACCGCGCGCGGCGATGGCACCCGCAACAAGCCGGCGGCGATTCTCGATGTCAATGCCGAGGCGATCCGCGAAGCGTTCAGCACGCACGGCGTGGCGCGGATCATCCACGGCCACACCCATCGGCCGACCCTGCATGTGCTTGAAGTCGACGGTCGCCGCGTCGAACGCCTGGTGCTCGCCGACTGGCGACCGGAGCACTGCGAGTACCTGCAGGTCGACGCCGACGGCTGGCAGCGCAGGACGCTGACTACTGAGGCATGAACACCGGAACGAGCGATTACTCCGGCTGGCTGTCGATGCGCGAACTCGACGAGGTCGCCGGCCTGGCCAAGGGATCGGCGTTCCGCGCCTTCAAATCAATCGCCAGCAGTCTTGTTGAAGGGACGGACTACGTTGTCCTTGATCACCGAACAGCGGAAGGCCTTGCCGCAAGCCTGATGGTGCAGAACCGGCTGTATCGCAGCTCGATTGCACCGGTGCTGCTGTCGCCAACAGCGGCGGCGCTGATTCGTCTGGCGATGACGGCACCCGCCAGCCCGGCACCTCGGTAATCTTGTTTACAGTTGTTTACATGACGACCGTGCCGCGAGTAGGATGCGGCTCCCTTTAAGGAGCACCCCCTGTGAGCGCCATCGACTTCCTGAAGAAACTCCCCGCCGCGTTCGACGCCAGCGCTGCCGCCGGCACCGATGCCGTCGTCCAGTTCGCCATCTCGTCGCCGGCGTACCTGACCATCAAGGGCGGCAGCTGCGCACTCGACCAGGGCACGGCGGCTAACGCCGATGTCACCCTGAGCATGGAAGACGACGATCTCGTCTCGCTGCTGAAAGGCGATCTGAACGGCATGACCGCGTTCATGACCGGCAAGCTGCAGCTCGACGGCGACATGATGCTGGCGCAGCGCATCACCAGCTTTTTCGACGCTTCGAAGCTTGGCTGATCGGCTACCGCCGAGCCTGAAGACCCCGGACCGCGAGGCCCGGGGTTTTTCGTTTGAGCCGGCGTTTGCACTCGAAACGCAGGGCGAACCCGGCAGCCAGCGCCTCTGCCTGCGCGCCTTGCATCGGCCGCAGTACGGTGCCATTCATGCCGACTGGCTGACGCAAGACGTCAGCCGCCGCATCGGTGCCGGCCGCAAGCAGGCGCTCGGCAAGGCGATCGGCCTGCACAAGCCGCGCAAGCCGGAAGACGGCCTGCTGCATGTCCTTGATGCCACCGCCGGACTCGGTCGCGATGCCTATCTGATGGCGGCACTCGGTGCCCGGGTGACCCTGGTCGAACGCAATCCGACGGTCTGCGCGCTGCTCCGCGACGCCCTCGCCCGCGTGCTCGCCACGTCGGCAACGCAAGCGATCGCCGAGCGCATCGCGATCATCGAAGCCGATGCCTGCGCCTACCTGGCGCTGGCGGAAAATCGCGCCGCTTTCGACGTCGTCCATCTCGATCCGATGTACCCGGACGATGGCAAGGCGGCGCTGCCGTCGAAGGAGATGCAAATCTTGCGTGATCTCACCGGTGGCGATGCCGATGCCGACGAACTGCTGGCGCCGGCGCTGCTGGCGGCGCGTCATCGCGTGGTGGTCAAGCGGCCATCGAAGGCACCGCCGCTGGCGGGTGTCGAACCGTCCTTGCGCTTTGAAGGCACCCAGCTCCGCTTCGATGTCTATCTGCGCAACTGAAGCTCGCCTAGGGTTTCAACGAGGCGGCAAACGCGGCCGGATCGAAAGTCACCGGCAGCTTGCGCAGCAGCACACCATCAGCGTCGAGCACCAGCAGGCTCGGAAAGCTGCTGACGCCGTAGCGGGCCATGAACGCCGGCGCTTCGGCGGATTCATAGTCGACGCCGCTGAGCACATAACCGGCGTTGATCGCCGCCTTCACGGCAGGATCGCTGAACACCTCGCTGTGCATTCGGCGGCAGGTGGGGCACCAGATCGCCGAGAAATCGGCCAGCACCGGCTTGCCCTCGGCCTTGGCTTGAACCAGCGCTGCCGCCAGCGGTCGGAATTCGAGTTCAGTCGCCGCCATCGCCGCGATGCCGCGCCGGGTCTGGACTTCGACATTGATGAAATACAGCGCCAGCGGCAGCAGCAGCCAAGCTCCGTAACGCAGCCATTTGCGATTCATCTGCAACCCTCACTCCGCATTCCGAAAGCGGCAATACGCTTTTCGGTAATCTCGCTCCCATGAAACGCCTGATCCTGATCCGCCACGCCAAGTCGAGCTGGGATTACCCGATGCTCGCCGATTTCGACCGCCCGCTGAACCCGCGCGGTCGTCGCGACGCGCCGATCATGGCGCAAAGGCTGCAGAGCTTGCTGAGCCCGCCGTTCCGGATCATTGCCAGCCCGGCGATGCGGGCACTGACCACCGCCCAGTTGTTCGCCGAAACCTTCGAAATCGCCGAAGCGCAGATCCTGATCGAGCCGCGCATCTACGACGCCACGCCGGGCACCTTGCTGCATCTGATCAACACCCTCGATGATCGCAACGACCAGGTGCTGATGTTCGGTCACAACCCCGGCTTCACCGATGTCGCCCGGGTGCTCGTGGACGGCCCGCTGCCGTTCATCGAACTGCCGACCTGCGGCGTGCTCATGCTCGGCTTCGAGGAGGATCGCTGGCAGGACATCGTGCCCGGCAGCGGCGAGGTGCTGGACTTCCGCTATCCGAAGGAAATCCCGGGCTGAGGTCGATCAGACCGCGAAGTACTCGCAGAGATACGCCGCTGGACCACCGATGGCCCGGACATCGAAGCCCGAGTTCGCGGCCACTTCAAAGTAGGTGCCGGCCGGGAAATTTGCCCATTCCGAACTCCCGTCAGCCCCCGGCAGCTTGGCCTGCAGCAGGCCGCTGACCACGGTCATCCGCTCGGCCGCTACGGTGCCGAAGTGATATTCGCCGGGCGCGATGACGCCCACCGAGCCGCGCAAGCCGTTGCGCTGGTAACCGACGCTCTGCACCGCGCCTTCGAAATAGCTGTTGTGCTTCAGCATGCTGCAATCCCCTTCGATGTCGTGGATGAATGATTACGCCGCCGGCGGCGTGAACCAGGCCAGCGGGCGCGCATCCTGACGGCAGTCGCGGCCACTGCGCAAGCCTCACGGCCGTCGGATTTCGCGTGCTGCGTTGCAGCGAAGCGGCACGATTCTGGCGATAATCGCCGCGTGCACTTGCGCTGCTTCCCTGCCCCGAGGTCTCGATGATCCGTCGTGTCGTGTTCAACCAGAAAGGCGGCGTCGGCAAGACGACCATCGTCTGCAATCTCGCCGCGATCGCCGCGTCGCGCGGCCTGCGCACGCTGGTCATCGATCTCGATACCCAAGGCAATTCGACGCAGTACCTGCTCGGGCCGCAGGCCCAGACTGCCGACCGCTCGATCGCCGATTTCTTCGAAGCGACCCTGAGCTTTTCGATCCAGTCGCCGCCGTTCGTGACCTACGCGACCCATTCGCCGTTCGAGAATCTCGACGTGGTTGCCGCCAGCACCCGGCTCGATGATCTGCAGGTGAAGCTCGAAGCCAAGCAGAAAGTGCAGAAGCTCAACCAAGCGCTGGCCAAGCTGAAAGGCTACGACGCGGTGTTCATCGACACGCCGCCGGCGCTGAACTTCTACAGCCGCTCGGCGCTGATCGCGGCGGACCGGGTGCTGATCCCGTTCGACTGCGACGAGTTCTCGCGTCAGGCGCTGTACACGCTGATCGACAACATCCACGAACTGCGCGCCGACCACAACGAAGATCTGAAGATCGAAGGCATCGTCGTCAACCAGTTCCAGGGCCGCGCCAAGCTGCCGCAGCGCGTGGTCGCCGAACTGAAGGCCGAAGGCCAGCCGCTGCTCGATGTCTCGCTGTCGCCATCGGTGCGGGTCAAGGAATCGCACGAATTGCACCGACCGATGATCCATCTCGACCCGACGCATCGGGTGACCCAGGAGTACATCGCGCTGTTCGATTCGCTCGGCCGCTGAATGCTGAACAGCGACCTCACGCAGAGAACGCAAAGGACGCGGAGAAAAGCCAAAGCACAAGTTTGTTGAAAAAGCTTTTGCTGTTCTCTGCGATCTCCGCGTTCTCTGCGTGAGACTGCTTTGGCTGCCCGCTCAGCGGCGCGGATCGCGCGGCCGGAACACGCGCACGCCGCGCTGCTGGCGGAGACTGGCGGCGTAGCGCAGCAGATCCGGCGAGACCACGACGGTGCCGTTGCGCTGCGAGGCCTGCGCCAGTTCGAGACGGCCATTCGGGCGGGCGACCACCAGGCCGACATGGATCACGTCGAGGCCGGGCACATCGGCCACCCAGGCAATGATGTCGCCCGGCTGCAGGCCGTCGGCGATCTTCGTCAGGCTGGTCGCGCGGATGTACGGCGTGCCGTCATCGCGATCCGACAGGCTCTTTTCCTGCGCCAGCACGCAAGCCAGGCGTTCCGGCGCCCCAATCAGCGCGGTGGTCTTGCTGGCGTTGCGGCTCAAGTAGTCGAAGCCGTGGGTCAGGCGGATGGTCGCCAGGTTGGCGGCATCACCGGCGATGCTGGTGGTGACTTCGTCGAGCACCCCGGCATGGGCCTGCAGCTCGGCCCAGTCGCTGAAGTAATGCTGGCGCGCGCAGTAGCCGGGCTCGCCGTTGCGATAACGCAGCCGCGCCAGTTCGTCGGTATAAGCGGCTGCGGTCGGCTTGCCCTGCGCGAACGACCGCGCCAGGGCCAGTACGGTTTCGACATAGGTGACGCAGTCGTAGCCATCGAAACCGGCGCGCAGCGGTTCGCTGGTTCCCTTGGCGTCACGATCCAGCGGCGCGGATTCATAACGCGCGCCGACCAGCTTCGGATGGGTTGCCGTCGCCTGCAGCAGGGCCGTCCAATGGGTGCTGCCGGCGGTTGGTGCGAGGTCGGCGACGATCGCATCGAAGCTCGCCTGATCGGCGCTGGACAGCGGCGCATCGGCCGCCACTGCGCCGCTGATCAAGCTCAGGCCGAACAGAAGCGCGTGAAGAACTGATCGAAACCCAGCCATCAGCGCACGAACGGCTTCAGATGATCGCGATAGCGGCGCGCGTTCTGCACGTAGTGCGTGGCACCGTGGCGCATGCGGCCGTACTCGGCCGGCGACAGCTCGCGCTTGACCACCGCCGGGCTGCCGAGAATCAGCACGTTGTCCGGGTAAGTCTTGCCTTCCGGCACCACGCTGCCGGCACCGATGATCGAGTTCCTGCCGATCACCGCGCCGTTGAGCAGGATGCTCTGGATGCCGATCAGCGTGCCTTCGCCGATCGTGCAGCCGTGCAGCATCACCTGATGGCCGATCGTGCAGTCGCGGCCGATGCTCAAGCGGAAACCGGTGTCGGTATGCAGCACCGAGCCATCCTGCACATTGCTGTTCTCGCCGATGGTGATCAGATCGTTGTCGCCACGGACCACGCAGTTGAACCAGACACTGCTGCCGGCTTCCATCACCACCGAGCCGATGACCACGGCGCTGTCGGCGATCCAGGCGCTTTCAGCCAGCTGCGGGATGCGGTTTTCGAGCTGATAGATCATCCGATGAGCGCCTTGATCGCCGCAGTAGTTGGCGGGCTGGCGACACCGCGCTCGCAGACGATCGCGTCGATCAGGCTGGCCGGCGTCACGTCGAACACCGGGTTGAAGGCCTGCATGCCGATCGGCGCGATGCCGATGCTGCGGAACTCGGTCAGCTCCTTGGCGGTGCGTTCCTCGATCGGAATGCCGCTGCCATCGGCCATGCTCAGATCGAAGGTGCCGCTGGGCGCCACCACCATGAACTTCGCACCGTAATGCCGGGCGACGACGGCGAGCATGTGGGTGCCGATCTTGTTCGCGGTGTCGCCGTTGGCGGCGATGCGATCGGCACCGACGATGACCCAGTCGATCTTCGTCGTGCTCATCAGATGAGCGGCGGCACCATCGGCAATAAGTTTGGCCGGGATGCCTTCGCGCAGCAGTTCCCAGGCGGTCAGCCGCGCGCCCTGCAGCCAGGGGCGGGTTTCGGTGTTGTAGACCTGCGCGATGCGGCCCTGCACCCAAGCGGTGCGAATCACACCGAGCGCGGTGCCGTGGCCGCCGGTGGCCAGCGCGCCGGTGTTGCAGTGAGTCAGCACGGTGGAACCGGGGGCGATCAGTGCCGCACCGAACTCAGCCATTTTCAGGTTCTGCGCCAGGTCTTCCTCGAAGATCGCGACCGCCTCGACTTCCAGCGCGTCGGCATTGAACGAGGCCGCCCAGATCGCGCGCATGCGGCGCAGCGCCCAGTGCAGGTTGACGGCGGTCGGCCGCGATTCGGCCAGCACCTTTTCGGCGGCATCGAACAAGGTCGGGTCGGCGCGCACCGCGAGCACCAGCCCGAAAGCGGCGGCGATACCGATCGCCGGCGCGCCACGAACGACCATCTCGTGGATCGCGGACGCGGTGTCCTCGGCGTTGCGGCAGTCGATGTAGCGCTCTTCAAGCGGCAGCAGGCGCTGATCGAGCAGGCGCAAGCGCCCGTCGATCCACTGGATGGCATGCACGGCGGAAGCGACAGCGGTCATCGGGGAGTCCGGGTGGGATGGGCGCGGCATTCTATCGCCGGCCGGTGAAGCGCTTGCACGGAAAGCGAATCTCACGCGGAGAACGCAAAGAACGCGGAGAGAAACTAAAGTGATTTTTGCCGGGCAACAGCGAGCGCAGGCCTGCCCGATATGATTGGCTGGGCGCGCCCGGCGAGCAAAAAAATTCAGCAATAGCTTTTCTCTGCGTCCTTTGCGTTCTCTGCGTGAGCCCTCAGCTTTTCGCCATCCCGACCTGCGAAACTGCGCTATCCCATTCATGCACGCCCCCATGCAAACCATTGATCTGCTGGTATTCCCGAAGTGGCTGGTAACCATCGAACCCGAAGGCCAGGCGCTGGAAGACCATGCGATGGCCGTCGACGGCGGCCGCATCCTGGAAATCCTGCCGGCTGACTTCGCGCGCCAGACCTATGCGCCGCGCGACACCCTGGTGCTCGCTGATCACGCGGTGATGCCCGGCCTGGTCAACGGCCACACCCATTCGGCGATGACCCTGCTGCGCGGCATTGCCGACGATCTGCCGCTGATGGACTGGCTCAACAATCACATCTGGCCGGCCGAAGGCGCGCACGTGTCGCGCACCTTCTGCGTCGACGGCGTGCGGCTGGCCGCTGCCGAGATGATTCGCGGCGGCACCACCTGTTTCAACGACATGTATTTCTTCCCGGACGCCACCGCCGAGGTCGCCGCCCAGACCGGCATGCGCGCGGTGATCGGCCTGTTGCTGATCGACTTCCCGACTGCCTGGGCCAGCGATGCCGACGAGTACATCCGCAAGGGACTCGATGTCTACGAGAACGACATTCGCCTGCAGCCGCTGCTCAGTGCTGCGTTCGCACCGCATGCGCCGTACACGGTGTCCGACGCGCCACTGCTGCGCATCCGCGAACTGGCCACCGAGCTGGGCCTGCCGATCCACATGCACGTCCACGAGACCGCCGACGAAGTGAACGGCGCAGTTGCCACCGATGGTCGTCGGCCCTGGGAGCGCTTGAAGTCGCTGGACCTGCTCGGCCCCGATTTCATCGCCGTGCACATGACCCAGTTGACCGACGAGGAGATCGCCGACTGCGGCCGGCTCGGCGTCAACATCGCCCATTGCCCGGAATCGAACCTGAAGCTGGCCAGCGGCATCGCGCCGATCGCCAAGCTGATCGCTGCCGGTGCCAACGTCATGCTCGGCACCGATGGCGCATCCAGCAACAACGATCTCGACCTGTTCGCCGAAATGCGCACCGCCGCGCTGCTGGCCAAGGGCAGCTCGGGCGATCCGCGCGTAGTGCCTGCAGCCGTTGCGCTGAAGCTGGCGACGCTCAATGGCGCGAAAGCGCTGGGGCTGGACGCCGACATCGGCAGCCTGGTGGCCGGCAAGTCCGCCGATTTCATCGCCATCGATCTCAATCATCCATCGACGACACCGGTCTACGACGTGATCTCGATCCTCGCCTACGCAGTGGGCCGCGATCAGGTCACCGATGTCTATGTCGCCGGCCGCGCGCTGATGCGCGATCGCCGGCTGCTGACTCTCGATGAGCCGGCGGTGACGGCGAAAGCGGCCGAGTGGCGCGAGAAGATCAGGCCTCAGGTTTAACGTCATTCCCGCGCAGGCGGGAATCCAGTTCCGATGCGGTGCGCAACGGCGAAAACGGGATGCCCGCCTGCGCGGGCATGACGATTCTTTAATTTATCAGTAGGAGTCGGAAACGCCTGGGCCTTCTCGATCCGCTTGGCGTCCTGCCAAAGCCCTTCCATCTGCACAATGCGTTGCGTATCACCAAGCGGCGCCAGGCCGTCGAGATGGGCAGCGACGTGGCCATAACGGCGGCGGAACTTGGCGTTCGCGGCAGTGAGTGCGGCGATCGGATCAAGCGATAGGTGACGAGCGATGTTGGCGATCATGAACAGCAGATCGCCGAGTTCTTCCTGACGATGCGCCGCGTTGTCAGCTTCGCGCAGCTCGGCGATTTCCTCGGCGAGCTTGTCCCAGAGGCCTTGCGGATCGTCCCAGTCGAAACCCTGTGCGGCGGCATCGGCCTGCAGTTGCAACGCGTCGGCGAACGGCTCGGCTTGGGGCCCCTTCATCAACTTTCCCATCCGTGGCCGAACTGCTCGCGCAGATTCCACAGAATGCCGGCGGTCGCGCCCCAGATCGCATGCTCGCCAAACTTTAGTTCGAGGAACGGCATGGTCACGCCGATGCGAGTCATTTCCTTGCGTTCGAAGCGGTTGTCACCGGTGATCCAGTCCAGTGGCAGCTCGAAGGCTTCGGCGACCTCGCCCGGCTCCGGCGAGGCAACGAAATCGGCCTCGATGTAGCCGACCACCGGGGTGATCCGGTAGCCGGTGATGGTCGGGTAATCGTCGAGGTAGCCGATCACCTGCACCGATGACGGCGGCAGACCCACTTCCTCATGCGCCTCGCGCAGCGCCGCCGCGGCGAGGCTGACATCGCCGGCATCGCGACGGCCGCCGGGAAAGCTGATCTGGCCCTTGTGCTGACGCAGATGATCGGCGCGCTTGGTCAGCAGCACGGTGTGACCATGCGAGCGGCGAATGATCGGCACCAGCACCGCTGCCGGCTTGAGCAGCGCAACGGCACTTTCGTTGAGCAGGTAGTCGAGCTTCATCGGCAGATCGAGGCGCGCCACCGGACGCTGCGCCTCGTTGCTGCCGGCCAGCCGGGCCCGGAGTTTTTCGACGGCCGCTGCCTGCATCTAAAGTCCGCCGGACAGATCGTTGATGATGTCCTCGACGTTCTCGAGACCGACCGCGACCCGCACCAGGCCTTCGGTGATGCCGGCCAGCTTGCGGGCTTCGGCAGAGATGCGGCCGTGGGTCGTGGACGCCGGATGGGTGATCGTGGTCCGGGTGTCGCCGAGGTTGGCGGTAATCGACAGCATCTTCACCGAATCGATCACCTTCCAGGCCGCTTCGCGGCCACCCTCGACCTCGAACGACACGATGCCGCCGAAGCCGGTCTGGCCGCCGACCTTCAGATGCTGGCGTTTGGCCAGTTCGTGATGCGGATGGCTGGCGAGACCCGGATGGAATACCCGGCGGATGCCCTTCTGGGTTTCCAGCCATTGCGCCAGTGCCAGTGCCGATTCGCAGTGCGCGCGCATCCGCAGGCCCAGGGTTTCCAGGCCCTTCAGGAACACCCAGGCGTTGAACGGGCTCATGCTTGGCCCGGCGGTGCGCATGAAGCCGAACACCTCCTTGCCGACCCGCTGGGCATCGCCGACCACCGCGCCACCGATGCAGCGGCCTTGGCCATCGAGATACTTGGTCGCCGAGTGGACGACCAGATCGGCGCCGAGCTTCAGCGGCTGCTGCAGCACCGGCGACAGGAAGCAGTTGTCGACACAGAGGATCGCGCCGGCACCGTGAGCGATGTCGGCCAGCGCACGGATGTCGGCGATCTCGGTCAGCGGATTGTTCGGCGTCTCGACGAAGAACAGTTTGGTCGACGGCCGCAGCGCCGCACCCCAGGCGTTCAGATCGCTGGGATCGACGAAGGTGGTGTCGATGCCGAACTTGCCGAGCACGTTGTTGAACAGGTTGATGGTGGCGCCGAACAGGGTCCGCGAGGCGATGATGTGATCACCGGCCTTGAGCAGCGCCATGCACATCGACAGGATCGCCGACATGCCGCTGGCGGTCGCGACACAGGCGTCGCCGCCTTCCATCACCGCCAGCCGCTCCTCGAACGCGTGCACGGTGGGATTGGTGAAGCGCGAATAGACGTTGCCTTTCTTCTCGCCGGCAAATACCGCTGCCGCTTCGGCGGCGCTGGTGTAGACGAACGACGAGGTCAGGTGCAGCGCCGCCGAATGCTCCATCTCGCCGGTGCGCGGCTCGGCCGCGCGGATGCCGAGCGTCGATGGGCCCCACTTGGTGAAATCGTTCATGCCGGTGCGGTGATGCCGAGGAAACTGGCGGATTGGCCAGCAGGCAAGTTTACCGCCGAATGGCTAGCCTCGATCCTCTTCAGGGGCCAATCACCGTACCGATCGGCCCCGCGCTGCAGCAATGTCTTTCATTGTTGATAATTGCCTGACGTTTCTCAGTTCAGCCCATGGCCCGCAAACCTGCACACGAACAGTTCGACACGCTGAAAGCGATCCAGGATCGCGCCTTCGACCTGTTCGGCCGCTACGGCTACGACGGCGTGTCGATCGGCGACATCTCGACCGCGGCGAAGCTGTCGAAAGGCGCGCTGTACTGGCATTACGCGAGCAAGGAAGCACTGTATCTGGCCTGCCTGCACCGCCTGCATGCGCTGTTCGACCGCTACATCTTCGACCCGATGCGCAGCGAGCCCGATCCGGTCGCCGGCGTGCTGGCGCTATTCAACGGCATCAGCCGCCTGCTCCAGGACCCGCTGGTCCGCAACGGCATTGCCGGCTACTGGCTGATACCGGACAGCCCCGATACCGCCGAACTCGTCGCCGGCCAGCGGGCCTTCGAGGCGCGTTCGGTCGAGGTGATCCGCAGCGTGCTGGCGCGGGGTGTCGAGCTGGGCCATTTTGATGTCGGCGACGATCTCGACGACATGTCGCGAGCGATCATCTCGATCGTCGAAGCCGTGGTGCTGCCGCTGCGCCACGCGACACCGGAGGAAGTATGCCGCACCCTCGGGGTGCTGGCCCGCACGCTGTTCCGCGCTTACGACAAGCGCGGCCTGCTGCCGCAGTTCTGAGTGCACAGCGCCGTCATCTCGACGGCGCGGGCTTACGGCACAATCCGCCGCTGAAGCCTTTTGACCCGCCCCGAGGAGCAAGACCCATGGCCATGGATGTGATCGATTACAAGCTGTACGGCGAAGACATGCAGTTCGTCGAGATCGAACTGGACCCGAACGAAGCGGCGATCGGCGAAGCCGGCGCGATGATGTTCATGGAAGACGGCATCGTCATGGACACCATCTTTGGCGACGGCTCGCAAGCCAACAAAGGTTTCTGGGGTTCGCTGGCCGGTGCCGGCAAGCGCCTGGTGACCGGCGAAAGCCTGTTCACCACGGTGTTCTCGAATCAGGGCATGGGCAAGAAGAAGGTCGCCTTCGCCGCGCCCTATCCCGGCACCATCGTGCCGGTACACCTGCCGGATGTCGGCGGCACCTTGATCTGCCAGAAGGATTCCTTCCTCTGCGCCGCCAAGGGTGTCTCGATCGGCATCGCCTTCCAGAAGCGGCTCGGCGTCGGCCTGTTCGGTGGCGAGGGCTTCATCATGCAGCGGCTCGATGGCGACGGCCTGGCCTTCATCCACGCCGGCGGCACCTTGTACGAGCGCACCCTGGCACCGGGCGAAACCCTGCGCGTCGATACCGGCTGCATCGTCGCCATGCAGCCGAGCGTCAACTTCGACATCCAGTACGTCGGCAAGCTGAAGTCGGCGCTGTTCTCCGGCGAAGGCCTGTTCTATGCGGTGCTGCAGGGCCCGGGCCGGATCTGGCTGCAGTCGCTGCCGCTGTCGCGGATGGCCAATCGCATCGTCATGGCCGCGCCGGCGATGGGCGGCCGTTCGCGCGACGAAGGTTCGCTGCTCGGCGGTGTCGGCGGTGGCATCGTCGGTGGCAGCCTGCTGGGTGGCTTGCTCGGCAGCGACGAGTAATCCAGCCCGCAGCAGACAGCAGGCATGATCCGACGCCTGCCGCCCTGGGTCGAGATCGGCACCTTCAGCCTTGCCTTGACCGCCGGTGCGGTCAACGCGATCGGGCTGCTTGGCTTTGCCCATCAGTTGGTTTCGCACCTGACCGGCTCCTCGACCCTGCTCGGTCTGGAACTGGCCAATGGCGATCTGCCGGCCGCCTGGCATCTGCTGCTGGTACTGCTCAGCTTTGTCGGCGGCGCCGCGATCAGCGGCCTGATCGTTCGCGACGCCACCCTGGTGATCGCCCGCCGTTACTCGTTGTGCCTGCTGCTCGAAGCAGGCCTGCTGCTGGCCGCCTGGGCGGCACTGACTCAGGGCTCCAACATCGGCCACCTGCTCGCCTCGGCTGCCTGCGGCTTGCAGAACGCGATGGCATCGAGCTTCAGCGGCGCGCTGGTTCGCACCACCCATGTCACCGGCCTGTTCACCGACCTGGGCCTGATGCTCGGCCGCTGGCTGCGCGGCATTCCGACCGAACCGCGCTTCGCGACCCTGTACCTGCTGATCATCGGCGGCTTCATCTGCGGCGGCACGCTCGGCGCACTGGCCTACCAGTCGCGCGGCTATCAAGCACTGGCGATGCCGGCGGCGATCGCCGGTCTGCTGGCGCTGGCCAATCTGCGGTTATGGCAGTTGCACAGGGCTGGGCCTTCAAGGCTTTGATCCCTGGTCTTGCCCGACAGACCCAGCGCTACTGAGGGTGATCCAGCCACCGTAGCCGCCACCTGCACAAGGAACGTAGCGACGCGAGCCGGGTCGAAGCCCGGTACGAATATCGTCTGCAGGTTTGCATCGTGGCCGGTAGCCGCCGACGATGCAGGCTGTACGCAACCGCCCCACCTTTCAGGAGCCACCGTGAACCTATCGCCCCCGCAAAAGTCCGCCCCTCCGCTTTCAAGTCAACGACTGCTCGCGCTGAGCCTGGCGCTGTCCGGCCTGATCGGCTGCTCGTCGCCGACCGTGCAGGCCGAACCGGCTGCCACCAGTTCCGGCCCGAGCGCGGCCGCGACGGCCACCGCCAACGGCAGCGCCAACTGCAAGGCGATCGGCGATTTCTACTGGGAGATCGGTGACGGCAAGAGTCCGATCGTTTCGGGCAGCGTCGGCGACGAATACTCGGCGAACAAGTCGATGAAGATCGCGTCGGCCTCGAAGTTCGTCTGGGGTGCCTACGTGCTCGAAAAGATCGGCAAGAACGCCGAGCCGGACGCCCGCACCATGCAGGCGCTGACCATGCGTTCCGGCCTGGTCGGCTTCAATCCGATCGCCTGCCTGCTCAGCCGCACGGCCGGCTCCTGCCTGACCTCGCGCAGCAATGCCGAACAGGATCCGACGGCCGTCGGCAAGTTCTCCTACGGCGGCGGTCATGACCAGAAGCTGGCGGTGGACCTCGGCCTCGGCGGTTTCAGCGCCGCGCAGATGACCCGCGAAGTGCAGAGCTATCTCGGCGGCGATCTCGGCCTGGTCTACGACAGGCCACAGCCGGCCGGTGGCATGGAAGGCACGCCGGCGGGCTATGCCGGCTTCCTGCGCAAGATCATCAACGGCCAGTTGCGGATGAAGGAATTCCTCGGCAAGGACGCCGTCTGCACCCTGCCCGGCAACTGCCCCGGTGCCCTGAGCAGCCCGGTCAAGGAAGCCTGGCATTACAGCCTGAACCATTGGGTGGAAGACGACCCGCGCACTGGCGATGGCAGCTACTCATCGCCCGGCCTGATGGGCTTCTATCCCTGGATTTCCAAGGACAAGACCACCTACGGCATCGTCGCCCGCGAAAAGCTGCGGGCCAATTCCTACTGGACCAGCGTCCAGTGCGGCCGTGACATCCGCAAGGCTTATTTCACTGGCAAGGCTGTGCCTTGAGGCTGCTATATCGCTAGCCTTGGCCGTCATTCCCGCGCAGGCGGGAATCCAGTTTTGACGTCAGTACAATCGCTGGCAACCGAGAACTGGATTCCCGCCTGCGCGGGAATGACGGATGTTGGAAGATGCGTGTCTCTCGTTGATTCGCGTCCGCCAAGCACCGCATGAACCCAAGCAATCCGATGTCGCGTCTGGCGCTGCATTTCTGCGCCTGGTCGGAACGCTGGTTCCCGGATGCCTGGGTGTTTTCGGTCTCGGCGGTGCTGATCGTCTGCGTCGCCGCACTCGCGATCGGCGCCACCCCGGCAGCGACGACCAAGGCTTTCGGCGACGGTGCCTGGTCGCTGATCCCGTTCACGATGCAGGTCTGCTACGTGCTGATCGGCGGCCATGTGGTGGCGCTGTCGCCGCCGGTTTCCAGGCTGATCGAGAAACTCGCCGCGCAACCCAAGACCGGCCCCGGCGCGGTCGGACTGGTGGCGATGACCTGCATGATGCTGTCGCTGCTGCACTGGGCTTTGGGCTTCGTCGCCGCCGGGCTGCTGGTGCGGGCCCTGGCCAGGCGCCACGATCTGGCGATGGACTACCGCGCTGCCTCGGCGGCCGGCTATCTCGGCCTCGGTGCAGTCTGGGCACTGGGCCTGTCATCGACCGCCGCGCAGTTCCAGGCCAACGCCGCGAGCATGAGCCCGGAGCTGCTGGCGATCACCGGCGTCATTCCGTTCACCCAGACCATCTTCCTGTGGCAGTCGCTGCTGATGACCGTGGTCATCGTCGCGATGTCCTGGCTGATCGCCACCCGTTCAGCACCGGCCGTGGCACAGACCGCCGCGCAGCTCGGCATCGATGTGTCGCTGCCGCAGCCCGCCGCAGCGAGGGTGCTGCGGCCCGGCGAGCGGCCGGAGCACAGTCCCTGGCTGAACTGGGCGCTGGCGCTGCTCGGCCTGGCCTGGTTGTGGGGTGAGTTCGCGGCGCGCGGTTTCGTCGCCGGCATCGCCAATCTGAACACCTACAACTTCCTGTTCCTGGTCATCGGACTGCTGCTGCAGGGCACGCCGCGCCGTTTCCTTGATGCGGTGACCCACTCGGTGCCGTCGACGGCCGGGATCATGATCCAGTTCCCGCTGTACGCCGGCATCGCCATGGTGCTGACCGCCGCGAAAGCGCCGGACGGCGCGACCATCGCCAGTCATCTGTCGAGCTTCTTCGCCAGCATCGCCACCCGGGAAAGCTTCCCGGCGGTGATCGGCCTGTACTCGGCGACGCTCGGCTTCTTCGTGCCCTCGGGCGGCGGCAAGTGGCTGATCGAAGCGCCGTACGTGATGCAGGCGGCCACTGAACTGAAGGTGCATCTGGGCTGGAGCGTGATGATCTACAACGCGGCGGAAGCGCTGCCGAACCTGATCAATCCGCTGTTCATGCTGCCGCTGCTCGGCATCGTCAAGCTGAAGGTCCGCGACATCGTCGGCTACACCTTCCTGCAGTTCATCATCCATCTGCCGGTGGTGCTGTTGCTGCTCTGGGCGCTGGGACTGACGCTGGACTATGTGCCGCCCCAGTACCCGACAAACCTTCCGGAAGGGCTCAAGCCATGAACGCAGTGCCGATGACGCCACGCGCCCGCTTCCGGGCGATCTTCAGCGGCTCGATCGGCAATCTCGTCGAATATTACGACTGGTATTCGTATTCGGCGTTCGCGCTGTATTTCTCGAAAGCCTTCTTCCCCGGCAGCGATCCGACCGCGCAATTGCTGAACACCGCCGGCATCTTCGCGCTCGGCTTCTTCATGCGGCCGCTCGGTGGCTGGCTGATGGGCAGCCTCGCCGACCGCCGTGGCCGCCGCGCGGCGATGCTGCTGTCGGTGCTGATGATGTGCGCCGGCTCGCTGACCATCGCGCTGACGCCGGGCTATGCGCAGATCGGCGTTGCCGCGCCGATCATCCTGGTGATCTGCCGGCTGGTGCAGGGCTTGAGCCTCGGCGGCGAGTACGGCATCTCGGCGACTTACCTGAGCGAAGTCGCGTCGAAGGAACATCGCGGCTTCTGGTCGAGCTTCCAGTACGTGACCCTGATCCTCGGCCAGTTGACCGCGCTGGCGCTGCTGATCGTGCTGCAGCGCTGGTGGCTGACACCAGCTGAACTCGATGCCTGGGGCTGGCGCATCCCGTTCGTGATCGGCGGTCTGCTGGCGCTGGCAGCGCTGTGGCTGCGCCGTGGTCTGCACGAAACCGAAAGCTTCACCAATCAGGCAGTACCGGAACGCTCGCCGCTACGCCGGCTGCTGCGCGAACATCCGCGCGAAGTGCTGACCGTGATCGGCCTGACCCTCGGCGGCACGCTGGCCTTCTACACCTACACGACCTACATGCAGAAGTTCCTGGTCAACACCGGCGGCTTCAGCAAGGACGATGCAACCCTGATCTCGGCGGCGGCGCTGACTGTCTACATGCTGCTGCAGCCGGCCTTCGGCGCGCTGTCCGACAAAGTGGGCCGGCGACCGCTGCTGATCTTTTTCGGCATCGGCGGCAGTCTCGGCACCGTACCGCTGCTCGGCGCGCTGGCAACGGCCGGCGACGCCTACACCGCGTTTGCGCTGATGCTGACCGGCCTGGTGATCGTCAGCGGTTATACGGCGGTCAATGCCATCGTCAAAGCCGAACTGTTTCCGGTGGCCGTCCGCGCCCTCGGCGTTGGCTTGCCTTATGCATTGACCGTGTCGCTGTTCGGCGGCACGGCCGAATACGTGGCGCTGTGGTTCAAGGGCATCGGCAGCGAGACCGGTTTCTACTGGTATGTCAGCGCGATGATCGCGGTGTCGCTGGCCGTCTACCTCCGCTTGCCGGAGACCCGCGACCGTTCGCGGCTCGATGCCGACTGAGTCGCTCGTCGCTCCCTCCCCCGCTTTGCGGGGGAGGGCTGGGGAGGGGGCGTTGAACGGCAGCGCTACAGCCAAACGCCCCCATCCCGACCTTCCCCCGTAAACGGGGGAAGGAGAACGGCAACAGTTCAGCCTCAATTCAGGAACCCTGAGTAGATTGACCTTCGCACCGTGCCGGAATCCGTCACGTCCATCCGAGGAATAGAGACATGAACACCAGGCTGACCGCGCTGTTGACTGCCATTGCCGTACTGGGTACTTCGACTGCCGCGCAGGCTGGCCGTCATGACGATGGCGTCGAATACGCCGAGGTGGTCGATGCCCGTCCGATCTACCGTGACGTGCGGGTAACCGTGCCGCGCGAGGAATGCCGCGACGAACGCGTCGTCTATGACGATGGCTATCGCGGCGGCCACAACAACGGTGGTGTCGGTGCGGTGCTCGGTGCGGTGGTTGGTGGCGTGGTCGGCAATCGCTTCGGCCAGGGTTCGGGCCGGGCGATCGCCACTGCTGCCGGTGCCGTGGTCGGCGCCAGCGCCGGTGCCAGCATCGGCCGCGGTACTGGTGGTTATGGCGGCGGCGGCTACCGCGAGCCGAGCTACCGCTACGAGGAACGCTGCACCACGGTGCAGGATTCGAGCTACGAACAGCGTGTTGACGGCTATGACGTGCGTTATCGTTACCACGGCCGCATTTACGACACCCGCCTGCCGTATGACCCGGGTGACCGTATCGCCGTCGAGGTCAACGTTCGCCCGGCTTCGTATTGATCGTCCCACCTGAACCCTGCACTGGATTCCATCGATGCGCGCCGCCCTCCTGATGATCGTGCTCGCCGCCGGCCTGTTCGGCAGCGCGCCCGCGTCGGCGGATCGGCGCGGCGGTTTGCGGCTCGATACGCCGTTCCTGGCGCCGGGCCGCGACAATCGCCAAGCCGAGCCGCGCGGTGGCCTGAGCCCGAACGAAGCCGCGCGCCAGGCGCAGAACCAGAACGGCGGCGGCCGCGTGCTGTCGGTGGAACCGAGCGGCAACGGCTATCGTGTGAAACTGCTGCGCGATGGCGAAGTCCGCGTCGTCTACGTCCAGTAGAACCCTCACCTTTCTTTCAGTCAGTCCGTTCGGAGCTGTCGATGCGTGCGCTCGTCGTCGAGGATGATCCCGCCCTGCGCGAGCAGGTCTGCCGCCACCTGAGCGACGAAGGCTATGCCGTCGATTCGGCTGCCGATGGCGAACAAGGCCAGTACATGGCCGTCGAATATCCGCTCGATATCGCCATCATCGATCTCGGCCTGCCGAAGACGCCGGGCATCGCCATCATCAAGGCGGTGCGCAAGGCCGGCCGTAGTTATCCGATCCTGATCCTGACCGCCCGCGACGGCTGGCAAAGCAAGGTCGAAGGTCTGGAAGCCGGCGCCGACGATTACCTGGTGAAGCCCTTCCACAAGGAAGAACTGCTGGCCCGCGCCCGGGCGCTGGTCCGCCGCAGCGGCGGCTGGAGTTCGCCGCAGCTGGAATCCGGCCCGATCATTCTGAACACCGCATCGAAGACCGTCAGCCTTGGTGGCGCGACGGTCGAAGTGACTGCCTACGAGTACCGGGTGCTGGAATATCTGGTGATGCACGCCGGCGAAGTGGTGTCGAAATCGACCCTCACCGAGCATCTCTACAACGAGGACGAGGAACGCGATTCCAACGTCATCGAGGTGTTCATCCGCCGCCTGCGCACCAAGCTCGATCCGGACAACACCCTGAACCCGATCGCCACCCAGCGCGGCAGTGGCTACCGCTGGAATCTGCCGAGAAGCAGTGTTTAGTGGCTAGTGGCTCGTGGTCAGTGAAAGCGAGCCATGCTCCACTTGCAGTTGCTTTTGATGTTGCTTTTAACCGGCCACTAGCCACGGACCACTGGCCACTGCCGTCATGAAGTCGCTACGCACCCGTCTGCTGGTCGTCGCCACCCTGGTGCTGATGGGCTTCATGCTGCTCTGCGGTGCCGGTCTCGATCAGGCATTTCGCAGCAGTGCGCTGCAGGCGCAGCGCGACAAGCAGCAGGGCATGATCTTCGCGCTGCTCGGTGCCGCCGATGCCAACGACCGTGACCAGCTATCGATCAGCGTCGGCACCCTGCCCGATCCGCGCCTGGCACGCGTGCAATCCGGGCTCGAAGCGCTGATCTTCAACGCTTCCGGCAAGGTCATCTGGCGCAGTCCGAGCTTCGCCGGCAAGGTGCCGGAACTGCTCGCCCCGGATGTCGGCGCCAGTCTGTTCACCGAGCTCGACGACCGCTTCGCCAGCACCTACGGCATCCGCTGGGTCAGCGACAACGGCGGCCTGCGCCTGTTCTCGGCCAAGCCAAAACCGCAGCGCTACACCGTCGCGGTGATGGAAGACAAGAACGATTACAACGTTCAGCTACATGCCTTCCGCAACCTGCTGTGGATCTGGCTCGGCGGTGCCAGCGTGGTGCTGATCATCGTCCAGATGCTGGTGCTCGGCTGGGGGCTGTCGCCGCTGCGCAAGCTGGTGCGCGAGCTGCGTGGCGTCGAATCTGGCCAGCAGTCGCGGATCGACGCGGTCTATCCGACCGAGCTGATGCCGCTGGCCGAAGGCCTGAACACGATGATCGCCGCCGAGCGCAACCAGCAGCAGCGCTACCGCAATGCGCTCGACGATCTCGCCCATTCGCTGAAGACGCCGCTGGCCGTGCTGCGCGGCCTGGTCGACGACCGGACCCTGGCGACCGATGCCCGCGACAAGCTGCGTGACCCGGTCGACCGCATGCAGGAAATCACCAACCACCAGTTGCGCAAAGCCGCTGCCGCAGGGCGCCGGACCCTGGCCGAGCCGGTGGCGATCAAGCCGCTGGCCGACAAGATCGCCGGCGCGCTGGCCAAGGTTTACGCGGCAAAATCGCTGCGCTTCACCATCGACGTGCCGGATTCGCTGCGCCTGCGTGCCGACGAGGGCGATCTCTACGAGCTGCTCGGCAACCTGCTCGACAACGCGTCGAAGTTCGCTCGCATCGAGGTGCGCCTGACGGTGACCATCCAGCAGCGGATGCTGAGCCTGCTGATCGACGACGACGGCCCCGGCTTCCCGGACGATGCCGACAAGCTGCTCAGCCGCGGCGTCCGCGCCGACAGCCTGACCCCCGGCCAGGGCATCGGCCTGGGTGCGGCGGCCGAGTTGGTCAAGCTCTACGACGGCAGCATTGCGCTCGGAAAGGCCGAGACGCTGGGCGGGGCGCGGGTCACCGTAACCCTGTCCGTCTAGAGCATTTTTCCTTCAAATCCTTACAAAACACTCGTCATTCCCGCGCAGGCGGGACTCCAGTTCTGATGCGGCGCGCTACGGCCGAAACTGGATGCCCGCCTGCGCGGGCATGACGGAACTCTATGTGTTCATTTATTGATTCGGCCACGAAATAGTTGAACAAGGTGATACGTCTGAATTTGACGCCTGATCTTCCCGGCGAGGTCGGCACGTGGCCGAATCAATAACAAAATCAATATGTTTTTTGTTATTGAGGCGGCCGGCGAGGTCTACAACCCTGAGTCACTTCCTGCCATCGTCGGCTTGCTTGTTCAACATTTTGAGG
>JAUXYM010000071.1 GCA_030694365.1 Nevskia sp. | reverse complement strand
CCGATGTTGCCTTCCTGGATCAGGTCGAGGAACTGCAGGCCGCGATTGGTGTACTTCTTGGCGATCGAGATCACCAGACGAAGATTGGCTTCGACCATTTCCTTCTTGGCGCGGCGAGCCTTGGCTTCACCGACCGTCATCCGACGGTAGATGTCCTTGATCTCGTCGATCGACAGCAGGTTGTCGCCTTCGATCTGGGTCAGCTGTTCCTGCAGCAGCTTGACGTCGTCCTTCTTGAGGGCGAGTGCGGCCGAATACTTGCGCTTGGCGCGAATCGCCTTTTCCAGCCAGCCGAGATCGGCAGTGTCGCCTTCGCGGTACTTGACCAGGAATTCTTCACGCGTCATGCCGCATTCGGCGACGCAGATGCGCAGCACCGAACGCTCGATCGAACGGATCAGCTCGACCTTGTTGCGCAGATTGTTGGTGACTTCGACGACGATCTTCGGCGACAGCCGGAAGGTCATGATCAGATCGGCCACCGCCGCGCGGCGAAGCTGGGTCTTCTTGTTGCCGGTGCCGAGGCGCAGCAGTGAATCCCAGGCCTCGTCGTAGAGCGCCTGCAGCTTGCCGAAGTTCTCCGCGCACAGGACCGGATCCGGGCCGGTATCGACGGTTTCCTCTTCTTCTTCGGCAGCGCCTTCGACCACTTCGGGTTCGATTTCGGCGACTTCCGGCGGCAGCACTTCTTCGGGCGCTGCCGGCAGCGGCGCATTCGGATCGAAGAAGCCGACCACGACTTCGGCCAGACGCTTCTTGCCGTTGACAGCGTTGTCGTACTGTTCGAGCAGGATCGCCACCGTTTCCGGGTAGCTGGCCATCGCGTACAGCGCTTCGCCCAGGCCTTCCTCGATGCGCTTGGCGATGCGGATTTCGCCCTCGCGATCGAGCAGTTCGACCGAGCCCATCTCGCGCATGTACATGCGCACCGGATCGGTGGTGCGGCCGAATTCGGAATCGCTGGCGGCGAGCGCCGCGGCGGCTTCCTCGGCGGCTTCCTCGTCGTCCTCGGCGGCGGCGACGGCCGGCTCGCTGAACAGCTGGGCCTCGGTGTCCGGGGCCTCGTCATGGACCGGAATGCCCATGCCCTGGATCATCGTGATGACGTCGTCGATCTGCTCCGAATCGACGATTTCAGGCAGGCTGTCGGAGACTTCGGCGAAGGTCAGGAAACCCTTCTCCTTGCCGAGCGCGATCAGGTTCTTGATCTGGGATTGCTGGTCAGCTGCTGCCATCTGAATACTCTTGCTGGGAAACCGGCGTCGGTGGCGACGGTCAAGAACTGCGCAGTTTACTGGATTTGGCTGCCGATCAGCCAACCCGTCGCGCAGAGATGGGGTCGGAACCGCCGCTTGCAAGCGCCGCGCATCCGCTGGCGGACGCTCGGCGCAAGTATTGAGGTCGGGCATCGAGTGCTCCTGCAATGGCCATCCTGTCCACCGTTCGTTCTCGTTCAGGCCTCGTCATCCCGGCGTCGGCGCGGCCCATCGCTGCCAGCGCGGCTGAGCTGCAGGCTCAGGGGCGCTGCATCAGCGCCAGCAGTTCCGACTGTTCGAAGGCTTCCAGCGGCCGTTCGCGAGCGAGGTCGAGCAGGGCCTGCTGGCGTTCGCGGATCGCCCGCTTGCGCAGATGATTCATGCAGTCGAGGAACTCCTCGTCCAGCGAAGCGCCGGCCAGGGTCAGCGGCATCGCGCTGATCCGCATCAGCGCCGCCCCACGCGCCGTGCCGCGGTGCAGTTCCAGCCACTGCGCGGCGTGAGCCTCCGGGTGCTCGCGGAAGAACTCGATGCTGTCGAGCAGGATGTCGAGCCCCGGCTGCGCCAGCATCTCGATCTGGCCCAGATGCTCGGCTTTCGCGGCCAGCGCCGGCTCTTCGAGCAGCAGCTGAAGGGCGACGCGCACCGGCTTGGCACCGGGGCTTTCGACGCGACGTCCGCCTTCCGCCGGCTGGGCACCGGCAGCTGCCGCCTCGGGTTTCGGTCTGGATGCCAGTGCGGCTTCGAGATCGGCACGGCCGAGGCGGGTCAGCCGCGCCAGCTCGTCGACGATCAGCGCCCGCAGCGGACCATCGCGCAGCTTTTCGACATGCGGACGGGCGAGGCCCGGCAGGCGCGCACGGCCGTCGAGCGTGGCGATGTTGACCTGCTTCTGCAGCTCGCCGAGCAGGAAATGCGACAGCGGCTGAGCCTGTTCGATCAGCGAACGGAAAGCGTCGGCGCCTACTTCCTGGACCAGCGAATCCGGATCGTGGCCGTCGGGCAGGAACATGAACCGACATTCGCGATCGTCAAATACTTCCGGCAACGCCTGCTCCAGTGCCCGCCAGGCGGCCGAGCGGCCGGCGCGGTCGCCGTCGAAGCAGAACACGGCGCGCCGGGTCGACTTGAACAGCAAGGTCAGATGCTCGCGCGTGGTCGCCGTGCCGAGCGTGGCGACCGCATTGCGGATGCCGTGCTGCGCAAGCATGACCACATCCATATAGCCCTCGACGACCAGCAGCGAGGCCAGTTCTGATTTCGTCGATTGCTTCGCTTCGAACAGGCCGAACAGGTTGCGGCCCTTGTGGAACAGCGGCGTCTCGGGCGAGTTCAGGTACTTGGCCGGATCGTTGGCCAGGGTGCGACCGCCGAAGCCGATGGTGCGGCCGCGCGTGTCGCGGATCGGGAACATCACCCGATTGCGGAAGCGGTCGTAGGCACCGCCGCCGTCGCGCTCGATCAGCAGGCCGGCGTCCATCGCATGCTGGCGCTGGCCATCGGCCTCCGGGAACAGCCGGGTCAGCGCATCCCAGGATTCGGGGGCGAAGCCGACGTTGAACAGCTTGGCCGTCTCGCCGTCGAGGCCACGCTTCTTCAGGTAGTCGATCGCCGGCTGGTGGCTTTTCAGCTGGCTGCGGTAGAACTTTTCGGCGACGGCGAGCGCATCGAGCGGGCCATCGAGCACCAGGCGTGCGACTTCGTTGCCGCCTTCGCGCGGCACGTCGACGCCGGCGCGCTTGGCCAGTTCCTCGATCGCTTCGACGAAGCTCAGGCGATCGTTTTCCATCAGGAAGGTGATCGCCGTGCCGTTCTTGCCCGAGGAAAAATCGAAGAACATCTGCTTCGCCGGGTTGACGAAGAACGATGGCGATTTCTCGTTGGTGAACGGCGACAGGCCGCGGTATTCGCGACCGGCGCGCTTCAGCTCCACGCGCGAGCCGACGACCTCGACGATGTCGATGCGCGACAGCAGGTCTTGGATGAAGGAGTCGGGGATGCGGGACATGACCGCAGTGTCCAGTGCCTAGTGGTCAGTGGCTAGTAGAACAGCCGAAAGCTGACTGCTTTTACCCGCCACTGGTCACTGACCACGAGCCACTGCTTCAGCCGAGGCGCGCCTTGATCAGCCCCGACAGCTTGCCCATGTCGGTCTTGCCGGCGACCTGCGGCTTCAGCCAGGCCATGACCTTGCCCATTTCCTTCATGCCGACGGCACCGGTTTCGGTGATGCCCTGGGCGATCAGCGCGCCGACTTCTTCATCGGTGAGCTGCTGCGGCAGGTAGCCGGTCAGCACGACGGTTTCCGCCGCTTCGATGGCGGCGAGATCCGGCCGGTTGCCGGCGAGGAACTGCGATTCCGAATCACGACGCTGCTTGAGCATCTTTTCGAGCGTGGCGATCACCACGGCATCGGTCAGCTCGACGCTGTCGACGACTTCGCGGTTCTTCATTTCCGAGGTCAGCATGCGCAGCACGCCGAGGCGCGCCTTGTCGCCGGCCTTCATCGCCAGCTTCACGTCTTCGGTGATGCGGGTCTTGAGATCGGTCATGGGGAGGCACCTGAAAATGGAATCGTAATAAACACAAATCGCGCCCGTGGGCGCGATTTGGAGATCAGCTAGACCGTTGAATAGTCCGCGCCATGGATGGCGCGGTCTTCAACAGGACGTTAGTACAGCCGGATCTGCTTGGAGGTTTCGCGGGAAACCTTCTTCGCCTGACGCTTCACGGCAGCAGCGCGTTTGCGCTTGCGCTCCTGACTCGGCTTTTCGAAGAATTCCTTCTTGCGGAGATCGGTCAGAACGCCGGCCTTTTCGCAGGTGCGCTTGAAACGGCGCAGGGCAACTTCGAAGGGCTCGTTATCGCGGACGCGGACATTCGGCATCAGTTCACTCTCAACAGCGGACAAAAACGGAATTGGGGGAAGCACTCCGATCAACAGGCAGATCAGGAGGGGCGCAAAGTCTAGTCAATCGTCGGCTGTAAAGCAACGCGTCATGCGCCACAATGCTCGGCATGCGTGTCCTCGGCCTTGAAACCTCCTGCGATGAAACCGCCGCCGCGATCTATGACGGTGAAGCGGGGCTGCTGGCTCACGTGCTGCACAGCCAGGCGGCGATGCACGCCGAGTATGGCGGTGTGGTGCCCGAA
Organism: Nevskia sp.; assembly: GCA_030694365.1. Taxonomy (GTDB): domain Bacteria; phylum Pseudomonadota; class Gammaproteobacteria; order Nevskiales; family Nevskiaceae; genus Nevskia. The sequence goes on along the minus strand of JAUXYM010000071.1, from coordinate 7,267 downwards.
CTCGCGGCCCGCGATCACGTCGGCCGCATTCAGATGCTGGTCGCTGCGGTGCTTGCCGAGGCGGGGTTGGCAGCATCCGATCTCGATGGCATTGCCTATACCGCAGGCCCGGGGCTGATCGGCGCGCTGCTGGTCGGCGGTGCCTTCGCGGCCGGTTTGGCTGCTGCCATCGAAAAGCCGCTGTTGCCGATCCATCATCTGGAAGGCCATCTGCTGGCGCCGATGCTGGAAACGCCGCGCCCGCAATTCCCGTTCGTGGCGCTGCTGGTCTCCGGCGGCCACACGATGCTGGCGCGGGTCGATGGCGTTGGTCGCTACAAGATTCTCGGCGAGACGCTCGACGACGCCGCCGGCGAAGCCTTCGACAAGACGGCGAAAGCGCTGGGCCTGCCTTATCCCGGTGGTCCGGAGCTGGCGAAGCTGGCGCAGGCTGGCCGCGCCGGAGTGTTCCGTTTCCCGCGGCCGATGACCGATCGCCCCGGGCTGGAGTTCAGCTTCAGCGGGCTCAAGACCTCGGTGCTGAACCAGTTGAAGCCGGACTTCGACGATCAGGCCAAGGCCGATCTCGCCCGCGCCTTCGAGGAAGCGGTGGCCGATACCCTGGCGATCAAGTGCGAACGCGCGCTCGACGCCACCGGCCTGAGCGCGCTGGTGGTGGCTGGCGGCGTCGGTGCCAACCAGCGTCTGCGCGCACGTCTGAAGGCGGTGACCGACAAACGCGGTGCCGGCCTGTTCTTTCCGCGCCCCGAGTTCTGTACCGACAACGCCGCGATGATCGCCTACGCGGGCTGGGCTCGGCTGTCGGCCGGTGAGCGCAGCACCGGCCTGCCGGCGCGTGCGCGCTGGCCGCTGCATGAACTGCGCGCGCCGGCACCCGCTACCGCCTGATCGCTGCGAATTCTCCAACTCAGGTCACTACCATCCGACTCATGCTGCTCGACACCGTTTTCATCCAGGCGCTGCAAATCGAAACCATCATCGGCGTTCACGCTCATGAGCAGCACGCGCCGCGTCCGCTGCTGATCGATCTGGAGATGGGCACCGATATTCGGCTAGCGGCATCGAGCGACCGCATTCGCGATGCCATCGATTACAGCGCGGTGGCCGAGGCGATCACCAAACTCGCCGCCGAGCGCCGCTTCCAGTTGCTGGAAACCCTGGCCGAAACCCTGGCGCGGATGCTGTTCGAGCGCTTTCCGATCGCCAGCCTGCGGATGACCATCGGCAAGCCCGGCGCTGTCGACGCGGCTAGGACCGTCGGCGTGCGCATCGATCGTCGGCGCGAGGATTACGCCGCCTGCGGCCTGCGCTGACGGTTATCCTGTCGGCCCGCCTCTTTCGTCGAGCGCCTGTCATGAAGAAACTGCAACGCATTGAGCTGCTGAAGGACTTCATCCAGGAAGCCGTCGATCGTGGTGCGACTTCGGTGCAGGCGGTGCACGAGTACATCGCCGATCTGCCGTTCGAAGCGCTGGAGCAGACCGGCCTGCTGACCGAAGACAAGACCGGACTGCGCCAGAAGCAGCAGCAGACCATCGGCGTGGTCTACGACGCGATCCGGCGCATCAACCGCGAGATCGGCCAGCTGATTTCCGATCAGTTCGAGAATCTCGAAGAGTCGACCGAGGCCGCCGCGCGCATGGCCCCAGAACCGCTGCCGCCAGCCGGCAAGCCGGCCGCGCCGCGCAAGTCGGCGGCACCGAAAGCGGCCAGGAAGGCTGCACCCAAGAAGGCAGCAGCGAAAAAGAAGGCGGGTTGAGCCGCCCCCCTTCAGCCTGGCGCTAGTTGCAGACCGGCAGCAGCACGCCGCGCGACACCCAGGCACCGGCACTGTGCTCGAACTGGTAGGCCGTCGAGCCGCCGCAGCCCGGGTTGACCAGGCTGTTCGAGGGATCACAGACCATCACCTTGTTGTTGTCCTTGCCCTGGCCGAACCAGAGCACCTCGGCGTTGTCGGGCAGGTTGGCGCGCACCAGCAGTTCGCGGCCATCGGCGGGCTCGGCGGCGAGACGTGACCAGCCCGGGCCGGCAATCGCTTCGCAATCCTGGGTGCCGCGCGAAGCGCAGCCGGCGAGCACGAGAGCGGCGGTGATCAGCAATGCAGTTCGGAACACGCGGCAGATCCTTGTTTGAAGTTTGACCAGCAGCCCTTTCAAGCGCCGCCGGCGACGGTCATGGCGTCGATCAGCACTGAACCGCAGCGCACGCCGCCGCGGGTATCGACATCGGAGCCGATTGCGGCGATGCCCCGGTACATGGTGGCCAGATTGCCGGCGATGGTGATCTCGTCGACCGGGTAGGCGATGACCCCGTTCTCGACCCAGAAGCCGCTGGCGGCGCGCGAATAGTCGCCGGTCACGGTATTGACGCCCTGGCCCATCAGATCGGTGGCGATCAAGCCCTGGCCCATCTCGCGGGCCAGCGCTTCGAGGCCGCCGTCGAAAGTCGGATCGACGACCAGGTTGTAGACGCCGCCGGCGTTGCCGGTCGATTCCAGGCCCAGCTTGCGGGCGCTGTAGCTGCCGAGCAGGTAGCCGCCGAGCACGCCCTTGTCGATCAGCTGGCGCTCGAAGGTGGCCACGCCTTCCTGGTCGTAGGCGCTGCTGCCGGCGGCGCGCTTCAGGAACGGCAGCTGGCGGGCGCTGACCCGATCGGCGAACACGGCTTCGCCGAGCTTGCCGTGCAGGAAGCTGGCGCGGCGGTACAGCGAGGTGCCGGAGATCGCGCCGATGAAGTGGCCGAACAGGCCGCGCGCCACTTCCGCCGGGAACAGCACCGGCAGCGTCTGGGTGCTCAGCGAGCGGCCGCCGAGGCGAGCCGCGGCGCGTTCGCCGGCGCGCTTGCCGATCGTCGCGGCGGCGTCCAGTTCCTCGAAACGCCGCGAGGTGCCGTACCAGTGGCCGACCTGCATGGCGTCGCCGTCGACCGCGATCGCCGCACAGCCCAGGCTGTAGTCGGTGGCGCGGCGGCGGCCGAGGAAGCCGTGGCTGTTGGCGTACAGGCTTAAAGATTCACGGGTATCGAGGCTGGCACCTTCCGACTGGGTGATGCGCTTGTCGGCAGCGAAGGCGGCGGCTTCGCATTCGCGAGCGCGGTCGATCGCCGCTTCCGGCTCGACGCTGGCCGGGTGATAGAGGTCGAGATCGGGAAATTCGCGCGCCATCCGCGCCGGATCGGCAAGGCCGACGCAGGGATCTTCGCCGCCGACCCGGGCAATGGCACAAGCCGCTTCGACGGTCCGCTTGAGCGCGGCATCGGATAGATCCGTGGTGCTCGCCGAGCCGGTGCGATGGCCGAAGAACACGGTGACCGACAGATCGCGGTCGCGCTGAAACTGCACCGATTCGACCTCGCCCTGGCGCACCGAAACCGACAGGCCGCGGCTGACGCCGAGGTAACTTTCGGCGGCGCTGGCACCGAGCGATTGCGCCATCGTCAAGGCGGCGAGCAGGCGCGGTTCGAGGTCGCGGGCTTCGGGCAGGCCCTGAATCTGAGTCGGGGGCGTTGCGGTCATTAGCAGGAGATGGAAAGGTCGCAAAGGATCGCAAGAGCTTACGGCAATCGACAGGCTTGAATGCTGGCGAGAGCGGCGCTGGCCCATGCGAAGATGGGTCCGCTGCGGTTATTCAACCCTCCACGAACCGGCTCCCATGAACTTCACCACGCTCAAGATCGAACTCGATGGCCCCGTCGCCCGCTTGCTGCTGAATCGGCTGGACAAGGCCAATGCGATGTCGGAAGCGATGTGGGCCGAGCTGCCGCAGGCTGCCGCCTGGCTGAATACCCAGAAGCAGGTGCGGGCGGTGATCCTTGCCGGCAGCGGCAAGCATTTCACCGCCGGCATCGACCTCGAAGTGCTGGCTGGCGTGAGCCAGCGGGTGCTGGGGCCGGGCTGCCCGGCGCGGGCACGCGAGTACCTGCGCGACTGGATCCTCGGTGCCCAGGCGACGATGACCGCGATCGAAAATATCCGCGTGCCGGTGATCGCTGCGATCACCGGTGCCTGCGTCGGTGCCGGCGTCGACATGATCGCCGCCTGCGATCTGCGCTACGCCACCGTCGACGCCAGGTTCTGCATCAAGGAAGTCGATCTCGCCGTGGTTGCCGATGTCGGCACCGTGCAGCGCCTGCAGCCGATCATCGGCTACGGCCGGGTTGCCGAGCTGACCTACACTGCAGAAGCTTTTGACGGCGTGAAAGCCGAGCGCATCGGTCTGGTCAATGCCGCGTTCGCGAGCAGCGAACTGCTGATGGCGCATGTCGAAGCGCTGGCGCGCGAGCTTGCAGGGAAGTCGCCGATCACCGTGCGCGGCGTCAAGAAAAGCCTGCTCTATTCGCGCGACCACACGGTCGCCGAAAGCCTGGAATTCGTCGCCGGCTGGAACGCCGCGATGCTGATCTCGGCGGATATCCAGGAAGCGGTCGGTGCCTATCTCGAAAAGCGCAAGCCGACGTTCGCCGACTGAGGCACCAAGGGCGGAAAAGCAAAAGGCCGGCCCTTTCGGGCCGGCCTTTTGCGTTACATCAGAACGAGCTTAGCGCAGGTCGATGGCGATGCTGCGGACCTGGGTGCCGCCCGCCGGGCCGATCAGTGCGGTGCCGCCGACGACGCCGGCCGGCGTCGCTGCGCCGGTGCTCAGGTTGATGCGGTACAGATCGGACGGACCGCTGCCTGTGGTGTTGATTGCCGCCAGCGCCAGGCCATTGGCGCCGCCGGCAATATCCAGCCCGGCATCGCCGATCGCGGTGACGCCGGTGTTGCCGACGGTGACCAGCGTGCCGTTGTTCGGCGGGTTCTGGATGAACAGCGTCGTGGCGTCCAGGTCGTACAGGGTGGTCATGGTGGTGCCGGCGAAGCTGTTGGTGTACGCCGCTGCGATGACGCCACTGGTCGCCGCACCGTTGACGGCACCATCGGTGATGGTGACCCCGGTGACGACGTTGACGCGCAGGTTGTTGCCGGCGGTGTCGAGCACCCGCAGGCGATCCGGAACCGGATTGAAATCGATGCCGAAGCTGGCACCGGCCGGCACCGTGGTGAACGGCACCGTGGTGTCAGTGGCATCGGCGACCAAGGTCGACGACAGCGTGGCCAGGCCGGTTGCGGTGTTGACCACATAGACCTGATTCAGCGAGCTGACCGCGTACAGCAGGCCGTTCACCGGGCGGAAGTCGATACCCAGCAACTGTTCGCCGGCGACGGTGCCGGTGATCGCCAGATCGGTGACCGTGTTCGGCGTCAGCACATTGCCGGTCTGCGAGAACGACAGCAGGTGGTTGTCGGTGGTCAGCGCGTAGACGTTCAGGCTGGAGCCGACGGTCAGCGCCAGGCCGCGCAGCGGTGCCGACGCCGGGGTGCCGAGGCCGCCGCCGACAGCGCCGACCAGCGTCGCCGCGCCGGTGCCCAGGTTGACCGTGTAGAAGTTCGATGCCGCCGCACCGGCGGCACTGGTTGCCAGCAGTGCGGCGTTGTTGCGGCCGTCGATCAGGAAGGCATCGACATTGCCGACATCGCCGGCACCGAGCGCGCCGATGCTGGTGGCCACGCCGCTGTTCGGGTTGCCCGGATCGCCGGCAATGCCGTTGGCCGGGTTGTTGCCGATCCGCAGCAGCGTGTCGGCACCGCTGTCGATCGCGTACAGCGTCGTCGCCACCGCTGCCGGCACCGTGTTGGTGTAGGCCGCACCGCTCACCGAGGTGGCGCCGGAAATCACCGTGTCGGTGGTGACCAGGCACTGGCCGGCGGTGTTCAGGTTCGGATTGATCCGCAGGTTCAAGCCGGTATCGGCGATCACTCTCAGGCGGTCAGGCACCGGGTTGAAACCGACGCCGTAGCGGGCGCCGACTGGCAGCACCGAGTACGGCAACGTGGTGTCGGCCGGGTCGGTGGCCAGCGGACACAGTTCGCCGGTGACGCCGGTATTGCTCAGCGAATACAGCTTGTTGTCGCTGCCGAGGCCGACGATGCCGCCGGTGACCGGGCGGGTGTCGATGCCGAGCAGATCGGTGCCGTCCGGCAGGCCGCTGACCGTGCCACTGGTGCACAGCTTGGCCGGCGAGCCGCGGTTGAAGCTGACGTAGCCATTGGCGTTGGTCAGGCCGACCAGCTCGCCCGGCACCTGGACCGGCGAGCGATCGAAGGGACGCACGGCAAAGCCGCTGGCCGATTCGCCCGGATCGAGGGTGATGGTGCCGGTCTGGGTCGCTGCGCCGGTGGTCAGGCTGACGGTGTAGACGTCGGTCGAGGTCACGGCCGGGTCGGTGCCAGCGGCTGGAATCGTGGTCGTCAGCAGCGCGTAGCCGCTGTTGGCACCGCTGCCGGCGGTGGCGATATCGAAGCCGGCGATCGAGTCGACGCTGAGGCCGAGGCTGCCGATCGCGGTCAGCACGCCATCATTCGGCGGGTTCTGCTGGAACAACTGGCCGCTGAGCGGATCGATCGCGAACTGCTGGGTGCGACAGGCGGCGTTGAAGGCGTTGGTGTACGAGGTCGCCGAGGCCCCGGTGGCAGCGCCGTTCAGCGCGGTGTCGGTGAAGGTCAGGCCGGTGTCGACGTTGATGCGCAGGTTCTGGCCGGTATCGGAAATCACCCGCAGGCGATCCGGCACCGGATTGAAATCGATGCCGAAGCGGGCACCGGAGAGGCCGGTATACGGCGTCGTCGCGTCGGTCGGATCGGCAGCCAGCGTGCTGACGGCAGTCGCGGCACCGGTGGTCGGGTCGATGCGGACCACGCGGGCGCTTGTGCCGTTGAGGACCAGCGCATACAGCAGGCCATCACGCGGCCGGAACGCCAGATCCAGCACCACATCACCGGTGACGAGGCCGCTGATCGGATTGCTGATCTGGGTCGCACCGATGCCGGCGACATTGAAGCCGAGCAGCCGGTTGGCGCTGGTGACCACATAGCTGTCGGTGATCACGGCGGAGGGTGGCGGTGTCGTCACCGGGGGCGCGGTAACGCTGCTGTTGCAGCCCGCCAGAAACATCGCGGCGACGGTAACGGTCCAGTTTTCTTTGCGCATCAGCATGATGAAATCTCCATGAGTTCAGTGCACCGCCAGCGGTCGCCGGCATCGTTATGGTTTCGGGCCCCAGCAGATTATTGATTCGGCCACGAAATAGTTGAACAAGGTGATACGTCTGAATTTGATGCCTGATCTTCCCGGCGAGGTCGGCACGTGGCCGAATCAATAACAAAATCAATATGTTTTTTGTTATTGAGGCGGCCGGCGCGGTCTACAACCCTGAGTCACTTCCTGCCATC